>CAZYOV010000136.1:0-5641 GCA_964649215.1 uncultured Dehalococcoidia bacterium
GGATGTCGGCGAAGTCCAGGTTGATGTCTCCGGGCATGGTGATCAGCTCGGAGATGCCATGTATCCCCTGGCGCAGCACCTCGTCGGCCATGAGGAACGATTCGACGACAGTCGTCTTTTCGTCGGCGAGGGCCAGCAGCCGGTCGTTAGGGATGACGATGAGCGTATCGACCTCCTGCTGAAGGTTGGCGACGCCGCCATCGGCGTTTGCCTTGCGCTTGGCCCCCTCGAACGAGAACGGTCTGGTAACGATGGCGACGGTGAGGGCGCCGGCGTCTTTCGCTATCTGGGCTATCACCGGCGCGGCGCCTGTGCCCGTACCGCCGCCCATGCCGGCGGTGATGAACACCATATCCGCGTCCTTGATCGCCTCCTTGAGCTCATCGCGGGAGTCCTCGGCGGCCTGGCGGCCGCGATCCGGGTCGCCGCCCACGCCCAGCCCGCGCGTTATGCGGTCGCCGATGCGGATGCGGCTCTCCGCGTCGCAGCGCATGAGGGCCTGAGTATCCGTGTTGATCCCGACGAACTCAACACCCTGGATGCGGGCCTCCACCATGCGGTTGACGGCGTTGCAGCCGCCGCCGCCCACGCCCACCACCTTGATGGGGGGGAGTCCGTCTAGGTCTATGCTTGCCAATGCGTCCTCCTTTCCCTCTTGAGGGTTGATCGGGTATGACGTTTGCTGGGTCATCTCTCTACTGCGGGATGAGTGCCTTCAACCACCGTTTGGCGGTGTCCAGCACCCCACTGAGCGCGAACGGTGACTTGAGGCTGATGCCCGGTTTGTGGCCGTTGTGACCGTTCTCCAGGATCGACCAGTGCAGCAGGCCCACGCTGGCCGCGTAGGCTGGGTCGTTCAACGTGTCGGCCAGGCCGTGGATCCCCCGGGGCCGGCCGATGCGTACGGGCATACGCAGCACCTGCTCGGCCAGCTCGTCGATGCCGGGGAGGCTGGCCGAGCCGCCGGTGAGGACGAGGCCGGCTGCCACCATCTCGTCGAATCCGGCGCGTTTGGCGTCGATGTAGATCATCTCCAGTATCTCCTCCACGCGGGCCTGGAGGATCTCCGCGACACGGCGGCGGGACGTCTCCTTCCGGCGCTGGCCGCCGAACGCTTCCAGCTCGACAACGTCCTCAGGGTTGATCTGGGAGGGCAGTGCGGAACCGTACTCCGTCTTCAGCTCCTCGACGGCGGAGAAGGGGGCGCGCAGGCCGGCGACCAGATCATGGGTCAGGTGGTAGCCTCCTACCGGCAGCACCGAGGTGTGGAACACGGCGCCGTCCACAAACACGGCGATGCCGGTGGTGCCGCCTCCGATGTCCGCCACTATGATCCCCTGGCGTTTCTCCTCCTCCTCCAGCACCGCCTCCGCTGCCGCCATGGGGGAAAGAACCAGCGCTTCTACCTGGACGCCGGCGCCCTCCACGCACTGGGTGAGGTTCTGCACGGCGGTGAGGGAGCCGCTAACGATATGCGTCTCCATGTCCAGACGCTGGCCGTACATCCCTACCGGATCGCTGACCTGCTCCTGCCCGTCGACGACGAAGAAGCGGGGGACGACGTGCAGTATCTCGCGGTTGGTGGGGAGATTCAGCGCCTGGGCCTCCTCAACGGCGCGGTCGATGTCCTGCTGGGTGATAGGCCGCTCACGGCCCGGGATGGTGGCGACGCCGCGGTTGTTCAGCGAGTCCACGTGGTTGCCGCTGATGCTTACGTGGGCGCTCAGCACGCGGCTGCCGCTGGAGCGCTCCGCCTTCTCGACGGAGCTGGCTATCGCCTCCGTCGCTTCCTGGATATTGTCCACCATCCCTTTCTTGACGCCCTGGGAGGCGGTTATACCCACGCCGAGGATGCGCACGTCCACATCTGGGGTGAGCTCGCCGACGAGGGTGCATATCTTGCTGCTACCCACGTCTATGGAGGTCAGGATTTTGTCTCTCACCTCGTCATCGCCTCCTTTCGCTCATTGGAAAGATGGGCGGTCGCGGAAGCGCAGATCGAGTACGTGGCCTGCCATGGCCCCGCGTCCGATCTCCTCTTCCACCGTCTTCCAGACCGCCAGCTTGTACTCAACGTTCTGGCTGTCGCCCATGACCACGCGGTAATTCGCAGCGGTCACCACGGACAGCCCCTTCTCCGGTGCGTACTCGAACATTGTGATCCCGAGGGCGAGCTGGTCCGGCACGAGATTGAGCAGCGCTTGGGCCAGGCGTACGGCGTCCGCGTCGACGCGGACGCCGGGAGATAAGTTCGCCGGGTCGCCGACATCGTGAATGGCGGGGGCGCCGTTGGGCGGCTTCACGTTGGGCAGGATGACGCCGTCGCTGTCGATCACGTAGGAGGTACCAGCCAGGTTCCAGTAGCCCCAGGGGGTACGCTCGATCACCTCGATGCGCACCTTGTTGGGCCATCGGCGCTGGGCGTGGGCCCCTTTGACGAGCGGCAAGGCGACGATGCGCGCTTCGGCCTCATCCAGAGGGGTGTTGAACATGCTGGCGCCCTCAAGGTCAGCCAGCTCGGCGATCCGTTCAGGGCTGGTGCTGGTGGCGTTTACCACCTGTACCTCCTGCACCCGCAGCAGGGGCGAGCGGTAGAGGACCACCGCGCCGGCAACTGCCGCCAGCAGGGCGAGAACGATGAGGGTGCGGCGCCAGCGCAGACGCCGGTGCCTGCGTTCCGCCTTCTCGTCAGGGAGGACGTACCCCTTGAGGGCGCGCCGGCGCTTTCCGGGTTTGAACTTATACACAACGGCGCTTCTCCTCGTGCCGCTCCAGCGCCAGCTCGATAAGGCGGGTAATCAGGTCTCTGTAGGATAGGCCGGCGTGCTCCCACAGCTTTGGATACATGCTCATGGGGGTGAATCCGGGGATAGTGTTCACCTCGTTGAGGATGAGGTGCTCCTGCGGTGTGAAGAAGAAGTCCACGCGGGCCAGTCCGGCGCAGTCTATCGCCTTGTAAGCCGCTAGCGCCATAGCGCGGGCCTCCTCGGCGGCCTGAGGCGGGATATCGGCGGGGATATGGAGCCGAGTGTTCGGGTCGTCGTATTTAGCCCGGTAGTCGTAGAACTCTCCCTCAAACGTGATCTCGCCCGGTGGCGACGCTTCCGGCTCGTCGTTACCCAGCACCGCCACCTCGACCTGACGCCCCTCGACGGCGACCTCGACCAGCGCCTTGCGGTCGTACCGGAACGCCTCCTCCAGCGCCTCGTCCAGGTCTTCGCGAGAGCGGGCCTTGGAGGTGCCGATGCTGGAGCCGCTGTTGGCGGGCTTAACGAAGGAAGGGTAGGGGATGGCGGCCTCAACCTCGCGCGAGACGGCGGCCGGATCGTCGCGCCAGCGGGAGGCGAGGACGACGACGTCCTCTGGCATCGGGAAGCCGTGCTGGCGGAAGATCGCCTTCTGAAGCGCCTTGTCCATCCCCAGGGCGCTGGCGGCCACGCCCGCGCCCACATATGGCACCCCCGCGAGCTCCAAGAACCCCTGCAGGGTGCCGTCCTCGCCATTGGTGCCGTGGATGAGGGGGAAGACCGCGTCCAGGCGGCGCAGGGCGCCCAGGGCCTTGGTGCGGTGCAGGATGCCCTCTCCCAGAGGCTCCTCAAGGGCTGAGAACCTCTCCAAGCGTATGGAGGTGAGGGCGCGCTCGCTATCGGCCGGGGTGAGCCATGTCCCCTGTCTGGTGACGCCGATGGGCACGGTCTGGAAACGGTCCGCGTCCAGGGCGGCCATCACCGCCTGGGCGGAGACCACGGAGACCTCGTGCTCGGCGGAGCGGCCGCCGAACAGGATGCCGACCTTCAGACGCTTGCCTGCCATCAGGGCTCCCCCGCCATAGCGACTTCGTTCTCCAGCTCGATGCCGAAGCGCCCCCGTACCCGGGAGCGGGCTAGCTCCATTAGGGCGAGGACGTCTACGGCCTTGGCGCCGCCCAGGTTGAGGAAGAAGTTGGTGTGCTGCTGAGAGATCTCCGTGTTGCCGATGCGGTGGCCGCGTAGCCCGACCTGATCGACTAGCCACCAGGCGGGATGCTCCGCAGGGTTCTTAAACATGGAGCCGGCGTTGCGGCCGCGGGGCTGAGCGGCCAGGCGGCGGGCGTCCAACTCGCGCACGCGGGCCCGAAGCTCGTCGGGGTCGCCCTTCTGCAGCGACAGGTCTACGGAGAGGACCACATGGCCCTTCAAGGCGCCGCGGGTGAAGGCGCTGTTGCGGTAGTCCAGGGTCAGCTCCTCGGGCCGCAGCTCCAGGATGCCGTTCTGGGGATCGACTACGCGGATGCCCTTCAGGTTATCCAGTAGGGACTTGCCGTAAGCGCCGGCGTTGTAGACGGCGGCGCCGCCCAGGGTGCCGGGGATGCCGCAGGCCCACTCTAGGCCGCTGTAGCCGGCGAAGGAGAGGCGGCGGGCCAGGGCGGCGAAGCTTACGCCGCTGGCCGCACGCACCTTAAATCCAGCGCCGTTGGCTGCGGGGCCTTCCACCTGTTCCGTCGCGTTCTCGATCACCAGCCCCCGGATGCCGCCGTCCAGGATGAGGACGTTGGAGCCGGAGCCCAGGATGAATACGGGCACGTCGTGCTGGTGGGCGGCTCGCAGGGCGGCCCGGAGCTGCTCCTCGTTGCGAGCGGCGAAGTAGACGTCGGCCGGGCCGCCCACGCCGAGCGTATTGTGGCGGTGCAGCGGCTCGTCCAGCAGGGCAGGCCCCAGCGCTCGCAGCTCGTCCAGAAACGCTTCGTTCATCGTCTCGCCAGCGTCTCCAGGACCGCCGGCCCGACCTTCTCGATGTCGCCCGCGCCGATGGCGAAGAAGACATCGCCGGGCTCTAGCATCGCGGCCACGGCCGCCGCCGACTGCTCGAGGTCGCCGGCGTAGCGGGCTGACGGCTCGGTGATCTCTTCGGCTAGCTGCTGAGCGGTCATGCCCGCCGTCGGCTCCTCGCGGGCGGCGTACGTCTCCGCAATGAGCAGAACGTCGCAGTTCGCGAAGCAGGTGCGGAAGCCGTCCAGAAGGTATTGGGTGCGGCTGTAGGTGTGAGGTTGGAACAGGCAGACGAGGCGACGGCCGGGAAAGCGTTCGCGGGCGGCCGCCAGCGTGGCGCGCACCTCCGTCGGGTGGTGAGCGTAGTCGTCCACGATCGTGACTCCGGCGGCCTCACCGAGGTGCTGGAAGCGACGGCGGACGCCGCTGAACTCGGCGACCGACCGCTGTACGGTCTCAACCGGCAGGCCTAGGATGCTCCCCACCGCTATCGCTCCCAAGGCATTGCTCACGTTATGGATTCCCGGCAATCGCGTTTCGAAGGTCGCGTAGACCTCTCCGCCGCATTCTACCACAAAAGTATACCCGTCTACACCCTTACTCAAAATATCCTCCGCGCGCCATTCGGCGGAAGGATCGAGACCGTAGGAGACGACGTGGACGGGGGGGTTCACGTCGCCTCCTATGGCCTCGGGCAGGATGGCCTGCAGTGCAGGGTCTTCTCTGCAGGCCACGATGTAACCGTTTGGCTGGACCTGGGAGAGAAACTGACGGAAAGCGTCCTTCAGCCTCTCGTATGAGCCGTAGATGTCCAGGTGGTCCGGCTCCACGTTGGTGACGAGAGCGATGTCCGGGTGGTAGTTGAGGAAGGCGGCGTCGAACTCGTCCGCCTC
>CAZYOV010000137.1:0-5616 GCA_964649215.1 uncultured Dehalococcoidia bacterium
CGGCTCCTGGTGGCGCCGTCAGCAGGAGGACCCGGAGGGGATGGCGCGATTCGTGGCGGAGAACATCCCGATGGGGCGGTTCGGTACGGCCGAGGAGGTGGCGAACGTGGTGACGTTCCTCCTTTCGCCGCGGGCGTCCTGGGTGACGGGGGCCTGCGTGGTGGTGGACGGTGGCCAGGGCCGCTCCAACATCTAGCGCGACAGCGACTCTTTCGCCTACGATAGACGCCGCTATGCCAGCCGAGAGTCATTCGAGCCTGGATGAGCTGCGCGTCCTGGAGCTGTGCGGCGGCGTGGCTGGGGCGTACTGCGGCAAGCTGTTCGCCGACTACGGCGCGAAGGTGATTAAGGTGGAGCCGCCTGGAGGCGATCCGCTCCGCCGGCAGGGCCCCTTCCCCGCCGCAGGCGGACCTCAGCGGGAGGCGGGTGCTCCGTGGCTCTACCTGGGTACCAACAAACGCAGCATCACCCTGGACATCTCGCAGGCCACGGGCCGGCGGTTGATGCGGCGGTTGGTGGAGGACGCCAACGTCATCGTGGAGGGCTTCTCGCCTGGCTATCTGGACTCGCTGGGGCTCGGCTTCGAGGCGCTGAAGTCGATCAAGAGGCCGATCGTCCTCGTCTCCATCACGCCGTACGGGCAGGGCGGACCCAAGGCCGACTGGCGGGCGACGAACCTGACGTCGTTCGCTTCCGGCGGACAGATGTCGCTCACGGGCGAGCCGGACCGGGAGCCGCTGGTCAACGGCGGCTATCAGGCGGAGTACCAGGCGGGGCTCCAGGCGTTCGCCGCCGCCGCCGTCGCCGCGCACCAGGCGGACGCGACGGAGGTGCCCCAGCACGTCGACATATCCGGCCAGGAGTGCATGGCTTCGGCCCTGGAGCTGTATCTGCCCTGGTGGGCCTACCTGAAACGGGACATCTCCAAGCGCCGCGGCAACGTCATGTCCGGCATGGTGGGCGTCTTCCCCGCCGCCGACGGTCACATCGGCCTGCATATCATGCCCCGCAACTGGCCCTGGTTCGCGCGCGCCATGGGCCGCGAGGAGCTGATCGAGGATCCGCGCTTCCGGGACAACTACTCGCGTCTCCAGCACAACGATGAGCTGGAGGCGATCGTCTACGCCTGGGCGGCGGGGAAGACGGCGAAGGAGGTGTACCAGCAGGCCGGCGCCGCCCGCGCGCCAATCGGCTTCGTGCATACCCTGGGCGACCTGCTGGAGTCGGAACAGCTCCGGGCCCGGGAGTACTTTCGGGAGGTCGAGCACCCGATGGCGGGGCGTCTGACCTACCCCGGCGCGCCTTTCCGTATGAGCAACGTGGAGTGGCGGGCCGGGCGCGCTCCGCTCCTGGGGGAGCACAACCGGGAGGTGTACTGCGACGAGCTGGGCCTGAGCGCCCGGGAGCTGTCTCGCCTGCGGGCGGCGGGGGTGGTATAGTGTTCCGCCTGGCCCTCCACGGCGTTCGGGTGCTGGACCTGACGATGGCCTGGGCCGGGCCCTACGCCACGCGTCTCCTGGCCGACATGGGCGCCGAGGTGATCAAGGTCGAGGCCGTCAACAACTGGGACCTCATCCGCTCCTTCACCGGCCAGCGGCCTACGGTGGAGCGGGTGTGGGACAAGTCGCCCTACTTCAACCACCTGAACCGCAACAAGTACGGCTGTGTGCTCGACCTGTCGAACCCCAAGGGGCGCGAGCTGTTCCTGCGGCTGGTGGCGATCTCCGATGTGGTGATCGAGAACTTCCGCGCCGAGGTGATGGAGAACCTGGGCCTCATCTACGATGTCCTGGCGGAGGCGAACCCTGAGATCATCGCCGTCTCCATGCCGGGCCACGGTAAGAGCGGCCCCGAGCGGGACTTCATCGCCTACGGGACGAACGTGGAGCAGCTGTCCGGCCTCTGCCACCTCACGGGGTACGCCGGCGGCCCGCCGCAGAAGACGGGCATCAGCTACGGCGACCCGATGGGCGGTATCGCCGCCGCCGCGGCGGTGGCGATGGCGTTGTGGGACCGTCGCCGCACGGGGCGCGGCCAGTACATAGAGATCGCCCAGCGGGAGAACCTGATCAACGTCATCGGCGAGCAGGTAGTGGGATACGCCATGACGGGCCGGGAGCCGGCACGGCGGGGGAACCGGCACTCTTCGATGGCGCCTCACGGTTGCTATCCCTGCCAGGGCGACGATCAGTGGCTGACGATATCCTGCGAGGATGACGCGCAGTTCACGACCCTGTGTACTGCTATGGGCCGGCCGGAGCTGGCTGCGGACGTACGCTTCGCGGACGTGGTGAGCCGCTACCGCAACCAGGATGCGCTGGACAAGTTGATCTCGGGGTGGACGCGTGAGCGCGAGAAGGAGGCGGCGGCGGAGGCGCTCCAGGCAGCGGGTGTGGCGGCCTCGCCGGTGCAGAGCGTGCCGGAGGTGTTCGCGGACGCGCAGCTTCGCGCCCGCGGCTTCTACGAGAGCGTGTCGCACTCGCTGGCGGGGGTGTGGGAGGTGGAGGGCCCGCACTGGCGGATGAGCGAGTCGCCGGGGCACGTCCGGCTGCCGGCGCCCGCCTTCGGCGAGCACAACGGCTACGTGCTGGGGGAGCTGCTGGGGCTATCGGGAGAGGAGATCATGGCGCTGGAGGCGGAGGGCGTAACGGGCACGGTGCCGAACTGGTCGGTGCACGAGTAGTCGGCTAGGCGACCCTGACCCACGTAGCCCTGGCCACGGCGCGCAGCTCACCGTCGTGGGAGAAGAGCGCCGTGCCGGAGTACAGCTTGCGACCTTCTTCCCCGCGCGGCCAGCCGATGACGACGCACTGCTCGCCGGGCCGCACCGGCGCCAGCAGCTTCGCCGCCATCCGGCCCAGCATCACCGGTCGTACATTGCCGGGCTCGGTGAATAGACACCACGCCCCGGGACAGTCCAAGGACGCCCACACGAACTCTGGCTGCACCACCTCACCGTCTCCGCTGAGGGAGGCATCGGGCGTCCAGGAGGTGGCGACGACGTTCCGGCCGGTGACCCATCCCGGGAAGATGCGGAGACCATCGCCCTCGGCCCGCTTGGGGCTGCAGGCGAAGCAGCTCGCGAAGACGTGCACACGGAACCCGAGGTAAGACTTTGCGGCCGCCACAGCCTCCTCGAACGTGACCGGCGACGGAGGCCGGTGCCCCCTCGGCGATGACTGTCTCTTCGGCTCGCAGGGCGACACCACCATCGTCGAGGCGCGCGACCTGCAGGGGCCGGTCCAGGGGAGGAGGGCGCCTGAGGGTAACTTCCGTGGTGCCGCCGACGAGCCCGGCCACTACGCCGCACACGTAGCCGCCGTTCCCGGACTCGGGCGGCCCGTTGAACCGCCGCTCGATGGTTACCTGCTCGCTCATAGCTGGCTCATACCTCGGTCGATACGCCGATGATGCTGCCGATGCCGAAGGTCAGCGCGGCCGCGGCAGCACCCAGGCCAAGCTGCCGGAGGCCGCTCAGGAGGGCGCTGCGGCCCGTGAACAGCGATAGCGACGCGCCGACGGCGAACAGGGCTACGGCGCTGAGGGTGGCAGCGGCGACTACGAAGGGGGCGCTGGCGTCGGCGCCGAAGAAGAAGGGGACGACGGGGACGAGTGCGCCGATCGCAAATGCCAGGAACGACCAGATCGCCGCCGCCCACGGCGCGCCCAGTTGTGACGGGTCCAGCCCAAGCTCCTCGCGGACGTGGGTGTCAAGCGCGACCTCCGGGTTCTGCATGAGGCGCGCTGCCATGGACTCGGCCTCTTCCTTGGGTAGGCCTTTGGCCTGGTAGATGAGTGCCAGCTCCTCCTCCTCCTCCTCGGGCGCCGTCTCCAGCTCGGCCCTCTCGAGCTCGATCTGGCGCTCGAACAGCTCTCTCTGGGCGCGCATGGAGACGTATTCGCCGGTGGCCATGGAGAAGGAGCCGGCGAGGAGGCCAGCGACGCCGGCGAGGAGCACGAGCTGCCCCTCTGCCTGGGCGCCGGCGAAGCCCATGATGATGGCAGTGTTGGAGACCAGCCCGTCGCTGACGCCGAAGATGCTGGCCCGGAGAGTGCCGCCACCGCCCGTACGGTGCCAGGTCTCGCGCGCGATGATCGCCTCGACGGGCCCCAGGTCCGGCCGCTGGAGCCGGCCCAGAGTGCGGCTGTGCTCACGCTCGTCGGGCGCTATCGCCTGGGCCGCCTCGTCCTGGGCCATGTAGGCAGCGTAGGCGCCGGCTTCCATTCCGCGGACGATGGGCAGGATGGACCTGACACCGAAGCGCCTGGCCATGAAGCCGATCATACGCACCCGCAGGCTGGGGCCGCGCTCTCTGGGCTCGACGCCGGCCTCGCGGAGCTTGTCACGCCACACGGCGGCGTGGCGCTCCTCGACTGCGCCGAGCTGCTCGAAGATCGACCTGCGTTTCTCGTCAGGCTCGGCCTCGGCGAGGAGCCGGTAGATGGCGATGCCGTCGATCTCAGTGTCCAGGTTGGCCTGGAAGCGGCGGACGCTCTCTGGGTCCGCCGCTTGCTTCTCCTTCTGGTCAAGGGGCATATGCGCTCACCGTCCCGGTCACTACACGTGGCTCAGGGCGCCGCCCTCGATCCAGACGACCTGGCCGGTGAGGTACTCGGCCGCGTCGGAGGCGAGGTAGGCGGCTATGCCGGCGATCTCATCGGGCTTTGCCAGCCGCTTACCCGGGAGGTAGCGCTCAAGCTTTCGGCGGGCTTCCTCGTCGGCGAGGAGGGCCATGCCCTCGGTCCAGCCGGCGCCGATGGCGTTAACGGTGACGCCGGTCTTCGCCCACTCCAGGGCGAGGGCGCGGGTGAGGTTCATCACGCCGGCCTGGGCGGCGCAGTAGGCGGCGCCGTTGACCATGCCCCGCTCGGCCAGCAGGGAGACGACGTTGATCATGCGGCCGGAGCCCTGAGAGAGCATGGGCTCGGCGGCGGCGCGGCAGGCGAGGTAGACGCCGGTGAGGTTCACGTCGACGACTCGTCGCCACTCCTCCGGTGTGATCTCCGTCAGGGGCTTGGCGAAGGGTAGGTCGTGGGCGTTGACGAGGACGTCCAGGCGCCCCATCTCCGCGACGGCGCGCTGGATCAGCTTATCGACGTCGGACTCGCTGGCGGCGTCGATGGCGGCGGCGAACCCCTTGCGTTTCAGGGCCCAGACCTCGTTGGCGCAGGAGTTGGCGGCCACTTCTTCCTGTTGGGAGCGGGTGGTGGTGGAGACGGCGACGTCGGCGCCGGCCTCCGCCATGGCTACGGCCAGCGCGCGCCCCACGGGGCCGGCGGCGCCAATGACCAGGGCCGTCTTGCCGCTCAGCGAGAACTGCTGCTGGACCATTACGCCTCTCCCTCCAGCGGCAGCACCGGCGCGAAGCCGGTAGGGGCGTGGCCTCCGGACAGGCCGCCGCCCTCAAGCGCGAGGATATCGCCGTTCATGTAGCTGGACAGGTCTGAAGCGAGGAACAGGCAGAGGGGGCCCAGCTCGTCGTCCCGGCCCAGGCGGCCCATCGGGACGAACTTGCCGCCGCGCCACCATTCGGCCATGGCCGGGTTGTCGTGGGGGAAGAGTCCCGGGGCGATGAGGTTGGCCTGGATGTTGCGGTCGGCGTAGGTCATGGCCAG
>CAZYOV010000138.1:0-5596 GCA_964649215.1 uncultured Dehalococcoidia bacterium
GCGCTGGTGCCGGACCCGGGCTACCCCGTGTACGCGGTGGGGACGATGTTCGCCGGCGGCGAGGCGTACTACCTGCCGCTGAGGGAGGAGAACGGCTTCCTGCCGGACCTGGAGGCGGTGCCGTTGGATGTCCTGCGCAAGGCGAAGGCGCTGTGGCTGAACTACCCGAACAACCCCACGGGCGCGGTGGCAGACCTGGCGTTCTTCGAGCGGGCGGCAGCGTTCGCGCGAGAGCACGGCCTGGCGGTGCTGCACGACGGCCCGTACTCCGAGGTGGCGTTCGACGGCTACCGGCCGCCGAGCTTCCTGGAGGCTGAGGGCGCGTGCGAGGTGGGGATCGAGTTCCACTCGCTCTCTAAGTCGTACAACATGACGGGCTGGCGGATCGGGATGGCGGTGGGAAACGCGGAGATCATCGACGCGCTGATGCGGGTTAAGTCAAACCTGGACTCCGGCATACCGCAGGCGATCCAGCGGATGGCGATTGCGGCGCTGGAGGGGCCGCAGGGCGTTATCGAGGAGCACAACCGCGCCTACCAGCGGCGGCGCGACCGGCTGGTGTCGGCCCTACGCGGTCTGGGGCTGCGGGTGAGCCCGCCCAGGGCCAGCCTCTACGTCTGGGCGCGGGTGCCGGACGGCACGACCAGCGTGCAGTACGCCACGCGGTTGCTGGACGAGGTGGGCGTGGTGGTGACGCCGGGCGTCGGCTATGGCCCCAGCGGCGAGGGGTATGTGCGGCTGTCGCTCACGATACCGGACGAGCGGCTGGAGGAGGGCGTGCGCCGCCTGGAAGCGCTACGGCTGTAAGGGCGTACCCCCGCCTACGGGCGCTGGTGACGACGCCGGACTCGCCTCCCCCGCCTCCGGCTGCATCAGCAGCCAGCCACCGAGGACGATGAGGAAGAGCAGGACGCCTAGGTTGGCGATGAGGAAGAGCACGTCGCCCAGATCGTTGTCAACTGCGGCGAGCCAGCTCAAGAGTATCGCCAGGGCAGAGATGATTGCCAGCGCACCCAGCCAGCGCGGGGGGTTCACGGATCCCTCCTTCGCCCAAGTGATTAAGGCCCCAAACGCCAGAAGCCCGAAGGCGAGCGCTGTGAAGGCGATCTGAAACGTAAGCCCCGTGAAAGCGCCCACGGCCCGGGCCGACTGCAGGATAACGGCGTCGCCGGCTGCTATGCCTCCAGGTCCGCCTTCCTCCACGAAGTCCTGCGCCAGAATACCGAGGGTCAGGGCGCCCGCGTCGCCGGCCATGAAGGCGATGCCGCCCGCGATCAGCCCCGCGAATCCGAACAGCGCCAGCAGACGGCTGCGGTCCCGGAGCACAAGGTACAAGCCCGCGGCCGCCGCCAGCGAGATCGCGGCGTCCGTCGCTATGCTGAACCCGGTCCCGAGGAAGAACAACGCCTCATTGTCGTTGATGTCTCGAAGTACCTCTTCGATCTCCGCGCGCTCTATCGGGTCGGAGCCTCCGACGGCGGATGCCGTGAATGCAACGTTGAGGATAATTCCTAACGCGAGAAGCAGCAGGGTGACGCCGGCCACCCTGTTGATCCGATCCGTCCAGTACATGAGGTAGCCCCTTTCAGAGATCGTCGCCAGCTATCTGATGGGGAAACGCTCAGGCGCTCGACGGGGTTAGCGCCAGGGTTACCGAACTTCGCCCATTGTTGAATGGGCGGTAGCCCCGGGTCTACGTGGCCAGCCTGCCGGCTTGCTTGGGCGAGATGTGGTCTGCTTCCAGCAGCCAGCGGATCGTGTCCGTGAAGGTGTCGCGTGGGTCGCGCGGGGCGAACCCCAGCTCCTCACGCGTGCGTGAATCGTCGTAGTGGGCCTCCAGGCTGAGGAAGTAGAAGCCCTCGAAGTTCAGCGGCAGGCGGAACGGCAGGACGCGCTGGGCCAGGTCGGCGAGGCGGCCTGCCGGCATCAGGTACCGAGCGGGCACCGTCCGCGTAGGGAGCTTGCGTCCGGTAATCTCAGCAAGCTCGAGGACGATCTCCTTGACCTCCATGTACGTGCCGGCGGCCAGGTAGCGCCTCGGCCCGCGTCCCGCTTCCATCACCGCGGCGTGGACCTGCGCCACGTCTCTCACGTCGACGACCTGAAACCCGCCTGAGGGGAGCAGCGGGAACTGCCCCTTTAGGACCGCTGAGGCCAGCCGGCTGGTCTCCCCGAAGTGCGGATCGTGCGGGCCCCAGACCCCAGTGGGATAGGTGATGACGATGGGGGCGGCGTCCTCCTGGTACTTCCGCGCCACCTTCTCGGCCTCGGCCTTGGATCGGATGTAGGTGCCAAGAGGCGCGTTGACCGGCGAGTCGGTCGTGAGCACCTCACCGTCAGGCGGCAGCAACGCTCCGCCGGTGGAGACGTAGACGATGGGGTCCAGCCCCAGCCGAATCGCCGTGCTCAGCACCAGGCCGGTGCCGCGGACGTTGGTTTCCCGGATGCGCTTCGCCTCGCGGCCGTCCAGGCTGTAGACGGCGGCGGCGTGGAGCACCGCCTGGCAGCCCTCCATCGCCCGCTCGACGGATTCCGGGTCGGTGACGTCGCCGACGATAGAGTCGACCTTACCCACCCCCAGCGGCTCCAGGGCGGGGGCGATCCGGTCCAGCGAGCGCGCGAGCAGCCGCACGTCGTGTCCCTTCTCGATCAACGCCGCCACCGTGTGCGATCCCACGAAGCCGGTTCCGCCGGTGACGAGTACGCGCATGCGAGACCTCCTTCGCCCGTAGCGTGTTGGGGGTATTATAGCGCTTCGGATTGACACCCTCGCGGCATCGCGCCTATAGTAGGGCATCTCCGGGCGACCGAACTGGAACAGGGGCTGCTATGGCTATCGATCAGGATACGCTGGAGAAGCTGCGAAGCGAGACGGATATCCCTGCCCTGGATCTGAGCTGGCTTAACCTGGACAACACCTGGGGCGTCCGCGCTAAGCCCGGCAGACGCGGCCTCACGCTGGACGAGATCGAGATCGGCCCCTACGGCGAGGTGCCGGAGCACACCGACAACCGTACGCTGCGGCCCCGCGGCGCCGTGGCCCGGCCCGAAACGCCTCGCATCGGCACCCCATACGGCACCCGCGCCGACGTCTACGCCGATAACGCCCGCCTCCTGTACGAAGAGGCCGTCCAGCGCCAGTGGTCCTCCGCTACCGACATCCCCTGGGAGACCATTACGCCCTTGCCCGATGCCATGGAGCGGGCGATGTGCCAGCTCTGCACTTTCCTGACCGAGGTGGAGTTCATCGCCGGCGACACCCCCGGCCAGTGGATGCCCCGCATCAACAGCGAGCACCACGAGGTGAAGCTGTTCCTGCTCTCCCAGATCATGGATGAGGCGCGGCACTTGGACGTGTTCCGCAAGCGCGCCCTGGCTAACGGCGGCGGCCTCCTCAGCGGTACCGCCCAGGCGGGTCTCCGCCGCATCATCGAGGCGCAGGACTTCACGGAGATGTCCGCCATCCTCCACATCCTGGGCGAGGGGTTCGTTCAGACGCTGTTCCGCATGGGCGAGTACATTGCCCAGAGTGAGGCTGAGAAGAAGATCTACCGCCTGGCCGCCCAGGACGAGTCGCGCCACGTCGCCTTCGGGGTGATGCACCTCAAGCACGTGGTTGAGCACCAGCCCTGGCGCCGTGAGGAGCTGCACTGGTACTACTACCAGGCGGAGTCGATCCTGCGCACGGAGGGCCTTACCGGCGCCCAGTACACCACCCAGGCCCTGGCCATCCTGGCCGGTCAGGGTGACGTCGACAAGGGAACCCCCGTTGTAATGGCGATCCTCCGCAAGCAGGTCAACGAGTACATGCACCGGCTGGAGGTGGCCGGCCTGGGAGACCGCCGGGAGCGGATCAGCTCCTGGCTCGTCCCCTACCTGGACCCGCCGAAGGACTAGACCGCCCGCGCCAGCAGCACCGCAGCGGCGACGCAGGCTACCGCCGCTGCCAGCAGCATGAGCGCCCGCTCGTCGGCGGCGAGAGCCCAACGCCTGTCTATCGCCTCTGTCGTGCCGTCCGCGTAGGTGATGCGCCCCTCGATGCTCTGCGCGCGGCGGCGGATGGCGCGAACGCGGGAGCTGAGAGTGCGCTGTGCGAGGCTGAGGGCGAAGGCGGCGGCAGCCCCAGCGGCAGCGGCCGGTTCGAGCCGCTCGGCGCTTACCCAGTAGGCGGTGAGCAGGGGGAAGGCGCCCCAGGCCAAGGCGAACCAGAAGTCGGAGTGGAAGCGGCCGCCGAACAGCTCCAGGTTGTAAGCGAGGAGGATGAAAGCGCCGGAGGCGACGAACGCCAGCAGCCAGGGCGAAACCACCACCGCGCCAAGCAGCCCCAGCGCGACGGCGCCGGCCAGAGCGATCGTCGTCAGGAGTACGAGGACGGACGTCGGGATGCGGGTTCGTAGAGGCCGGCCGTTCAGCTCGTCGAGGGTGTGGGCGGCGACGCCGACGCCAAGGAAGAAGGCGAGGAGGGTGGCGCCGAGCCGGTCATAGTGGAGGGTGGGGGCGAGGGCTGCGCCGAGGACGACGTAGCTCAGATGCCAGAGTGTGTACGGAGGATGGAGCAGGGTGACGTAGTCTCGCCAGGCACCGAGGCCAAGGGCGTAGAAGGCCGGTCGCGCCTCGGGTTGGGCCGTGGTCTTGGGCGTCGCGGCTTCGAGCCTGCGGACGGATCTCATCCGCTCTTCGTTCCCCAGATAACGATGGCGCCGCCCAGAGAGAGGCGTCTGGCAGCGACGTTGGAGAAGCCGCAGTCGCGCCACAGTTGGAGCAGCCGCTCCTCAGGCCAGCGGCGGTAGAAGCCGCGGATGCTGGGGCCGAGGAAGGCGCCGACGCGGCGCCAGGCGGGGGAGAGTAGGGCGCCGCCCATGGGAAGGGCGATGGCTGTATACAGCCGCCAGAGAGGGTAGGCGAGGCCGGAGGGGACGGCGAAGTCCAGGGAGGCGATCGTACCGCCCGGCTTGAGGACGCGCGCCAGCTCGGCGAGGGTGGAGGGGACGTCGGCGACGTAGCGCAGCAGGTAGGTGAAGACGACCGCGTCGAAGGCCGCGTCGGCGAAGGGGATCGCCTCCGCCGTGCACTCCGCGAGGTCCAGGCGGGGCGGTACGCCGTCTGCGCGGCGGGCCGCGGTCTGAAGCATCGGCCGGGTGATGTCGGCGGCCGTCACGCGCACGCCGTCGCGCCGGCAGAGGCGCAGGGCGAGGGCGCCGGTGCCGGTGGCCATGTCGAGGACTCGCGCCCCCGGCGGCAGGTCGAGCCGGGAGAGCAGGAAGTCATGCCAGCGGGAGTATTGGAGGAGGCTGAGGAGCTGGGCGGGACGGTCGTAGTTGTCGGCGATGGGCGAGAAGATGCGGCGTGGAGTGTCGGGGCCGGCCGACCGGCCCACATTTGGCCCTGCATGAGCGGGAACAGGC
Organism: uncultured Dehalococcoidia bacterium; assembly: GCA_964649215.1. Classification (GTDB taxonomy): domain Bacteria; phylum Chloroflexota; class Dehalococcoidia; order SM23-28-2; family RBG-16-64-32; genus JADFNQ01. The sequence goes on from CAZYOV010000138.1 coordinate 5,406, forward strand.
ATCCGGTGGCCCTTCTAGCGAGACGGGGATGTTGGCGCGACCCATTGTAGCATGCACGGGGCGCCCACCTGCGGTCTATACTATTACGGGAGGTGAAGCCGAGATAGCACGCAGGCTACACGAAACGACGGAGCCCCGGGAGCGGGCGTTCCTGGTGGCCGCCGAGATCAAGCGCGGCGACGGACGGGCCG
>CAZYOV010000139.1:0-5513 GCA_964649215.1 uncultured Dehalococcoidia bacterium
CGTCGCGGTAGGTAATCACCAGGTCCGTCTGCTCTCCACGGACGGGGTCCGTCAGGAGGGCCGCGATCGCGCGGTTGCCGGACTCCTCCTGGTTGGCGTCCAGCCCCTGCCCGCCCGGCCGCTCCGGCCCCGCGATCCGTCCTTCCGTAATCGTCATCGACGCCCCCTTATGCTACCGTCGTTCACGCTTCCCCACTACTCATCTGGTAGAGGCCCAGGCAATGTAAGCGGCTCATTGAAGTCTAAAGCTTCAGTTGTGCGCCGCGTCGATGAGATGAGCCTACCGTCTCTGAATAGGGCGGCTTCCTGTTTCCAGCGGTAGATATTGAAATCCTCTGCTCCAACCCAGAAGTCCAACGTTACACTTACTTCATCCGGCAGCAGTTCTTCCGGCAGTGGCGGTATTTCGGCGTCGGTGTCAGGCAGCGCTTCGAGGATTTCTCCTGCATCAGTTACACGCGATGAGGTCTCCGCCCTTACTCTCAACAGTTTCCGGCCATCTACGACTTGGTCCTCCAGTCTCGTGAGGGCGAAAGACGGATCCAAAAGTACGTCCTCTGCCCTCTGTTCCAATCCAGGCAACTGCGCAAAGAAACCCTCAAGATCCGGATCTAGGTTCCATGGGCCGCTGGATGAGCTTCGTTTATACCAGCGGGCGCCGTAGAGGAGAATTTCCGAGACGCCATCCTCATCAGTGACCTTCATATACAGATCGTCGTCCACAAGGATCATCTCGATCTCAGATTCGCTCGCTTCGCCAAGGAATTCGTCCTGTTCTGTCTGGACGGTCCGGACGCTGCGAATGGATTCCCCCGCCTCACTCGCTCTCTGCATTATTTCCTTGGCCGTCAATCCGTCAGAGAACGTAGGGGAAGATTCGGCATCAGAATTGCTCTGTTCTGCTCCGCCGCACGCTACAAGTACTGCAGACAGCGCGATTCCGACTGATTGAATGCTGACATCCCGCAACTTCATGATTGACCTAACCTGCGAATTGTCGCTTCTGCGTCACCAGCGCTCCTCGTGCACCAGTTCGTCCATCTCAACCCGCCGCCTGCCCAGGTGCATGGACACTTTCGGGTCCGGATAGCCCAGCGCCAGCACCACCACCACTCGGTAGTCCTCCGGCAACGCCAGCGTCTTCTTCACGCACTCCTGGTCGTGCATCGAGGAGGGACAGGAGGCGATGCCCATGGACCACGCCGCCACCATCATGTTCTGCGCCGCCCGCCCGGCATCGAAGTCGCTCCCTGTAGACGGCAGGCAGATAGCGATCGCCGCCGCCGCCGCGGGCAGATGCTGGGAGAACTTAGCGCAGGCCGCCACCTCCTCCAGCCGCTTCCGCTGTCTGATCAGAACGAGCCGCGTTGGTTGGGTATTCTTGGAGCTCCCCGCCATCCGCCCCGCTTGCAGGACCTTACGCAGCTCCTCTTCGTTCAGGGGCTTGTCCAGATATGCCCGCGTATCACGCTTGCTGACGATGCACTCGTAGGCTTCCATTCCTCCTCCTGTGGTCTGGCCCCCAGTTGCCGCGCGATGGGCAGTCTCAGGGGCGGCGCGGTTGGGGTCTTCGCCTGGTTATGCTATCAGGAACAACTGCCTGAGCGCACCACTCGGTTATAATACCGCCGTGTCCCGCATCGTCGTCAGCTACTGGGCGAACACGGAGCCGCCCTGGGACAGGGACGTACCCTGGATCGTGCGCTTCGCAGTGCGCTGGGGCATCACCATCGTCGGCTTCCTGGCCGCCGCCTGGATCGTCCGCGGCGTGGAGATCGGTGGCTGGGAGTCGCTACTCCCCGCCGCCGCTATCTTCGTGGTCTTGCGAGCCCTCCTGCGGCCTCTCCTGATCTTCCTGACCTGTCCCCTTCAGCTCCTCACCCTGGGGCTGTTCATCTTCGTCGTCAACGCCCTGGTGCTGGCCATCACGGACTGGCTCTGCGACCGGCTCGGCATCGAATTCAACGTCGACGGCTTCATCGCCGCCTTCTTGGGCGCCCTGGTGATCTCGGCGGTCTCCTTCGCCCTCTCCCGCTTCCTGCGACGCAACCCAATCGTCCCGCGCCCCGTCTGACCCGCTGAGACGCGAAACTGGAAACTAGCAACTAGCAACAGGCAGCGGCCTGTTTCGGTTTGCCCATTTGCGCTTTCGATGGGGTGGGGCTAGGAGGTGACCTTGTACACGTGGTCGCCGCCTCGGACGCGGTCCTGCACCTTGATCCCGATCTTGTCTCCCGGGCCAGCCTCCTCCACCTGCTCATGCTCTATTTGCATGCTGTCCACCACCTCCTCCAGGTCCGTGGTGTGACCCTTGATGCGGATCGTGTCCCCCACCCGCAGCTTGCGTGTCAGGTCTATCCCCGCCACATTGATCTGGGCGAAGTAGTCCATCACCCGGCCGATCTCTTCCTCCTCGGCCATGATGCCTGCCCTCCTTTATCTACGCCTCGGTACGGCCTGATTCTACCCCTGCTTTCCCAACTCATCAACCGCTGGGCCGCGTCGATGAACCTGTGACGGGCGTCCGAACCAACAGAACACGCTACGGATCCAACCTGAAGCGCTCTGACGCCCACACTAAGAATGGGGGTATGACCTTTTCCGGGCGGCATGCCGCGCCGGACGCTGGCTCGCCCTGGTCGAGTAACGGAAAAGGCCGCGGTAACAACCGCGGCCCGGGATTCAACGCTCCTGAAGCCTAAACGCGCGTGACCTTTGCCGCATCTGGCTCCGGTTGGGCGGATCGATGATCGGCCGGTGGGTAGCCCGTTCCATCCTCGTACATCCCCTCCGGGCTGCGGCGGATCATCACCAGGAACGCTTCTACCACTTGAGGATCGAACTGAGTGCCGGCGTTGCTAGCGATCTCGATGCAGGCCTGCTCGCGTGACATCGCCTGACGGTAGGGCCGGCGCGAGGTCATGGCGTCGTAGGCGTCGACGACTCCGAACACCCGCGCGCCAAAGGGTATCTCCTCCCCCGCGAGACCTCGGGGGTAACCATTGCCGTCATAACGCTCGTGGTGGGCCCACACGATCTCCGCCGCGACCCGCAGGAAGTCGATCCCTTTCAAGATCTCGTATCCCAGCTCTGAGTGGCGACGCATATCTCTCCACTCCTCGTCGTCCAGAGGCGCCGCCTTGCGCAGGATGCTGTCCGCCACCCCGATCTTGCCGATGTCGTGCAGCGCTGCCGCATACTCGATCTCCAGAACCTTTTCGGGGTCCAGCCCCATCTCCTTGGCCATTACGGCCGCCATCCGGGCCACGCGCCGGGCGTGACGGTGTGTCATGTTATCGCGGATGTCCAGGGCTGTGCTCAGCACTTCTACGACCGCTGAGGACAGCCGGTTGTCGCCTGCGCCCGTCCTTCCCTGGTTGAACCCTTTGCGCTCCAGCTTGTTGGCGTACAGCTTGGCGTCCGCCCAGTGGATGATCTCCTCCAGATCCGTACCGCCCCACGGGTAGCCGCCGATGCCCATGGAAACGCCCAGGTAGATGCTGGCGTGTCCGTTCTCCCACAGAGGCGCCTCACCTAGTTGGTCCCAGATCCTCCAGGCCATCTGTTCCGCCTCACGCCGGTCCGCGTTCGGCATGATCACGGCAAACTCGTCGCCGCCGAGACGGGCGGTCACATGAGCCGCTGCCGCCGTGCGATTGAGCGTCCGCCCGAACTGCCGCAGGATGATATCGCCAACCTGGTGGCCGAACTCATCATTAATCAATTTCAGGTCGTCGACGTCAATCATGATGATGGAGAGTTGCTTGCGGGACCGCTCTGACCGCTGCAGCTCCTCTTGCAGCCGCTCGTAGAAGAAACGGCGGTTCTGGAGCTGCGTCAAGTCGTCTTTGGAGGCGATATCTTGGAGTTCGGCCTCTCGGTCCAGGAAGACCGATTTGGCCCGGTTGCGCTCCTTCTGCACCAACCGCCGTGTAACGCCCAGGATGACTTCTCCCGTCAAAGCCAGGTAGGCGAACAGCCCCATGACTGTCCAGGCCACCCAGCCGTTCCTGACGATGTCCAGGGCCACGAGGACGATCACGACGCAAGCGATAGATGCCGCGCTTGCCAATCGGAGTAAAAGGAACGGCCGCCCAACTGGGTACGTTTTGCCGTACTCGTTAGCGGTCGAGTTTTCGGTCGGGTCGGCGGCCTGGGCCCCTTGGTTCGCGGTGCTCGTCACCGACCCCTCCTCCGCTGGTGCTTCGGTGGAGTCGCGCTCGTCTCTGGGCATGCGCTCAGGCCTCCGCCCCCTCGGTTCTGAAGTATCCTATCATTGCCATGCAGATCGCGCGGTTTCTAACACCTTAGACGGAAGGTAGAACGCGACCTGTTACAGCCCCAGCGTGAATGGTGCGTTCATTTTGCAGCGGGGATCCAACCCCGGCCTTCAGAGCAACGGCGTCGCCGATCGTCACCAGTCGCGCAGTTCGCCGTCTAGGCCCGAACTCCTCCCTGAACCTCGACCAGCGACTGCCGCTTCGCCATAATGGGATCGTACCCCTATGAACGCCCGAGACCGTGTCCGACGCTTCCTCGCCGTCTCCTCCCTGGCCGCCCGCATCTACCTGGGCTATAAGTCCATCAGCGTCCGCCAGCAGCGTTTCAACCTGCCCGAAGACGAAGCGGCGGCCCGCCGTCGCGCTCACCACGCCTGGTCGGCCGGCCAGCTCTACGACCTCGCCGTACGGAACCAGGGGCTGTTAATCAAGTTCGGCCAGATCGTCGGCTCCCGCCCCGACCTCATCCCCGACGAATACGTCTCCATCCTCTCACGGCTCCAGGACCAGGTGCCGCCTCGCCCCTTCCCGGTAATCGAGCGCCAGGTCACCCGTGAGCTCCGCCGCCCACTCAGCGATGTCTTCGCCAGCTTTCACCATGAGCCCATCGCCGCCGCCTCTCTGGCTCAGGTGCACAAGGCCACGCTCAAGGACGGCCGCACCGTGGCCGTCAAGGTCCAGTACCCCGGCATCTGGGACATCGTCCAGACAGACCTGGACAGTATCCGCTTCCTCCTGCGAATCCTCTCCGCCCTGGAGCGTAACCTGGACTTCGGCCCCATCATGCAGGAGGTGAGCCGCAACATCCCGTTAGAGCTGGACTTCATCAATGAAGGCCACAACGCGGAGCTGATAGCCCAGAACTTCGCCTCCCGCCCTGACATCATCGTCCCGCACATCCACTGGGAGTACACCACCCGCCGCGTCCTAGTCATGGAATTCCTTGAAGGCATCAAGATCACCGATATCGACTCCCTTCGGGCCGCCGGCATAGAACTGCAGGCCGTGGCGCAGCTCGTGAACGACGCCTACTGCGAGCAGCTCTTCCTCCACGGTATGTTTCACGCCGATCCCCACCCCGGCAACCTGTTCGTCCGGCCCGGCCCGCGGCTCGTCATGCTGGACTTCGGCCTCTGCCGCAAGCTGGACGACCAGTTTCGCCTTGGCTACGCCAAGCTGGTCAACGCCATGATCACCGGCAACGCCCCCGAGATGGTCCAGGCCTTCCGCGAT
>CAZYOV010000140.1:0-5491 GCA_964649215.1 uncultured Dehalococcoidia bacterium
CTGCACGCCGGCGAAGCCGGCCTCCGCCTTAAGGGCCTGTGTAATCTTGGGCAGCACGCCATCCAGGCGCGACTGCCACTGCGCCCGCTCCGTAATGCTGGTCTTGCGTGTGACGATGGAGATAACCATGCGTCCCTCCCTGCCTGCCGGCAGGCAGGCGCCATAGGAATCGGCGGTATTATACACTGCGCCGAGGCAGGCCGCAGTGCGCAATAGAGCGCATCACCGCCCCCAGCCAGGCGCTTCGTTTACGCGCACCACACGTCTCACTCGATCGGCACGAGCCGCGGTGTCTCTCCTTCGTAGCACAACATCACTCGGCCAGCCAGCGTCTCGTCGCGGACGAACTGGACGACGGCGTCGGCGATCTCCTCCGGTTGGAGCATGACAGCCGGTGCGATCGCCTGCCATTCCTCTGGCGACATTTCGGCCCGGGTACGCTGCACCATCGGGGTGTCAACCCAGCCGGGGCAGATGCAGTTCACCCGGATGTTCATCCTGTCTTTGAGCGGCGCCAGCGCGGCGCTAAAGCGCATCACGCCGGCCTTGCTCGCCGCGTACACTGGGGAACCGTGAGGCCCGTATCCGATGCCCGCGCCCGACGAGATGTTGACGATGACGCCGCCAGCGCGCTTGCGTATCGCCTGGATACCATACTGAGTGCCCAGGATGACACCGCGTAGGTTGACCTCCAGGGTACGGATCCAACGTTCCGGCTCCACTTCGGGAAAGGACAGACGCTCGGTAGTAATGCCTTCGACAACGCCGGCATTGTTGACGAGGATGTCCAGTCCGCCGAAGGTCTCCTCGGCGAAGGCGACCATCGCCCGCACGTTGGCCTCGCTGGCCACGTCGGCGCGAATGAAGGCGGCGCGCCCGCCGGTGGCCTCGATCTGCCGGACAGTATCCCGGCCGCCCTCCTCATCGATGTCGGCGACTACGACGGCGGCGCCCTCACGGGCCAATCGCAACGCCGTCGCCCGGCCGATTCCGGAGCTGGAACCCGTGACAAGGGCGACTTTCCCCTCAATGTCCATCTCGCGTTCCCGCCTTATTACGACTTCGACTCCTCCTCACGCAAAATCGGGCTGTAGACAACGCCGATGAGCAACCCCTGCGGCGAGAGCAGGCGGGCTGTGGTCTGGCCCCAGGGCTCGACCTTCGTGTCCTGGAGAAGCTCCAGCCCTCTGCCCTTGAGCTCTGCCACCGCCTCGGCAACGTCGTCCACCTCCAGCTCGAGCGTTGCCTGCGGCCTCGGGACTTCCTCTGGCCACTCGTCCCGGCCGAAGGTGCTGCGGGCGGCGTCACGCAGCGTCCATAAGCCGAAGTGTTTGAGCCCCGGCAGGTCAACCACCGAGTAGTCGCTTCCCTCATCGAACTTGACCGGGAGCGACAGCTTCTCGCCGTAGAAGCGGCGCGCCTCCGCGGCCTCGTCTACGATAGCAGCGAAGCCGGCGACGAATCGGACGTTCATTCTCCAGACACCTCCTCGAATGTTCTTGGTTCAGCCTAAGCGGTGCTGATGACAGCGGGTTGTCAGTAGTGAAACGGGGGGTTAAAAAACGCCGCGACTACGCTTTGGCGTAGCGCCGTGCCACCGTCTCGGTCTCTTGCCGCACCCGCACGATCGCTTCCGGCGGCGAGAGGACCCTCGCGGATGCGCCCCAGCTAAGGATCCAGGGCAACAGCCGGCGCTGGTCCCAGGAGCGGAACACGAACACAGAGCCTCCCTCCCCCGCCTCCTCCCGCTCCAGGCCGAAGGCCGGCGCCTCGCGAGCCCAAGGCACAGCCGACGCTTCTATCCAGACACGCACGTCCCGCGCCGCCAGCCGCGTCCCATCGTCCTTCAAGTCCACCCCGGCCGGACGTTCGAACCGTTCCGGCAGAAGCTCCGCCTCACGGATGCGGCCGACGCGAAAGTCCCGCATGCCTTCCCGAAGGCGGCAGTAGCCGACGAGGTGCCAGTCGCCCTCGTAGAAGACCAGGAAGTAGGGCTCAACCTGACGTTCCGTCAGCTCGTTGGAGCTGAACGAGTGATAGCGGAGCAAGAGTACCCGGTCGTGGATCACCGCCTGTTGCAGGAGGGGCAGCCATGGCGAGGGGTCGTGCTGCATCCAGGGCGAAACTTTAATCCGCTCTCGCAACCGGGTGACCTCCCGTCGCGTCTCGGGGTGCAGCACCGCCTCCACCTTGGCGGCCGCCGCCCGCGCCGCGTCGCGCTGCGCCGCTGTGCCCAGCCCCAGTGCCAGGTCGCTGCCCAGCAGCAGCTGAACGGCCTCTTCCGCCGTGAACGCAATGGGAGGCAGGTGATAGCCGGGCACCAGGCGATACCCCTCGCCGGGCAGCGCCGCCACCGGCACGCCGGCCTGACACAGCGCATCGATATCCCGATAAACCGTGCGCACCGAGCAGCCGCACTCCTCCGCCAGGTCCGCGGCGCGCAAGGGCGTCTCGTCCCGAAGACGCATGAGGATCAACAGTCGCCGGTCCATCTGTTTCATCGCGAGCCTAGTATACGATGAAGATCGTGGGCGTTCGGCCGAGTCGCCCCCAATTCGAGCCGCCTCTGTTCTGCCTTACGCCCCACGTCAAGTGCCGCTGCAATCCACTCAGACCACGATAATACGTAAATATGCAGATAACGTGTAAAGGTTACGTAATGTTTTCATTCATAGGCTTGTTGAACGGTTGAGATTCATGTCCCTAACGACCGGAACCCGTTCGAATGTTCAGATGGATAGAGTGGCCTTTGCCCGCAGCGGCGGCCGCCCTGGCCTTCATCGGCCTGCTGGGCGCGGTCGGCGCGAACGTTCCTGCCTCCGATCAACCGTCGCTGCCGCCGGCCCGTAACCCCTACCTGCTCACCGTCGCTACTATCACCCCTACGATGACACCTATCGCTACGCTCACACCGACGCCGATAGTCACCCCCACACCCTCTCCGATGCCGACGCCCAGGCCGACGCCCGCACCTACACCGTCACCGACGCCCCAGCCCACCCCTTCACCCCTTCCCGAACCGACGCCTACGGCGCGCCCGCGCAGCCCGGCGCCATCGTTGGACACGTTCTCCCAGGAGTTGCTCTCAGGCACGAATGAGGCCCGCGTTCGCGAGGGCCGCGGTGAGCTCACGATCAATTCTTCGCTCACCAGCTCGGCCCAAGCCTACGCCAATCTTATGGCCCAGTACCAATGGTTCGATCACAAAGGTCCTGACGGCTCCACTATGGCCAGCCGCGTCCGGTCAGCGGGTTACACGGGGGGGTGGATCGGCGAGGTTCTGTACATAGGGCCCAAGGACGATGGGCCCACTGGAACCGTCGCTATGTGGCTTGACAGCCCCGTGCACAGGAGCGTTCTGCTGACAGAGCCGTTCACGGAGATAGGGATAGGCTGCGCTGTATCCGGCGACACGCGCTGGTGCGTGGAGGACTTTGGCGGCCGCTAGAACGACTCAGAGTCGAGGCCCGGGCCGATGCGCCCGCGGTGATATAATGCGGCACAGTCTATAAGTAGGGAGGTCCAACATGCCGGACGTACTGTTTGAAAAGCGGCCCAACGGCGTGGCCCTGATCACGCTAAACCGTCCGGACAGCCTCAACGCTATGGGAGGGCAGCTGATGCCGCTGCTGGCGGCGCATCTCGCGGATTGCGCGAGCGATGAATCGGTGCGCTGCGTGGTGCTCACGGGAGCGGGGCGGGCGTTCTGCGCAGGAGGCGACGTGAAGGGGATGGCCGCCGGCCGCGACGTGCTACCGGGGGGCGACGACAAGCGCTCGCCGGCGGCGGAGTTCTCGCAAGGCGTGCAGACGCTGCGCGATTCGCAGAGACGCACGAGTTACGTGCTGCACACGATGCCCAAGCCGACGATCGCCATGGTAAACGGGCATGCTGTGGGCGCCGGCCTCAGCCTGGCGCTGGCCTGCGACCTGCGAGTCGCGTCTGACCAGGCGAAGCTGGGCACGGTCTTCCGGAACGTCGGCTTCAGCGGCGACTTCGGCGGGTCGTATTTTCTGCCCCGGCTCGTCGGTATGGAGAGGGCGCGCCAGCTGTACTTCACCGGCGAGATCCTCATCGCTGAAGAAGCGCTCAAGATCGGCATGGTAAGCCGCGTCGTCCCCCACGACAAGCTCGAACAGGAGACGCTGGCGCTGGCAGCCCAGCTCGCCATCGGGCCAACCCTCGCCTACGCCCGCATGAAGGAGAACCTCAACCGATCGGCCTCCTCCGACCTGCTGACGCTGCTTGACCAGGAGGCGTTGAACATGCGCCTCTCGGCGACGACGACCGATCACCGTGAGGCGGCCAAGGCGTTCGTTGAGAAGCGATCACCGACGTTCGCCGGCGAATGAAGCGTGCGCTCACGGAATGGAGGCTGACTTGTGGAAGCGGGTAACTTCCGTGGCTTTGAACTAACGCTGCACGACCCCGGCATCACCCTCATCACCTTCAATCAGCCGGAGCGGCTCAACGGGATGACGCAGGACATGAAGCGCGACCTGGTGGAGACGCTGCTCCAGGCCCAGATGGACGACGCGGTGCGGGTGGTGATCTTCACCGGCTCCGGCAGAGCGTTCTCCGCCGGCGACGACGTAACGGGCCGCCCTGTGGTAAGCAAGGGAGCCACGGCGCTGGTGCCCAAGATCGGCGGCGGGCACCGAACCCCAATCGGGACGTACGATGGGCTCCGCGCCCTGTCCCAGCCGCTGAACCTGGCAGTGCGCAATCTCGACAAACTCACCATCGCCGCGATTAACGGCGTCGCTATCCAGACAGGCCTTTCCCTGGCGCTCGCCTGCGACTTTCGCATCGCATCCACTGAGGCGCAGCTGGGCAGCGGCACGCTGCGCTTCGGCCTGATGCCGGACGAAGGCGGCCAATATCTGCTCGTCCAGCTCCTGGGTGTGGCGAAGACAATGGACTTCCTCATGCGCAACAGGATCGTCAGCGCGTCCGAGGCGCTGGAGTCCGGGCTCGTGCACGAAGTCGCGCCACCTGAGCAGCTCATGGACAGGACAATGAAACTGGCAAGCGAGCTGGCGGACGGACCTCAGGTGGCGATGCGGCTGTTGAAGCGCTCCGTCTACAACGCGGCGGAGATGACGTTCGCTCACGCCCTGGACGAAATCGCCGCGAAGACCGCCATCTCCGACCACCATGCCGACGCCCGAGAGGGGTTGGCGGCCTTTCGGGAAAAGCGCAGGCCCCGCTTCAACCAGTCTCCAGACTGAAAGGACGCGACCCCCGCAAGCCCATCCCGGAGGTTTAGCCCTCGCCTGCGGAGCAGGATCGCAGGCTGAGCGCCACCCCGGCCGCTGCTATACTGAAGCCGGAATGCAGACGTCCGAACGCCTATCCACGATCGCCGAACGGGTGGAGGCGGTGCGCCTCCGGATAGCTGGCGCCTGCCGCCGCAGCGGCCGCTCCAGCGACGAGGTGACGCTGGTGGCGGTGACCAAGGGCTTTACGTCGGAGGCGGTGCGTGAGGGCG
>CAZYOV010000141.1:0-5489 GCA_964649215.1 uncultured Dehalococcoidia bacterium
AACCGCGTCTACTTGCGGTCAGCCCTGACCTGCGCGGCGCATCGGGGCATCTGCGGCCCCTGCTACGGCCTCGATCTGGCCCGAAACAAGCTGGTGGCGCAGGGAGAGGCGGTTGGGATCATCGCCGCCCAGAGCATCGGCGAACCCGGCACACAGCTCACCATGCGTACCTTCCACACCGGCGGCGTGGTCGGAATCGACATCACCTCCGGACTTCCCCGCGTCGAAGAGCTGTTCGAGGCCCGCACACCCAAGGGCACCGCCATCGTCTCCGAGATCGACGGCCTGGCTGAGATCACCACCGAAGGCGAAACCCGTCACATCAAGGTGGTGAGCACCGAGATGTACCGCGACGACTACACCCTGCCTGAAGGCGCCAAGATGCTCGTGAAAAGTGGCGCCGAAGTAGAGCAGGGCGCAGTGATCGCCGAAGTGCCGCAACCGAAGCCAAAGTCGAAGTCCAAATCCAAGAAGAAGGATGAAGAACAAGCGCTGGCCCCACCGGAAGAGATCCTCGCCCGCACCGGCGGCAAGGTCGCCTTCACGGGAAAGAGAAAGGTGAAGGCGCTCTCCATCAGCTTTGAAGAGCGGGACGAGCGCGAATATTCGGTGCCGGCCACAGCCCGCCTTCGGGTGAAAAAGGGCGACCAGATCCACGCCGGCCAGGCCCTTACCGATGGCCCGCTCAACCCGCAAGACATCCTGCGGATACAGGGGCCCGCCGCCGCACAGATGTACCTCGTGGAGGAAGTGCAGAAAGTCTACCGCGCCCAGGGCGTGACCATCAACGACAAGCACATAGAGGTGATCGTGCGCCAGATGCTGCGCCGCGTCATCGTCGACTCCCCCGGCGACTCCGAACTCCTGCCGGGCGAGCTAGTGGACCGCTTCCGGTTCGAGGCGGTCAACGCCAAAGCGCTCGCAGAGGGAGGCGAGCCCGCAACCGCTCAGCCCGTGCTCCTCGGCGTGACCAAGGCCTCGCTCAACACGGAGAGCTTCCTGGCCGCCGCCTCCTTCCAGGAAACCGCCCGCGTCCTCACCGAGGCTGCGATCAAGGGTTCGGTCGATCACCTCCTGGGTCTCAAGGAGAACGTTATCATCGGCAAGCTCATCCCGGCGCGCGCCTCCATTGTGGTTGAGCTGCCCCCCCAGCCCATCCTGCTCCGGCTTCCACCGGAGCTCAGGGACGGCGACAAAGAAGCGTCCTCGCCTCCCAGTCTGCTGAAGGAGATGGAGGCGCTGGCTGAGGGCGTCGAGGAGAAGAAAAAGGGAGAGAAGTCAGACGAAGTCGGTCTCCCAAAGGAGGGAGACGCGGTTAGCGCGCCGAATACCTAGCCCAATACTCAGGAGTAGACAACCCGTCACGGACCGACTGGCTAGCCTTCCCTCGGGACGTATCTCTAGGCCCCAATGACTAAGTCAAAGTGACATCAAGGGCCATCTCCAACCCGGCAGCCAAGCCTATGACCAACCCACTGGACACCGCCATCGCCCAGTTTGAGGCGGCGGCGCAAAGGCTCAACCTTGACCCCGGCCTCCGCCAGGTGCTCGCCACCTCCAAGCGGGAACTGGCCACCAACTTCCCCGTCCAGATGGACGATGGCTCCATAAAAGTATTCACCGGCTACCGCGTTCAGCACAACCTGGCCCGAGGCCCGGCCAAGGGCGGCATCCGCTATCACCCCAGCGTCTCCCTGGACGAGATGCGTGCCCTGGCAATGTGGATGACTTGGAAGAGTGCCGTCGTCAACCTGCCCTATGGGGGAGCCAAGGGAGGCGTCATCGTCGATCCCAAGTCGCTGTCCCAGACGGAGCTCGAAAATCTCACCCGGCGCTACGCCACGGAGATCAGCATCATCATCGGCGACAACCAGGACATCCCCGCCCCCGATATGGGCACAGACGAGCGCGTCATGGCCTGGATCATGGACACCCTTAGCATGCACCGGGGCTACACGGTGGTAGGAGCAGTCACGGGCAAGCCGGTCAGCGTGGGCGGCACCCTGGGCCGCAAGGAGGCCACCGGACGCGGGATCCTCTACCTGATCCAAGAACTGGCCGGCGACCACGGCATCTCCCTGGACGGGGCCACCGTCGCGATACAGGGGTTTGGCAACGTTGGGGGAGTGGCCGCCACTCTCCTCGCCGGCGAAGGCGCGCGAATCGTCGCCCTGTCAGACACCAGCGGCTGCCTCTACAACGGGAAGGGCCTTGATGTTCAGACGCTGTGGCGGCGCAAAAGCGAAGGCGCCAGCCTCAGTGACCTGGGCGGAGGCGACTGCCTGGACGGTACTGAGCTGCTGTCTCTAGAGGTAGACTTCCTTGTTCCCGCTGCTCTCGAAGGACAGATCACGGCTCAGACCGCCCGCCACATGCGGGCCAAGTTCGTCATAGAAGGGGCCAACGGGCCCACAACACCGGAAGGCGACGCCGTCCTCGCCGAAAAAGGGGTCGTGGTGCTGCCGGACATACTCGCCAATACGGGCGGCGTCATCGTATCCTACTTCGAGTGGGTCCAGGACCTGCAGTTCTTCTTCTGGGAGGAGGACCAGGTCCGCGAACGGCTGCAGCGGGTCATCACCCGCGCCTATCGGGAGGTCTGTGCCCGTGCCCAGAAAGAGAACGTCTCTCTCCGCGAAGCCGCCCTGCTCCTCGCCGTCTCCCGTGTGGAGGAGGCAACGCGGGTGCGGGGGATCTACCCGTAAGGCACGCCGAACCCCGCTCCTCGCCGCCGGTGCCCTGCTAGCCGCGTTGGCCCTGGCGGCCTGCAGCGGCGGCGATGGAGGGGGCGGAGAGCCCTCGCCCGCGCCGTCCGGATCGGGCGGCCCGGAGCGCGTAACATACCAGGCCGCGGACGGCCTTCGCATCATAGCCGACTTCTACGCCCCCCAGGAAGGAGACCCCGCTCCCACTGTCCTTCTCCTGCACCAGTTCAACGGCAGCCGCGCCCAGTGGGCAGACCTCATTCCGGATCTCCTTGTGGAAGGCTACGCCGTGCTAGCTCCCGACCTGCGAAGCTTCGGCGAGAGCACCATCATCGTCCGGGACGGAGAGGATGAGGACTACAGGCTTCAGAACCTGGACGACATGCTCTTCGACGTGGCCGCGGCCATCATCTACCTCAGCACTCGGACTGAAGTCCAAGCGGACGCTATCGGCGTGGTGGGTGCCAGCGTGGGCGGCAACCTCGCCTACGTCGCCTCAGGTGCCTTCCCCGAAGTCAGAGCTACCGTCTCCATGTCCCCCAACGCAAACCCTCAGGGAGGCGTCCTCCTGGGCAGCGACATCTCCGGCTTCAGCCCACGCGCCGTACTCTTCATGTCCGATGAGACCGAGGCCGCCGACGCCGAGACGCTGGCAGAAACCGTGGCCGAGCCGGTGGACGTCATCGTTTACGAAGGGGAGGCCGCCCATGGGGTGCAGCTCCTTGCCAACCCGCGGGCGAAGCCGGACATCCGCGGCTGGCTGGCCGCGAACCTGGGCCTCGCGGAATAGCCCCATGCGACCGCTCCGCTATCGCCGCCGAAACAGCCTCACGCAGAGAGCGAACCCGCCGACGATCCAGCCCGCAGGCGCCGCCCAGCCTAGCCAGACGTCGCCCCCGTCCCCGCTCTGGTTAGCCACCTCGCGGAGGTCATGCCCTCGTAACCTTTCCTCACAGTCCGCGTTGACATATGCGAGGCTACCTGCTAGCTTCATGACAATCTAATACTGATATCGACGCCTAATCCCCGCCTCTGGCGGGGAGCGGGGGAACCACGGAGGCACTTCCGGGGGTGAATCTCGCTTGGGGCGAGTAGGCCAACTCCTTCGGCCGAACCCGTCAGCTAACCTCGCAGGCGTAGAAGGAGAGCTAGGTTCAAACCACTTTGAGGGGCGAGAGGCTAGGTCTCTCGCCCCTCTCGTCATCTTCCTACCCATGGCTACGCGGGAAGGCGTCCGCATTATGACTCGACACGAAGACGAGTCTGCCCAACCGGCGAGGCTCGGTTTCGTCTGGCGGCTGGAGTATACTCTCCTGATCGGCGTCGCCCTGCTGATGACCGCCTTCGCGATCGCCTTCTTCTATTTCGGCGCTGACACAAGCAACCTCAAGTCCTGGGGCTACGCCGGTATCTTCCTTATCAACCTGGTGGGCAGCGCCTCCATCCTCTTGCCCTCACCGGCCGTGGCCAGCGTCGTTGGCGGGGGCGCGCTGCTCGACGATCTCCTCGGCGTGCCCGCCTTTATTTGGGTGGGCCTCGTCGCCGGCACGGGCGAGGCGCTCGGCGAGTTCACCGGCTACGCCGCTGGCTACGGCGGTCGCATCATCTTTGAGAACCGGCCGGAGTATGAGCGTGTCCACAGATGGATGGAGCGCCGCGGCACATTAACCATGTTTCTGCTTGCCATCTTTCCCAACCCTCTATTCGATCTGGCTGGCGTGGCAGCGGGAGCTGTCAGGATGCCGATCCGGCGCTTCTTCCCGGCCGTGCTTGCCGGCAAGATCATCAAGGATACCTACCTGGCCGCGATCGGTGGCGTGGGCGCCTCCATCCTTACCCATGCCGTCTAGCAAACTGCTAACTTTGACAGCCAATTTTGGCACGCAGTATACTCCAGCCAGGTTGAGCCACGCCGATGGCCAGCGATGGTCCAAAGCTGTTCAGCTGAGGAGAGGACTCCCATCGAAGTGTGTCCCTCCGCCCAGGTGGGGTGGGGAGCAATTATCGGATGATCGAAAACCTGACTGCCGTAGTCCGCGTCCTGGGCGCGATCTTCTTCGGTTTCCTCGGCTTGTACTCCGGCCTGGCTCTGGCCGAGGGTGATAGCGGACTGACGCGCGTCCTGTTCTTGGTGGCAACGCCGGCGGGTTTCATTCTATTCGGCACGTTGGCAACTCCCTTCATCATCATGACCCCACTCCAAAGGCTCCAAGAGTGGTCCAACACCATCCCACCCCTGCAACTGGTTCTGGGCACCATCGGCTTGTTGGCCGGGTTCCTGCTGGGCGCCTTGGCCACCCCCTTCCTTATCACCCTGCCGGGCGTCGGCGCCTGGGTTGCCCCTTTCGTCGTGAGCTTCCTATTCGGCCTGATCGGCGTTGTCGTTATGATCGGCCGCGAAGAGGAGTTCGCCGACTTCCTTTCCCGCTACCTGCCGGGCGTAGCCAGATCCAACGATGGACGCCCCCGTGAGATCATCGTCGACACGAGCGTCATCATCGACGGACGCATCGCCGATGTGGCGATGACCGGCTTCCTCCAGGGCACCCTTATCGTCCCCCGCTTCATCCTCGATGAGCTCCGCCACGTTGCCGACTCGCAGGAGACTCTGCGACGCAACCGCGGCCGCCGCGGGCTGGACATGCTCAACCGGCTCCAGAAGGAGGCGCCTATCCCCGTGCTGGTCAGCGAAGAGGACTTCCCGGACGCCCGCGACGCGGACGCCAAGCTCATCCGGCTGGCCATCAAACTCAAAGCGCCAATCCTCACCAACGACTTCAACCT
>CAZYOV010000142.1:0-5468 GCA_964649215.1 uncultured Dehalococcoidia bacterium
GGCCCAAGCCGGTCAGATCAAGCACGAGCAGATCATGCAATCGCTGGCGCTGTTCTCCCGTGAGGTCATGCCGGAGTTCCAGGAGCGGGAGGAGCAGCACCAGGGGCGCAAGCGGGCGCTGCTCAGCCAGCCCGTCGCTTGACACCCCTGCCGCGCGCCGCCTAGACTAGCGTAACCGTGCGCACACTACCTTGGTTCGGGAGGACGCTATGCGTTTCTTGAGCTTCTTCGGGCCGTCCCCGCTAGGCATCGCTATCACAGCCATCATCGTCATCGTCATCGCCGCCGTCATCTTCGCCGGCGTGAACGTCATCCTCGCCTTCAGCGGCGGCCCCGGCCCCTGCACAGCTGGCAACCCACCCATCACGGTCAGCGCCGCCAACGCCGCCGCGTTCCAGCAGAAGTGGGACGCCTTCGACGCCGTATTGGACGGCGGGTCAGCGTCAATCGAGAGCTTCGACGAGAGCGAGGTGACCTCTCGCGCCGACCAGTACATTAGCGACGAGACGGACGTCGACTTCGAGGACATCCGCATATGCATCCACGACGGCTTCGGTGAGGCAACGGGCTCGTTGGAAGCCATTCTTGGACTGGAAACTGACGTCAAGATCTCGGGCACCCTGGACCTCACCGGCGACACACCGGTCGCCCAGATCGACGACATCGAGATCGGCAACGTCCCCGGCTTCATCACCAACGCGATCGAGGGATTCGTTGAGGATGCGGTTGACGAGGCGCTGGAAAACATCGACCTAAAGCACACGTACACGCCCACCCTCACGGAGGGAGAAGCCCAGATCGACGGCGTGCCCTAGCGCGCGAGCTTCTCCACCAGACGCCGGAACCTCAGGTTCGCCTCACCCTTCAGCACGCGCCCATGCCCGAAGCAGGCGACATCGAACTCCAGCGCCGCCAGCTTGCCGATGCTCTCCTTCGCCTGCTCACGGTCGGCGGTGAACATACCGATTGGCAGGCCCAACCTTAGCATGTTAGCCGCGGCGTCCCCCACGAATAGCACGTTCTTCGAGGGCAGCAGGAACGACAGGTGCCCCGGCGTGTGACCGGGCGTGTGCACCGCCTTGATACCGCCCGCAAGGGGAAGCTCCTCCCCGTCCCCCACCTCCACGTCCACGTCGGCGGGCGGCGCCGGCGGTGACATGCGCGACAGCAGCGGCCCGGCCAGCTTGCCCAGCAGGCTTCCCGGGTTCGGCCCCGGCTGCGGCTCGTCCCCACGCACGATCGGGCTGTCCGCGGGGTGAACGTAGCACTTAGCCCCGGTCGCTTCCTTCAGGGCGGCCAGGCTGCCTATGTGGTCTATGTGGTGGTGAGTGATCAGGATGTGCCTGAGGTCCGCCGGCTGTCTGCCCGCGCCGGCTACTGCGCCGAGGATGGTGTCCTTCTTCTTCGCGAGGCCCGAGTCCACCAGCGTCACGTCATCCTCACCAGCGACTAAGAACGCATTCACATACCCCATCCCGATGCCGTACACGCCCGAGACGATCTCCTCCAAGGCCATGCTTATCCTCCTCGCCCGACGCTCCACGGAGCGGTGGCTCGTACGGCTGTCATGCCTGGCTGGATGCCGTCTACAGCCAGGGCGGTAGCAGCCGCTTGGCCAGCAGCCATAGCCGCCCGACCAACGGCGTCTCCGCCGCGAAATCCTGCGTAAGCACCCGCTCCGGCCGCATTACCAGCGTTACCTCCGCGCTCTGCTCCACCGCCTCCCCCGCCATTCGCAGATAAGCCGCACCTCCCACGGCCCCCAGGTAGCGCCGAGAGATCGTCGCGCCCAACCCATCCTCCGCTGCTTCAACCGAGGCGCGACCGTACAGCGTCACGCTCCGGTAGGGGGCGCGTTCATCCTGGATGCAAACCGTGACCCGAGGATCGCGACCTGCGTTACGCGCCTTCACGCTCTCCTGACCTGTGCGCATGAGCAGCAACCCGTCCCGATACAGATACCAGATGGGCGTGAGCACCGGCTTCCCGTCCGGCCCCAGCGTAGCCAGTACCGCAACGTGCCGCCCGGCCAGAAATCGCTCCCATTCCGCGCGACTCATTCGCTTCGGCATGGCGGCTGCAAGGTACCAGGCCGCCTGTGGCCTGTCAACGATGGTTGACAGCTAGAACAGATCACCTAAACTTGGAAAGACGATGATTTCCGGTTGACATTCCCTACTCAACAGCTAGAATTGGGGAAGGTGCGAATCCCCTTTAGCAGATAGGCCATCTCATGCCCGCCATACTCCACACCGCGGACGTCCACCTGGATCGTACTTTCGGCGGTAGCGGCATGAAGACTGACATCGCCAACAACCGCCGCCAGGAGCTCCGCGACGCCCTCCGCCGCTTCATCGATCTCGCCCTCGAACAAAAGGTCGACGCCGTTACCATCGGCGGTGACCTCTACGAGCATGAGCGCTCGACTCTGGACACCGGCCACTTCCTCCGGCAGCAATTGGAGCGCCTGGCCGCCATCCCCGCCTTCATCGCCCCCGGCAACCACGACCCCTACGTCCCGGAGTCCCTCTACCGCCAGATAGAATGGCCCCCCAACGTCACCATCTTCAGCGAACCCGCCTTCCAGCCCGTCCCCCTGAGCGATGAGCTCACCCTCTGGGGCGCCGGCCACAACGGCCCGGCGATGCGCGAAAACCTCCTCAAAGGCTTCCACGTATCCGGGCCCGGCCGCCACCTCCTCCTGTTTCACGGCTCCGACGCCCACGCCGTCCCCGAGGGTAAGCCCGCCCACGCCCCCTTCCAACCCAATGATATCGGCGCTACCGGCGCCCACTTCGCCCTCCTGGGCCACTATCACCAGGCCCGCCTCTCACCCCGTGATGACCCCACCTTCGCCTACCCAGGCACCCCCGAGCCCTTAGGCTTTGACGAGGAGGGCGACCACTTCGTCCTCCTCGTACGCGTCTCCCAGGATGCCATCAGCCCTCAACTCCTCCCCTTTAACCGCGTCAACTACCGCACCTTTCATTCGGACGTCTCGTCAATCCTTACTTCAGACGAGATCCGCGCCGCCATCGAGTCCTTCGCCTCCAACGAAAAGGGAGCCGCTGCATCACTCATCGCCCGCATCATCCTCCAGGGCCAGCTCCAGCCGGAGGTCGACTTTGACCACGCCGGCCTCCTCAACGCCTGCGCGGAGCGCTTCGCCTTCCTGGACATCGTGGACGCAACCTACCCAGCCTACGACTACGACGAACTGGCTGAGGAGTCCACCACGAAAGGCACCTTCGTCCGGCTTATCCGCCGCAAGATGGAAGCGCTCAGCGGTTCCGAGCTGGAGGCCGCTGAGACTGCCCTCGTCTACGGCCTCGACGCCTTCGACAAGCGGGAGGTCAGGCCGCGGTGAGGCTGCGCCGCATCGAACTCGCCGGTTTCGGCTGTCTGCAATCCTTTCAGACCGACCTGGCCCCCGGTCTCAACCTCTTCCACGGCCTCAACGAGGCCGGCAAGTCCACCCTCCAGCAGGCCGTACTTGCTCTCCTCTACGGCTTCTACGACCACGACCGCGCCCGCCCCGACGAGACCGCCCGCTACGAACGCTTCCGCCCCTGGGCCGGTCCCGATTACCGCGGCCTCCTGGAATACGAGCTGAATAACGGCCGCTGCTTCCAGGTACGACGCGACTTCATCACCACCGACATCCCCACTCAACTCGTTGACCTCACTACAGGCCAGGACATCGCCCCTCAGTTCGGACGCGGCCGCCACGGCAACCTCCCCTTCGCCCGCCGCCACCTGGGGATGAGCCGCGCCGTCTTCCAGAGCTGCGCCTTCATCTCCCAGGGCGAGATATTCGAGGTCTCCCGCGGCGCCTCCCCCCGCGAGATCGGCGACGCCATCGCCTCCTTGGCTGACTCCGCCCGACGCGACGTTTCCGCCA
Source organism: uncultured Dehalococcoidia bacterium (assembly GCA_964649215.1). GTDB lineage: Bacteria > Chloroflexota > Dehalococcoidia > SM23-28-2 > RBG-16-64-32 > JADFNQ01. The sequence continues at coordinate 3,902 of CAZYOV010000142.1, forward strand.
CTAACGCCATCCAGCGCCTCAATGACTTCATCGCCAAGATCGGCAGAGATCGTGCCCGCACCGCCGACCTCCCCCGCGCCCGCGATCACCTCCGCACCGCCCAGCGGGAGCTCCAGGCGCTGGATCAGGCCCGACAGACCCTCGCGGAGAAAGCAGCCGAGGTCGACCGCCTCCAGAGCCGCCTCGCTGAACTTCAGGGTGAAACCGCCCGCACAGACGTACTTCTGACCCGTTCTCAGACCGTCGACCTGGCAGGCCGCCTCCAGGACCTGCGAGACGCCGACCAGGCCCTCAGCAGCAGCCAAGCCCGTCAGGAGGAGTTAAAGCCCTACGCCACCGTCCCCACCCATCTCCGCGACGAGATCCAAGACCTCAGCGGCCGCCGCCACACCACCACCGCCGCCCTCCAGCGCCTCCAGGCCGAGCTGGCCGAGGCCCGCGCCACCACAGACGAGGAGACCCGCCTCCAGTACCCCACTCTTCAGGCGGAGGTGGGCTCCCTCTCGCCGGACCAGATCCAGGCCCTGGAACGGCTGGCCTATACGCCCCCAGCCCCCAGCCGCCGCCTGCCTGCCGCCCTCCTGGCCGGGGCCCGCGCCATCGGCCGCGCGCTCGCTGCCCTGGTGCGCAGGCTCATACTTCTCATCCTCCGTCGACAGGCCGCGCCCGCCCAGGAGCCCGCTTCGCCGCCGCCCCCCGCCACGACCCCTGCAGAGGCTATTCTCCTCCTAGAAAAACACCGCCGCTTCCTGACCCTTCGTCCCGACTTGGACAACCTGGCCCGCCTCCAGGCTGAAGAGAGCCGCACCGCCGCCGCCCTGACCGCTATCGACAGCCAGCTCCAGGGTCTCCTGAAGACTGCCGCAACCCCCGCACACATCGACATCCAGGCCTCTATCGCTGCATTCCTTCAGGCCTGCGACCTTCGCCAGGAATACGAATCCGCCCAAGCCGCCGAGGAGCAGGCGGCTCAACGCCGTCGCACCCTTCTGCACGGCCGCTCGCCCCAGGAACTGGACCGCCAGCACCAGCAGCTCGTCAGAAACCTCCAGCGACTCCTGGCCCTGCACCCCAACCTGGAAGAGAGCGAATCAGACCTGACTCTGGAGGAGCTGGCCGCTCGCCTCGATACCTTGCGCCAGGAGCGGGAGCAGGCCCAATTGCGGCACACCCAGCGCAGGACGGAGATCGATCACGCTTTCTCCCAGCACCGCCCCCACCCGGAAATCGAGGAAGAGATCGAGCGCTGGCAGCGGGAGGTCAGCCAACTGGAGCGCGCCCGCGCCGCCGCTCAACTGGCCAAGGACACCATCGAGGAGGCCGTCACCGAGGTCTACCGCGACTTCGCCCCCCGCGTCAACGAATTCCTCAGCCAGGGCGTGGACTTCGTCACCCAGGGTCACTACAACCATGCCTTCGTCGATCCCAGCACACTTCGGATTTCTCTGGATGTGCCGGAGATCAACCGAACCATAGCCGACCCGCCCGTCAGTCACGGCACTCTCGCCCTGATGTATGTCCTCATGCGCATCGGCCTCGCCCAGCATATGAGCTCTATCGGCGAGCC
>CAZYOV010000143.1:0-2818 GCA_964649215.1 uncultured Dehalococcoidia bacterium
ACCCTCCACAACGAGGACGACGTCCGCCGCAAGGACATCCGTGTCGGCGATACGGTGATCGTGCAGCGGGCGGGCGACGTCATCCCCCAGGTCGTGGGGCCGGTTATGAGCAAGCGCACCGGCAAGCAGCGGCGGTTCGTCATGCCCAAGCGCTGCCCCGTCTGCGGCGGCGAGGTGGTGAGGCTGGAGGGCGAGGCGATGAGCTACTGCGTGAACCCCACCTGCCCCGCGCAGGTCTTCCGCTGGCTTACCCACTTCGTCAGCCGCGGCGCCATGGATGTCGACGGCCTCGGCGAGCAATGGGCCTACGTGCTCATGGACAAGGGCCTGGTGAAGGACCCGGCCGACCTGTTCTCCCTCACCCGAGAGCGGCTGCTGGAGCTGGACCGCATGGGCCCGGTGCTGGCGGACAAGATCATATCGAACATCCAGGCGGCCAAGAGCCGGCCACTGTCGCGGCTCCTGTTCGCTCTGGGCATACGCCACGTAGGCTCAGAGATCGCGGAGACCCTGGCCAACGAGTTCGGCAGCCTGGACGCCATCGCCGCCGCCCGCCGCGAGGAGCTGGAGACTGTCCCCGCCATCGGACCCAAGATCGCGGAGAGCGTGCGCGCCTACTTCCGTGGGAAGCGCCAGCGCAAGGTGATCGAAAAGTTGAAGCGGGCGGGCGTCAACATGAAGCAGGAGCGCGCCGCACCCGCGGAGGGCTCCCTGGCCGGCCAGACGTTCGTCGTCACCGGTACGCTGGCCTCGATGACCCGCAGCGAGGCGGAGGCGAAGCTGAAAGCACTGGGCGCGGACATCGGCAGCAGTGTGACCAAGAAGACAGCGTATCTGGTAACGGGTCAAAGCCCCGGCTCCAAGCTGCGGAAGGCCCAGCAGTACGGCACCAAACTGATGGACGAGCGGGAGCTGCTGCGGCTCCTCCGCTCTCCTTGATAGCACTTGTGGCACGCGTCCTCGCCGTCGTTGCGCTTCTGTTGCTGGCAGCCGCCTGCGCCCAGCCGAGCGGCGCACCGCCACCGTCGACAGACGCGGCGACCACTCCCAACCCGACGGGCGCTACCTTACAACCCTCCTCCAGTCCAACACCCATTGGGTTGGAGGAAGCATTCGTCATCAACGTGGTCGACGGTGACACCATCGACGTGCTCATAGGCGGCCGGGAGCTCCGGGTGCGCTACATCGGCATCGATACGCCGGAGACGGTCGACCCTCAGCGGCCCGTGGAGTGCTTCGGCCGCGAGGCAAGCGAGCGAAACCGGGAGCTGGTGGAGGGCATGACCGTTGGGCTGGAGCTGGACGTCTCCGAGACCGACCAGTTCGGGCGGCTCCTCCGCCACGTCTGGGCGAACGGCGAGATGGTCAACGCTGCCCTGGTTGAAGAGGGGTACGCCTCGGCGAGCACCTTTCCGCCCGACGTCCGCTACGCGGCGCTGTTCGCCGCCCTGGAGGCACAGGCGAGAGCGCACAATCGGGGCCTCTGGGGCCCCGCCTGCGCCACGCCGGAAGCGCCTCCGCCAGCGACAGGCGCGGAATGCGACTACTCTAGCACCAGCGAGCCCGTCGTCAAGGGCAACATCAGCCTGAACACAGGTGAGAAGATATACCATGTCCCCGGCGGCGAGTTCTACGACCAGACTGTGATAAGCGAGGCCAAGGGCGAGCGCTGGTTCTGCACGGAGGCGGGGGCGAAAGCCGCGGGCTGGCGCAAGAGCAAACGCTAGCGGAATCGGCTCAATAGCCCGTAGCTACGAGTTGCCTCCGGCGTTGAGATACATTAGAGTTCAAGCCGGCGATTTTGCAGCCATGTCTAGCGACACGTTATAATGCTGTAGGTCTCAGCCCCAACACGGGAGGAAAGATTGCCCCTCAATCCGCTGAACGCCTTGTTAGGCATATTTTCCCATGATGTGGCCATCGATCTGGGGACTGCCAACACCCTGGTAATGGTCAAGGGTCGCGGCATCGTCATCGACGAGCCGTCTGTGGTCGCCATCGATCGGGTCAATAAGAAGATCCTGGCCATCGGTGCTGAGGCCAAGCGAATGGTCGGCCGCACCCCCTCCGATATCGTGGCAGTGCGGCCCCTCCGGGACGGAGTTATCTCCGACTTCGACGTCACGGAGAAGATGCTGCATTACTTCATCCGCTCCGTTCACGACCGTACCAGCTTCGGGTTGCCGCGGCCTCGGGTGTCCGTAGGCATTCCTTCCGGCGTAACGGAGGTGGAGAAGCGGGCGGTTCACGAAGCCACCCTCAACGCTGGCGCGCGCGCCGCCTACCTGGTAGAGGAGCCGATGGCCGCCGCAATCGGGGCCGGCCTGCCGATCATGGAGCCCGGAGGCTCCATGATCGTCGACATCGGGGGTGGCACCACCGAAGTCGCCGTGATCTCCATGGGCGGAATCGTCGTCTCCACCTCCATCCGCATAGCCGGCGACGAGATGGACCAGGAGATCACCGGCTATGCGAGACAGGTGCACAACATGCTCATCGGTGAGCGGACGGCTGAGGAGGTCAAAATCGAGGCCGGCTCCGCCTTCCCGCTGGAGCATGAGGTCTCCGTGGAGCTGAGGGGCCGCGACTTGGCCACCGGCCTGCCCAAGTCCGTCGAGGTAAGCAGCGTGGAGATCCGGGATGCTCTCTCGGGCTCCGTGGGTGCCATCGTGGACGCTGTGCGACAGACCATAGAGTCCACGCCGCCGGAGCTGGTGGCGGACATCATGAGTCGGGGAATCGTATTGGCCGGTGGCGGCGCCCTCCTCAGGGGGCTGGACCGCCGCCTGGCTCAGGAGACCCGGTTCCCGGTCTACGT
>CAZYOV010000143.1:2918-5437 GCA_964649215.1 uncultured Dehalococcoidia bacterium
CTCTCCCTCACCATCGCCGCCCCCATGGAGAACGGTCTCCGCGATGTCGCCGATCCCATCTCAGACTTCTTCCGGGGGATATTCAGCCGTGGCGACCTGGTACGCGAGAACGAGAGGTTGCGAGAAGAGCTGGAGCGCCTTCAGACAGAGACGGCCGCCACTGAGGATGCCCAGCGGCGCCTACAGGAGCTGGAGGAGGCGCTGGGGGTCAAGGAGAACCGCCCTGACGACGTGTTCGTAGTGGCGGACGTCATCGCGCAGGACCCCTCGGGCTTCAAGCGCGCCCTCGCCATCGACCGCGGCAGCAAAGACGGCCTGGACGAAGGGATGGTGGTGTTATCCAAGGGCGGAAGCTTGGTGGGCGTGGTATCCCTTGTATACGAAGAGTTCGCCTGGTTGCGCCTGATCTCGGACCCTAATAACGCCGTTAACATCGCCGTACTTACCGGGGGCGAGGAAGGCTCCGAGGCGCGGGGAGTGGCGGTCGGCGACCTGCGCAGCAGGCTATCCCTGGAGATGCTGCCCACGGAGGCGCAGATACAGGAGGGCGATCTGGTCATCACATCTGGCCTGGGCGGCAACTATCCGCGAACGCTTCTCCTGGGCAGCGTGACTTCCGTAGAGGAGAAGCCCCAGGCGCTGTCCAAGCGGGCTACGCTGGAACCTGCAGCGGACCTTTTGTCTCTGGATACTGTATTGATCATTACCAATTTCCGGCCCGCGAGGCTGGAAAGCCCGTGAAGTACGCCATCGCTCTCGCCGGAGCGTCCGTATTCGCCATCCTGGCTACTTCTGTGCTGCCCTACGTGAAGGTGCTGGGAGTAGCTCCGGACCTAGTGCTCATCTTCGCCGCCTGCTGGGCGATGATACGCGGTCAGGGGGAAGCGATGGTCGTTGTGCCGATGGCCGGTCTCCTCCGCGACCTCACCACCAGCGATCCTATAGGCACCTCCGTGCTGGCGCTATCGCCCATCGTTCTGCTGGCGGCAGTTCGCGATCTGCGTCCGGTTGAGAGCGAATTCCTGCCTACGCTGGCGGTTGTGGCGATAGCCAGCTTGGCCTACTCTGTAATCAGCCTGACGGTGCTGACCGCTGTCGGCGACGACGTACCTTGGGGTACTGCCATGCTGCGTGTTGCGCTCCCCTCTATGCTGGTGAACCCTCTGTTCACCGTGCTCATTTATCCACCCATGCGCTGGCTGACAACGCGTCCCAAAAGAGAGAGCTTCGGCGTAGGTTCAGCGGTGCAACTCTAGACCGATATGGACCCGTACCTGAGGCCGGACCGCCGAGAGCGAGCGCGCCAGCGCGATAAGGGAGCGCCGGCGGGCCGCAACCACCCGCTCTTCACAGCGCTGCGGGCGCTGGTCATCCTGCTCTTCGGCATCCTCATCGTCCAGCTGGTGCGGCTCCAGGTCATCAACAGCGATGACTACGCCCGGCAGGCCGAGATCAACGCCCTACGAGAGGTTCAGATTCCGGCGGCGCGCGGCCTCATCCTCGATCAGGACGGGCGGCCGCTGGTCAGAAACGCCGCCCGCTACTCGGCCGCCATCCTGCCCGGAGACCTCCCCGAGCGGGGAGAGATGGGCGTGTATCGCCAGATGGAGAGGGTTACCAGCGTGCCCATGGATGAGATCGAGCGGATGGTGCTGGCCGGGATCGAGGCCAACGGCGCCTTCGATCCCGTGGTCATCAAGCCGGATATCGACGAAGAGACGGCGCTAACCCTGCGCGAATTGGAGCCGGTCACTCCCGGCCTGAAGCTACTCGTGGAGCCGACCCGAGAGTATCTGGGGGCACCCTACCTCTCACACGTCTTGGGCTACGTAGGCCCTATCTCCCAGGAAGAGTACGAAGAGCTAGAAGACCAGGGCTACCTGTTTCAGGACTACACCGGCAAATCCGGCGTGGAGCTCACCTACGAATCCCTTCTTCGCGGCCGGCCCGGGAAGAAGCTGATAGAAGTGGACGCGCTCGGGCGCGAGCTGAAGGTCATCTCGGAGCGGCGCTCCCTGGACGGATCTAACCTCGTCCTCACGATCGACCTTGACCTCCAGAAGATGGTGCAGGAAACGCTGCAGGAGTACACGGCGGATGGCGACAACGCGGCGGCGATAGTGATGGACATTGACAACGGTGACATTCTGGCCATGGTCTCCCTGCCGGGCTTCGATAACAACGCGTTCTCCGGCCCTCTCAGCGACGACGACCTGGCCGCCATAATCGATGCGCCCGGAAAGCCCCTGGTGAACCACGCCCTCGCCGAAAGATACCCGCCAGGCAGCACCTTCAAGGCGATCGTCGGAGCGGCCGCCCTTCAGGAAGGGATCGCCCACACCGGCACCACCATCACCAGCCGCGGCTATATTACTGTTGAGAACGAGTACGACCCTAATGTGGTGACTCCGTTCTACGACTGGTCCGCCCTGGGCGAACTGGACTTCTACGACGGCATCGCCATGTCCTCCAACGTCTACTTCTACTACCTCGCCGGCGGCAAGGCGGACGAGGGGTTC
>CAZYOV010000144.1:0-5409 GCA_964649215.1 uncultured Dehalococcoidia bacterium
ATCTCGAACCCTTGGAGCCGCTGAGCGATGTAGGTCTGGTCGTCATCCCAGCGGATCTGGCCGTCCGTGACGAGGTCCAGGCCGGCCTCCGCCTGCTCGGCGATGACCTCGATGGTGACCTCATCTTCGACCTGTGCCAGCTCCTCGGCGGTGATGTCGCCGCGGTCGCGGCGGGCGATCGCCTGGCGCAGGCGGGCGGGCCGGGGCCGGTTTGGTATCTTCGGGTAGGAGCCAGCGGCGGTCGCGCGCATTTCAGGAGTCCTTCTGCTCGTCGGTTGTCTTCAGCCGCTCGATCTCGGCTTTAACCTCGCTCAACTCTTCCTCCAGTTGTAGCACGGGCGTACATTGGGGGTCAACGAAGAGGGAGCTTCCCCGGATAAAGGAGCGAGCCGGTTGCTGACCAGGTCAACCGGCTCGCTGTCTGATTGCGGTGCGGGAGGGGGTGTTTCCGCTCCGCACGGAGGGTTGAGGCAGCGGTTGGCGGAGGTACGTCCGCTTGCAAACCAGCCGATCTTCTATTATGCTTGGCAGGCTAAATAGATAAGGTAGAGGAGAGGCGATATGGCCGGTACCAGCGTCGTCAATCGAACGTATCCCTGGCAGACCACCATCAGCGAGCTGGAGATCACCTTCCGCTTGATGGAGACCTCAGATCGCGACGGCATATTGACATTCGCGCGCTCCTTGCCGGACCACGACCTTCTGTTCCTGCGAATGGACATCACCGACCCGAAAGTAATCGATGAGTGGGTGGAGAATATAGATAAGGGTCGCACTATCACCGTCATCGCGGAGGGCGGCGGCGAGATTCTAGGCTACGCGAGCCTCCACAGGGATGACGTCTCCTGGCGGCGTCACGTGGGTGAGATCCGGGTCATGCTGAAGCCGGATCTGCGCGGCTTTGGCCTGGGCAAGATCATGGCTAACGAGGTGTTCGCCATAGCTAAAGACCTGGGGCTGCAGAAGGTGATGGTGCAGATGACGACCGATCAGCGAGGAGCCCGCGGTATGGTAGAGAGCCTGGGCTTCCAGCCGGAGGCGCTTCTGGCCGATTTCGTGATGGCGCGCGACGGCCGCACCTACGATTTACTGATAATGTCTTACGACGTGACCGGCTTCAGCGACACGGCGGAGACGCGACCCCGCCGCTAGCCGGCGTCCGCGGCCAGCGACTGCTCTTTAGCCGGCGCCGCGCGTCTCTTTGATTTCGGTCGCGCTTTAGTCTTCGGGGCGACCGTCGCCGCCTCAGTCGCCGTCACTCCGGCCGCGGACCTCAGCTCCACATAAGATTGCTGCAGGAAATCTCCCAGCCGGTCAACGTCCGGCGCCGCCTTGGCGTCCGCTATCAGGCCGAAGTAGAGCTTCTGGTTGTAGCTGGTCACCGCGCAGCCCACGCCCATCTCCCAGGCGATAGGCACCAGCGGGTAGTGCGCCTCCAGCGGGTGGCCGACCGAGTAAAGGGGGATCATGGGGCCGGGAACGTTCGTGCAGACCAGGTTGGCCACGGTGTTGGGCGGCGTGGGCAGGCTACCCAGCATCGCCTGAAGCATCGGTGGCAGGTTGCCCAGGGAGTCCGTCGCCAGCTCCATCCCGTCTGCGATGTGGTTTCTCTTCAGGTTCTCCATCCGTTCGTGCACGACGTTCAGCCGCTCGATTGGATTGCGTAACCCTAAAGGCACCTCGATGAGTATCATCGAGACGCGGTTGCCCAGGCTGCCCCGTTCGTCCTCACGCCGAACGTTGACGGGCGTGAGAACGCGCGCGACTTGACCTTCCGTATCCAGGCCGTGCGCTTCGTAGTAACGGCTGAGGGCGCCGCCGAGCATGGCTAGGATGACGTCATTGACTGTTCCGCCGGCGGCCTTTCGGATCGCCCGCACCTCTTGGAAGGAGCACTCGCTCCACGCCAGCTTGCGTTCGCCGGAGAACGCTTGGTTGAAGGGCGCTCGCTGGCCGGGACGCGTGAAGTAGGGCAGAGCGGTCTCCAGGGCGCGGCTCACGCTGCGGAGGGAGGCGGGATTATCGACCGTGTTCAGCAGCGCCTTCTGGAAATCAGCGGTCGCCTTCAAGCTGTCGGCCATTCGATCGAACAGGGCGTCGAAGAAGCGAGAGGCGGCGTCAGGGATGGGTGGCGGATCGTAGGGCTCGCTGGTTGGGGGAGGCGGGTCCGGCGAGACATCGAGAATAACCATCAGCAGCTCGATGCCGGAGACGCCGTCCACCAGGCAGTGATGGACTTTGGATACGAGGGCGCTTCGATCCCCTTCCAGTCCGTGTACCAGGTATATCTCCCATAGGGCTTTGTCTCGGCTCAGCATACCTTGGAAGAGTCGCGCGGCCATCTCTCGGAGCTGGTCGTCGTTGCCTGGCGGGTCCAGGCGCACCGGAATAACGTGCTTGCGGATATTGAACGCTGGATCGAACTCCCAGGTAGGGTGGGCGATGTTGAGGGGAGCTGAGACTACCAGCTGGCGGTAGCGCGGGATGAGGTGAAGCTTCTCCTCCAGGCTCTTGACGAATCGCTCATATGGGATCTCTCCCTGGAAGACAGCGACTGCGCCTATGTTCATAGGCGCATCTTCCTGCTCGAAGTACAGGAATGTGGCGTCCTGTGCGCTGAGCCGGTGGCTTAGGTTGGCCTGGGTCATCTTAGGCCCCCCCTTGGGGACGTCCGGGCTAAAGCCGGACTTGACAGTGATTGCCGGTGTTACCCCCGCGAGCTACCCGAGCATTATAATACCTTTTGATCCGTATTAACAGCACCGCCCAGAAATTTGTTAATATGGAGGGCAGACAAACCGCCGGTAGCCCGGGTCTATAGGTCAAGGGAGGGTTTGCTTGGCCACATGGCAGTCACCCAATAGGGAAGAGTTTAAGGCGATGGCCCTGCCTCTGTGGCGGGAAGCGCTGGCGGGGATGGACTGGTTGGCCCTAAGGGCCTCCTCTGTCTATGGGGGCGGCGGCGTGCCGCACGGGGACGGTAGCGTCGTGGTGCTTACCCCCGGCTTTCTCGGGTCCGATCAGTATCTTGGCGACATGTTCTCCTGGCTGCGACGGATTGGCTACCAGCCTTATATGTCCGGCATTGGCAGGAACGCCGACTGCCCGGATATTCTCACCGGCAGGCTCACGGATACGGTGAAAAGCGCTTATCTGGAGAGCGGCCGCAAGGTTCATCTCATAGGACACAGCCTGGGCGGCACCCTGGCCCGCAGCGTGGCCGCTCGGCAGCCTCACCTCGTCGCCTCGGTTATCAGCATGGCGGCGCCGTACCGCGCCGTCCGCGCTCACCCCATGATTCTGGGGGCGGCGATGATCGTCAGGCGCCGCATTCTGTCCGACAGGGACGTCGAGCCCGGTTGCTACAGCGGCCTCTGCTCCTGCGACTTCCTGGAGTCTCTACAGCAACCGCTGCCGGACTCCATCGTACAGGCTGCGATCTACACGAAGGCGGACGGAGTCGTCGACTGGCGCTGCTGCATCAACGATGACCCTGAGACCGATATCGAGGTTTCCGGCACCCATGTGGGGCTGGTGTTCAATGCCGAGGTGTACCGCCACGTGGCCAACCTGTTGGCGTCTGCTGTCGAGCGGAGTCAGGACCTGGCGGACAGGCAGTCCGCTTAGCGCCGCGTTACTCTGTCTTCGTCTCTCCAGCGCGGGCCTTCCGTCGCGGGCGCGTCTCCCCTTCGGCCTTGGCGCTGTTGCCGGCGCGGCGCGGGCGCACGATCTGGCGAGCGCGCTCCTGGGCTCGCCCGGCCAGCCCGCGCGAGGACTGGATCACAGCCTCGCCGGCCTGCCGATTGGCGTCTATCAGCCGACGCAGGGCCTCACGGCCTTCCATCTGCGCGTCCATCGCCTCGTCCAGCCACTGGCGGGAGAGCCCCAGGACGCGTCCCTGGGTCTTGGTGACCGTCTCCACCATGGCCCCCGAGGACTTAGCGAGATCGGTCGGCGACTTGGCGACGGTGGCGGCCAGCTCCACAGCCTCCTGCTGGCCTGCCTGCGCCTGCTCGATGAGCCCCTGGGATACGCGGGAGCCGCGGTCTGCGCCGGCTTTCAGCGTGTCCAGGACGACATCGTAGGCGTCATCGACGGCACCGAAGAACTTCTCGATTGAGGTTGGTTGCGGCATGAGCGACCTCCGCTTGACAGATCTACTACACTAAGTGCAAGATACACATAGCGGCAGTTCGCTGTCAACCCCATCCCAGGTACAATAAATCAGAATATCGAAGATTCGCCAATGGTAACTCGAAGCAGACGTTCCAGCACCCGTCGCTCTGAGTCTGAGAGAGAGGAGGAGCGGAACGGCGGCGGCGGCCGCCAGCCGCGGCTCCAAGGCGATCTCCTGGCTTCCAGCCTGCTTGCGTTCCTGCGCAACTGGCCCGCCTACGGCTATCAGCTCGTTCGGGAGCTGAGCAAGGCGGGGCTGCCTGCTTTCGATTCGGCCACGGTCTACCGCACGTTGCGGCAGTTGGAGCGCTCCGGGCTGGTCTCCTCTTTCTGGGACACCTCGGAGTCTGGACCGGCCCGGCGTATGTATTCGCTGACCAGGGCGGGGGAAACATTTCTCAATTTGTGGCTAGATTTGCTATCTCACTACCAAAACATCTTGCAATCAACCCTCGATTCATACGAAAATCTCCAGAGGCGGGGTGATGGCGGCGGCGACCGACCAGCAAAGCACGAGCCTAAGCGTGCGCGGGGCTCGAAAAAGGGAGGGCGCCATGCCTGATAGCGATGACCGTCCGGATGTGGGTCAACTTTGGCGGACCTGGCTCACGGAGACAGAGCACCAGTGGAACACGTTCTTCAACGACGTGATGAGCGCGGACTCTTTTGGTCGTTTCCTGGGTGGGTACACCGAGATATACTCCAGCTTTCAGCGGCTGGCGGCCCAGAATATGGAGCGTTCTCTTTCCACCCTCAACGTGCCGAGTCGCAGCGACATCGTCGAACTGAGCGAGCGTCTCAGCGGTGTCGAGGAGAGGCTGGCCGCTATCGAGTCCAGCATCAACGCCCTCGCCGAGGCGGTCGGGCATCCCGCTGAGCCCGCAGCCGTGACGCAGCTTCGTCCTCGTCGGACCAGGCGACCTCGCGCCCAGCCTGCCGAGGCCCAATAGGCCAGGCCGGCTAGCCTATCGTTGGAGTCATTGCCATGACCACTGTGCGTACCCCGGAGACGCCTCCGATACCGGAGATCTTCCGGACTGAAGTAGTCAAGCGCAACCTGGACCGATTCAGGCGCGGCGCGGATGTCCTCCTCAACCGGGACCCGCCGGTGGTGGGCGCTACCCCCAAGGATGTCGTCTATGCAAAGGGGACGTTGCGCCTCTACCGCTATCGCCCCGTCACCGACGAGGTCTATCGCATACCCATCGTCCTCGTCATGTCGCTCATCAGCAA
>CAZYOV010000145.1:0-5385 GCA_964649215.1 uncultured Dehalococcoidia bacterium
TCGCTGAAGGGGAGTATCGCCGTGGACGCGGGCGCCAGCAAGGCGCTGCGAGAGCAGCGGCGCAGCCTGCTGCCGGTGGGCGTGCAGGATGTGGAGGGGGAGTTCCAGCGCGGCGACGCGGTGGCGATCACGGACGGAAACGGCCACCGTATCGCGTGTGGTATCGCCAACTACAGCGCGGAGGATGTGCTGCGCATCCGCGGCCTGCGCTCCGACCGTATCGAGACGGAGTTGGGCCACCACTACGGCGGCGAGGTGGTGCACCGGGACAACCTGGTGCTGCTGTGATCGCCCCGCTCTGGCCTCAGGGTGGACACGCCGGTTCGGGCCGCTTACGATGACGTTACTTGCACTAGATCACGGAGGCTAAATGGGCTCAGTCATTAAGAAGAGGCGCAAGAAGATTAGCAAGCACAAGCATCGCAAGATGCTGAAGAAGACTCGCTGGCAGCGGCGGCACAAGTAAAGCAGCTGCGCGTGTTGCCCCCGCCTCAAGGGGGCAGTAGACAAAGGGGATGGAAGAAGGGGTAGACCTTGGCTGAGATGCGGCTTCTGGAAAAGCTGCTTGTCAACAACCCGCTGTACGCCTGGTTGCAGCGGCGGGAGGTGGCGAACCTTCATCGCCTGGCGCCCTTGCCCGCAGGGCTCACCATAATGGATCTGGGCTGCGGCCGCGGCGTGGAGACGGCGCTCATCGCGGCCACGTTTCGGCCGGGCCGTCTGGTCGCGTTCGACCTGGACCGACGACAGGTGCTGGAGGCGGGCTGGCGGCTCTCCCATAACGGCGCGGCGGACGCCGCCCTGCTGATGGCGGATGCCTCTCGTCTACCGTTCGGCGATGAGCGGTTCGACGCCGCTGTAGAGATGGCCGTGATGCATCACGTCCCGGATTGGCGGGCCGCCCTGCGAGAGGTGGTGCGGGTGTTGAAGCCCGGCGGCAGCTTTCACTTTCTGGACATATCGAAGCGCAGGTACGGCATCGGCATGAAGCTGATAGGCCACGATATGCAGGCGCTGTTCACCATCGACGAGTTTCAGACGGCGTTAGAGGACGCTGGCCTGACGATGGAGCGGGGCATAGGCCGGCCCGTCACTCCGGTGTTCGACATGGTCGGCGTGGCGAGGAAGGCGGCGTGACCACCACGGCATCCGATATACAGGCGAAGGGCGCGGCGGCGCGGGAGGCGGCGCGCGCCCTGGCGCGGCTGTCCGCGGAGGTGCGGAACCGCGCCCTGGAAGCTATCGCCGGCGCGCTGCCGGCGCGCGAATCGGACATCCTGGCCGCCAACGCTGAGGACATCGAGGCCGGCCGTCAGGCTGGGCTCTCGGAGGCGGTGCTGGATCGGCTGCTGCTCACTCACGAGCGTCTGGAGGGGATCGCCGCCGACGTGCGCCAGGTCGCGATGCTGCCGGACCCTCTGGGCGAGATGTTCGACACGCGCACTCTGGCGAACGGCCTCCAGGTGGGCCGCAAGCGCGTGCCCCTGGGTGTGATGGCGGCCGTCTACGAGAGCCGTCCTAACGTCACGGTGGACATCGCGTCGCTCTGCTTGAAGTCGGGGAACGCCTGCATCCTGCGCGGCGGCAAGGAGGCGATCCACTCCAACATCGTCCTCGCCGGTGTGGTCCGTGAGGCGATCGCGGGCGCCGGCGTGCCCCGGGACGCCGTGCAGCTCATCGAGAACACAGACCGCGCGCTGCTGGGAGAGCTGCTGAAGATGCGGGAGTCGATCGATCTGCTGGTGCCGCGTGGCGGCGCGGAGCTGATCCAGTACGTGACGGAGAACGCATCGATGCCTGTGCTCACCGGCGGCACCGGCGTCTGCCACACATACGTGGACCGCGCCGCCGATCTCGACAAGGCCGTTCGTGTGGCCCATAACGCTAAGTGTCGCAAGTTCAGCATCTGCAACGCCCTGGACACGCTCCTGGTGCATCAGGACGTCGCCGAGGGGTTTCTCCCGGCGATGGGCCGTAGCTGGGCTGAGGCGGGGGTGGAGATGCGCTGCGATGAGCGGTCGCTGCGCATCCTCAAGGCGGCCGAGATAGCGGAGCTTTCTCTGGAGCCCGCAGCCGAGGATGACTTCGGCAAGGAGTTCCTGTCGCGGGTCGCCGCAGTGGGGGTCGTCGATTCCCTGGACGAGGCGCTGGAGCACATCTATCGGTTCGGCACCGGCCATTCGGACGCCATCATCACGGAGGATTACTCCGCCGCCATGCGCTTTCTGGATGAGGTGGATACCGCCGTGGTGTACGTCAACGCCAGCACTCAGTTCACGGACGGCGCCCAGTTCGGCCTGGGGGCGGAGATAATCGACTCCACACAGAAGACGATTGCGCGCGGGCCGGTGGGCCTGAAGGAGATCACGACTTACAAATGGATTGTCCTGGGCAGCGGCCAGACGCGGCCGCCGTAGGCCGGATCAAGGACCAGGCGCTCGTGTTGCGCGTCACCTATTGCTTGTCCCGACTGAAAGGGGGCCTGTGTGACTGATTACGTGTTCGAACGGGAGTGCCGTACGCCCTACTCGGAGTGCTACATCCTCGGATCCGGAGAGGAAGAGATCGGCCGCGTGGACATCCACTACACGCCCTCCATGGCGTACGCCACGCTCTGTGTGGGCGAGGACATGACGGAGGAGGACATCCGCGAGCTGGTGGAGGTGATCGACGAGCGGCTGGTGCTGACGACGGACCCGTTTCGGGAGGACTTCGTGGTGACGGTGTGGGCGGGACGAGAGGCCGCCGTCTTCTCCGACGAGGACCTTGAGGACGAAGATGAAGACGAGGAGATGGAGGGGAACGGCCGCCGCGAGGGGTAAGCGCTAAGAAGCTGTCTTACGGCCGATCTTCGAGCATGCGCGCCAGCCGGCCGCGGAAGCGTCCGTCGTCCGGTTCCAGGTGGATGGTGACGACAGCCCCCGGCAGCCGCTGGCCGATCTCGTGCTCTATCACGTCGCATACGGTGTGCACCTCCTCCACCGTACGATGGGCGTCCACGATGAGGTGCATGTCGATGTGGCGTGTGGGGCCGGCCCTGCGGCTGCGCAGGCGGTGAAAGCCGAGAATCTCGTCCTGGTGGGCGGCGATAATGTCGTGGATGGCGCGCAGCTCGTGGTCGGGCAGGGCCACGTCCATAATTTCGGTGAGCGCTCCGCGGGCGAGGTTAACCGCGGTCCAGCCCATGAAGGCGGCGAGCCCCAGGGCGACCAGAGGGTCGAACAGTTTCTCGCCGGTGACGCCGACGATGGCCAGGCCGGCGATCACCGCTCCGGCCTGGACGACGTTGGTTTGGAGGTGGGTGGCCTCCGAGGCGAGGGCGAGCGAATGGGCGCGCCGGGCCTCTCTGCGCATGTAGAAGGCGAGGACGATGTTGGCGGCCACGGCGACCAGCATCGGCACTAGGGCCAGGCCGACGTTGATCTCAGGGCTTCCCTCGATCAGCCTTCGGGTGGCCTGGAACACGATGAAGCCGCCGCCGATGGCGACGACGGTGGCGGCCACTGAGGCGGAGATGCTCTCCACCTTGCCGTGGCCGTAGGGGTGCTCTTCGTCGGCGGGCCAGGCGGCGACGCGAATGCTGATCAATGCGGCGCTGCCCCCAACCAGGTCGGTCGCGCTGTCGACGGCGTCTGACAGCACGGCGATGCTGCCGCTGATAATGCCCACGGAGAGCTTGAAGGCCAGCAGGCAGACGGTGACGCCCAGGGATATCGCTGCTATACGTACGGGTGCGGTCATCTCACGTGGAGAGACGCGGGCGGGCCTCGTCCCGTTAGGTGCTCTTCCGGGATAACACTTCGCGCGCCGCCTCCGCTATCGCCTGGGGCGTGAGGTTGAAGTGCTCCAGGAGCTCGTCCCAGCGGCCGCTGGTGCCGTAGCGGTCTTGCATGCCGAGGAAGGCGATGGGCACGGGCCTGTGGCGGGCGACGGTCTGAGCGACGAGGCTGCCCAGGCCGCCGTGGATCTGGTGGTCCTCGGCGGTGACGATCGCTCCGGTCTCGGTTGCGGCGGCGAGCATCGCTTCCGTGTCGGCGGGCTTGAGGGAGGCGGCGTTGAGCACGCGGCAGTGGACGTCTTCCTGGGCCAGCAGATCGGCGGCGTCCAGCGCGGCCTTGACGAGCACGCCCACGGCGATGACGGTGAGATCAGAGCCGGTCCGGAGCATATCCCACTTGCCCAGCTCGAACCGGTGGCCGTTATCGTAGATGACGGGGACTTTGGGACGGGTGGTGCGGATGTAGAAGGGCCCGTCGTTGCTGGCCGCGGCCTCGATCGCCTGCTCCGCCTGGACGACGTCGGCGGGCACGACTACGCGGAAGTTGGGGAGCGACAGCATGAGGGAGAGGTCTTCCAGGGCCTGGGCGGAGGCGCCGTCCTCGCCGGTGACGATGCCGCTGTGGCTGGCTACCAGCTTCACGTTGAGATTGGGCTGGGCCACGGCCATACGCACCTGATCGAAGCAGTGGCCGGGCATGAACACGGCGAAGCTGCTGGCGAAGGCGATCTTGCCGCAGGCGGCCAGGCCGGCGGCTACGCCGATCATGTTCTGCTCAGTGACGCCGACAGTGATGAAACGGTCGGGAAACTCCTTGCCGAACTTGATGGCGCTGGTGGAGACTCCCAGGTCCGCATCCACCACGACGATGTCCAGACCTTCCTGGGCCAGCTTGACGAGCGTTGGCCCTAGAGCTTCGCGGGTGGCGGCTGTACGGACCTCCTTGACCATCAGTCCGCCAGCTCCTTCAGCGCCTGCTCCAGCTGCTCATTGGTAGCGGCCTTGCCGTGGAAAGCGGGGTTGTTCTCCATGAAGCTTACGCCCTTGCCCTTAGTGGTCTGGCAGATGACGACGCTGGGCTGTCCTTTGTGCTGTTTGGCCTTCTCCAGCGCCTCGATGATCTCCGTGAAATCGTGCCCGTTCACTTCCTGAACGTTCCAGCCAAAGGCGCGCCAGCGGTCTGCGAGGGGCTGAAGGGAGAGGATGTTCACGGTGTGACCGTCATCGCCTACCCAGCCGCCGGGCCGCTGACGGTGACCATCGCGCTGCGCGAAATGTGTGTAGTCGGAAAAGCCGTCGTTCTGGATGTGGTTGTAGTCCACGATGGCGGTGAGGGTGTCGACCCTGTGGTGGGAGGCGGCGGCCGCGGCCTCCCACGTCTGGCCCTCATTGCAGTCGCCGTCGCTGAGCAGGCAGTAGACACGGTAGTCAAGCTTGTCCATGCGGCCGGCCAGCGCCATTCCCAGGCTGAACGAGAGGCCCATCCCCAGGGCGCCGGCCGACATCTCTACTCCGGGCGGCACGCCCATTACGTTGTGGCCCTGAAGACGGCTGCCCAGCTTGCGGAAGGTCATCAGCTCTTCGGTCGGGAAGTAGCCGGCCTCCGC
>CAZYOV010000146.1:0-5372 GCA_964649215.1 uncultured Dehalococcoidia bacterium
GAGAGCGGCATGAGAGCCACCAGCGTGGGCCGCTCGATCCCCTTGATGCGGCCCAGGTACATGATAGCGGCGGCCATTATCGCGCCGGTGTTCCCGGCCGAGACGAAGGCGCCGGCCTCACCTCGCTTCACCATCCGCAGGCCCACAACGATGGAGGAGTCCTTCTTGTGACGAGCCGCCTGGGCGGGCTGTTCGTCCATCTCGATCACCTCTGTGGCGGGGACGACGGTGATCGCATCGGGCTTGGGCCTGTGCCGCGCCAGGCAGGCGACGATCTCCTCAGGCCGCCCCACTAGGGCGACGCGTATGCCCAGCTCCTTGGCGGCGCGGAACGCCCCGGCCACGATCTCCGTTGGGGCGTTATCGCCACCCATAGCGTCGAGGGCTATTATAGGATCGTCGCTCACGCCCTTACTTTACCTCAGCCTAGAGCCTGTACCTACTTCGATGAGTCGAACTCCCGCTTCATCCGCTCTCGCAGATCGGCGTCCGTGAGGACGTCCACGGCGGTCATCGCCAGCGCCTTGGCCGAGTCCAGCAGCGCCTTGTGGCCTGCCTCACTGGCGGCCATCTCGCGAAACTCCACCGTGTGAATCGGGATGTCCGGCGGCGCCACAGTGATGGAGGGATGAATGGCGGGAACGATGGCGCTGACGTTGCCCATGTCCGTAGAGCCCATGGAGCGACGCGACTCCGGCTCAATCACCTTGCGCCCCAACCCCTCGATGTTCGTGCGGTAGGCCTCGGCGAGGGCGCGGTTGGAGTACATCGCCTTGTAGCGTGACTCTTCCCCCCAGCGGTGCTCCAGCCGGCAGCCCGTCGCCTCCGCCGCCGCCCTGAAGCATGCGAGCACCTTCCCCTTAAGCGCTTCATCAAGATATACGTCGTCCTCGGCGCGGATGAGGAGACTGGCCGCCGTGTGGTGAGGGATAACGTTAACCGCCTGGCCGCCATCGGTGATGATGCCGTGGATTCGGGCGGCGTCGCGGAGCTGCTGGCGCAGGAGACCGATGTTGACGAAGGAGGCGATCATGGCATCCAGGGCGTTCAGTCCGGCTTCGGGGCGGGCGGCGGCATGGGCCGCCCTGCCGTGAAACTCCACGTTCAGCTCCAGGCAGGCGAGGGCGTAGCCGACAGCGACATCGCGGTTTCCGGGATGGGCCATCATGGCGCAGGTCAGCCCTTTGAACGCGCCTCGGTCCGCCATGTACACCTTCCCCCCGGCCGCCTCCTCGGCTGGCGTGCCGATCACCAGCACCGTGCCGCCCGTCTCGTCCACCACCGACTTGGCCGCGAGGCCGGCGGCGGTGGAGGCGGTGCCAATGATGTTGTGGCCGCAGCCGTGCCCGACGCCCGGCAGAGCATCGTATTCGGCCAGGATCGCCACTCTCGGCTCTCCCTGACCGTATGAGGCACGGAAGGCGGTGGCAATCTTGCAGATGCCCCGCTCCACCGCGAAGCCCTCGCCCTCCAGGTAGTCAGCCAGCCAGGCGGCGGCCTTCTCCTCCTGGAATGCAATCTCCGGGTTGGCGTGGAGCTTGAGACTGAGCGCGATAAGCTCATCGCGGCGGCGGTCCACCTCGGAGATCACCTGCTTCTTGAGCCGGTCACGGTCAGCCATGGACGCACCGTCCTTTCCAGATTAGGCCGCTCCATTCTATAGACAATAGAGGCTGGGGGACAAGGAATGGGGGAACGACAGGGTCAAGCAACTTGTCCCCCGCCAATGCTTCTTGCCCCCAGTTTCCCGAGCTATACTCTACTCGTCTAGCCATGGACCTGAAACGCTTCATCCGCGACGTGCCGGACTTCCCGGAGCCCGGGGTGCTGTTCCGCGATATCACGCCGCTGTTGCAGAACGCGCAGGCGTTTCGCCACACCATCGAGAAGCTCACGGAGCGGTTCGAGGACAGCGGCCTGGCTGCCGTCGTCGGGATTGAATCGCGTGGCTTCCTGTTCGCCGCGCCGCTGGCGAGCAATCTGGGCCTGCCTCTAGTGCCGGTGCGCAAGCCAAGCAAGCTCCCGGCGGCCCACGTGCGAGTTGAGTACGCGCTCGAGTACGGCACCGGCGAGCTCGGCATCCACAGCGACGCTCTGCACAGGGAGACCGCCGTCGTCATCGTGGACGACCTGATCGCGACGGGCGGGACGGCGGTGGCCGCCGCCAAGCTGGTCGAGCTATTGGGGGCGCGGGTGAACGCGCTCGCCTTCGTGGTGGAGCTGGTCGACCTGGGCGGACGAAAGCGGCTGCAGGACTACGAAGTGTTCTCGCTGATACGCTACGGCTGATAGGCTACAAGTACCGGGGTACGGGGAAGAGGCCGGAGCTAGCTGCCTCAATCGCCTTGACAGCACCCATAGCGGACAGCTACCATCGAGGCACAATCGAACAGGGCAGCACTCTTATCCAGAGCGGTGGAGGGAACGGCCCGACGAAGCCCGGCAACCGACTGGGATCCAGTCCCGTACGGTGCCAACTCCGACCCCTGCCAGAGGCGGGGGGAAGATGAGAGTGGAGTTACCAGACTTCTCCACCGTGCGAGAAGTTTTTGCTGTCTAGAACTGAGACCAGCTTGATCCCTATCGAATGGCTGCCGGACGGCCGCGTACGGGTAATAGACCAGACGAAGCTCCCCTACGATGAGACGTACCTGGAGACCTCCGATTATCGTGACTTAGTGAGGGCGATCAGCCAGATGAAGGTGCGCGGAGCACCCCTCATAGGCATCACCGCCGCCTACGCGCTGGCCCTCGCCTCCCGCGAGACGGGCGCAACCGATGGGGACGAGCTCATGTCGCGGCTGCGTACGGCGGCCGAGGAGCTGCGCGCTACCCGACCAACGGCGGTGAACCTGGCCTGGGCGCTGGAGCGTACGCTTCGGGTCGCCGAGGGCACCGCCGACCCCCAGAGTGCCATCGACGCCCTGGAGACCGAGGCCCGCCGCATTCATGAGGAGGACATCGCCGCCTGCCACGCCATCGGAGCCAACGGCGCCTCCCTTCTGGACGCGGAAACCACCCTTCTCACCCACTGCAACACCGGCTCCCTGGCCACCGGCGGCTATGGCACCGCCCTGGGCGTGGTACGCGCGGCCTGGGAGCAGGGCAAGCTGGAGCGCGTATACGTTACGGAGACGCGACCGCTGCTTCAGGGAGCGCGTCTGACCACCTGGGAGCTCCAGCGAGAAGGTATCCCCTTCACCCTGGTGGTGGACGGCGCCGCCGGATCGCTCCTGCGGCGCGGCCTGGTGCGGGCCGTGGTGGTAGGGGCGGATCGCATCGCCGCCAACGGCGACGTGGCGAACAAGATCGGGACATACACGCTGGCGGTGCTGGCCCGGGAGAACGGCGTGCCCTTCTATGCGGCAGCGCCCACCAGCACCATCGACCCGATCACGCCTAGCGGCGACGATATCCCCATCGAGGAGCGCGACCCGGCAGAGGTCACCGCCCTCGTGGGAATGGGCACAACAGCCGCCAACCCGGCTTTCGACGTGACGCCCTCCGGCTACGTGAGCGCGATCATCACAGAGAACGGCGTGGCCAGCCCGCCCTACGAGGCGTCCCTGGCGGGGCTGCTGAGGGAGGAGGCGCCCTCCCGTGGCTGAGGCGAGGGTAGGCGTCATCGGTGGCAGCGGCTTCTACCAGATCGACAGCCTCGCTGACGCCGATGAGCTGCACGTCGATACGCCCTACGGCGAGCCCAGCAGCGCCATCGTCGTCGGAACGCTGGAAGGTGAGCGCATCGCCTTCCTGTCCAGGCACGGGTCCGGCCACCGCATCCTGCCTCAGGAGCTACCGAACAGGGCCAACATCTACGCTTTGAAGACCCTGGGTGTGGAGACCATCGTCGGCGTCAACGCGGTGGGCAGCCTGCGAGAGGAGATCAAGCCCCTGCACCTGCTGGTGCCGGACCAGATCATCGACCGCACGCGGGGGCGGCGGCCTTCTACCTTCTTCGGAGAGGGGCTTGTCGCCCACATCAGCTTCGCTGACCCGTTCTGCCCGGAGCTGCGGCCGGCTCTGATCGCCTCGGCGCGAGAGGCGGGAGCGACGGCCCACAGCGGCGGCACCTACGTTGCGGTCGAAGGGCCGGCCTTCTCCACACGGGCCGAATCGAACCTCTACCGCACCTGGGGCGCGGACGTCATCGGCATGACGGCGCTGCCGGAGGCTAAGCTGGCCCGCGAGGCCGAGATATGCTACGCCATTCTGGCCTGCACGACAGACTACGACTGCTGGCACGACGACGAGGCGGATGTCACGGCGGACCTTATCGTCACCAACCTCCAAAAGAACGTTGCCGTGTCCCAGGAGGCCGTGCGGCTGTTCCTTCGCCGCCTGCCATCTGAGCGAGTCTGCGGCTGCCGCAGCGCGCTGGCAAATGCCCTGGTGACCCCTCTCGATCTCGTCCCTCCGGCCACTCTGGCGAGGCTGGAGCCACTGATAGCAAAGTACGTTACGGCGGCAGGGAAGGCGCGCTGATGGTCGATACCGCCCTCCCTAATGACCGGCAAGCCGCCAGCGCAGAATACAGCGTCGAGCGGTTGACCAGCCCCGAGGCCATTCGCCCCTTGCTGGCCGCCGAGGGCGCCTACGCGGCCTACGCCCGCGCCCAGTTGGCACCGCCCTTTCTCGCCCAGAGTGAGTGGTGGTCGGCGAGCGGCCCTGCCGGCCGCGCCCTCGTCCTCCACTCGCGGGGAGGCCTGGGCCGCGCCATGGTCACTCTGGGCGACGCGACAGCGCTCAATGTCCTCCTGAGACTCCACCCAGGACCGCGGTTCTCATTCGCCAGCTTGCGGCCGGAGCACAGGGAGGTGCTGCAGCGCCACTTCATTCTCATCCGCAACGAGCCGATGGTGCGTATGTCCGTCACCAAGGAGACGTTCAGACCCGTGGAGGGAGAAGCGTCACGGCTGCTAGGACGAGATATCGGCCGCATCAACCGGCTGTACTCGGCCGAGGGAGGCCCGGCCTCCTACACGTCACGCCACGTGGTTAAGGGCGTATACTACGGGATCATCGCAAACGGGAAGCTGGTCAGTATCGCGGGGACACACGTTAATTCTCCCGGGGAGCGTATAGCGGTGGTAGGAAACGTGTTCACTCATCCCCTCCACCGCGGCGGCGGCCTGGCCACCATCACTACCAGCACCGTGACCCACGCTCTGTTGGAGCACTGCGACCTCGTGGCTCTGACCGTGGAGGCCAGCAACACGTCAGCCCTTGCGGTCTACGACAAGCTGGGATACCGTCAAGAGTGCGCCCTGTACGAGACGCCGGCGGTCCGCAAGGACGCGCTGGGGCTGGCCAGCGGCCTGCGCCGTCTGGCCGCCGGCTGGCGCGGCCGCCACCAGGGCAAGGAGATAGTG
>CAZYOV010000147.1:0-5347 GCA_964649215.1 uncultured Dehalococcoidia bacterium
GCAAAGGCGTGTTCGCCGGCGGCGACAACGTCAACGGCGCCGACCTCGTAGTCACGGCTCTCGCCGACGGACGCCGCGCCGCCGAGGCGATCCACGGCTACCTGCAAACCCTGTAGCGCCGGCTGCTAACGGACTCCGGCTCGCTCAATTCGGTAGGACAGGCTTCAGCCTGTCGCCGGCAACAGCCTACTAGAGCTCCAGCGAGTACCCGTAGTGGCTGCGCTTCCAGCCCAAACGGCTGTAGAAGCGGTGCGCCCCCCTCCGCGCCATATTGGACGTGAGGTCCAGCTTGTAGCACCCAACCGCCCTCGCCGCCTCCGCCGCCGCCCGCATCAACGCCGCGCCCACGCCCCCACGCCGGTAATCCCGCGCCACGATCACACCCTCCACCACCGCCGAGCGCGACAGGCTGCGATCGAAGTGTCGCAGCACCAGCAGGTGCGCCGAACCGACGAGCCGACCGCCGTCCTCAGCGAGGAATAGACGCTGATCGGGGTCGGCCAGGATCGCCTCGTACAGCGCCCGCAGATCGCCCTCGTCAGCGACGGCGCGACCACGATACATGCTCTCGTCCATCTGGTCCAGCAGCCGCAGCAGGGCGTCGAAATCGGAGGGCGTGGCTTCGCGGACGGTGACGGAGGGCATGCCCTGGCGACCGTGCGTCAGGCCGGCAGGTTCATCCCCGGCATCTGCAGCGGCTGGGCGGGCCGCACCATGATCTCGTTCAGGTGCACCGTCTCCGGCTGCGACACCGCGTACAGCACCGCCTCGGCCACGTCCTCAGGCTGCAGCGCCACGCTCTTTGCCGCTACCTTCCCCCGATCAAGTAGTTCTTTCGGTAGCTGCTGGCCGGGCTTGACACCTGCCTTCTCTGGATCGAGCCCGAACATGCGGCCGATGGCGAAAAGCTGCTCCTCAGGCATGTTGCGCATGATGCTGGTGACCGTGGCCCCGGGCATCACGGCCGTGATGCGGATGTTCTTACCGAGGAGCGCTACGCGCAGCGACTCCGTGAGGGCCCCCGCAGCATGCTTAGACGCAGCGTACATCGGACCGTCCGGCTCCGCGTAGCGGGCGGCGACGCTGGTGATGTTTACGATGTGGCCGCCCTTCCCCTTCATCACTCGGTACGCTTCGCGGCAGCCCAACGCCAGGCCGATCACGTTCGTCTCCAGCGTCTCACGCCACTTCTGTACGTCCCCCTCCAGCACGTTGTCGAACGGGTTGACGCCGGCGTTGTTCACCATCACGTCCAGCTTGCCGAACTCCTTCACCGCATCGTCCACCAGCTTCCGCATCTGCTCCTCGTCCCGCACGTCCATCTTGTGCACGGCGGCGCGGCCGGAGTTGGCGGAGATCTCGTTCGCCGCCTCCTCCATCGGGCCCGTCGTGCGTCCGGCGAGGACGACAGCGGCGCCCTCGCGGCCCAGCGCCTTGGCGATCGCCAGTCCGATACCGGAGCTGGCGCCGGTAACGATGGCTACTTTGTCCTGAAGCTTACCCAAGAGGTTGCCTCCTTCTAGAGAGCTATGGGGCGACGCCGTTTATATTACCGCGACCGACCTGCCTCTGTCAGCGGCGGCCGCTGCTACCCCGCCTCCAGGTTGGCCGATTCGCGTGCTACGGCTCCGCCGGCGCCGTCGACGGCCGCTCCACGCTGCCGCGCAGCGTCAGCACGCCCACTCCCCCCAGCACCAGCACCACGCCCGCCCACTGCAACCCGGAAAGGTACTCGCTGAACAGCAGCAGCCCCCACAGCACGGTAAGCATCGGCTGTAGCAGCAGCAACACCGAGGTCTCCAGCGCCGGCACACGCGGCAGCGCCGCGGCGATGAGCAGCCACCCAACCACCTGCGCCACCAGCGCCAGGGCCAGTAGCCATCCGTGCTCCGGCCAGGAGACCGCGAAGCTGAAATCCGGATCGGCCGCGCTCGCCAGGAGCGACCCTACTGCCGCGCCCACAGTGGCGTCTAGGAGCGGCCCCGCCACTGGGGCGAGCTCGCGGTTAGAGGCTCGAAAGATCAGCAGAAAGCCCGAATATGCGGCCCCGGCAAGCACACCGAACGCCACCCCGGCCAGCGGATCGTCCCCGAAGGCGTCGGCGCGCCCCAGGCCGGAGATGAGGACCACGCCGGCGAAGACGACCGGAATCGTGAGGAACGCCAGCCTGGTGGGGCGCTCCCGCAGGACCACCCAGGCGATCAAGCCGACAAACACCACCTGCGTGTTGGCCAGGACCGTCGCCAGCCCGGCGCCGATCAGGTCGATGGAGCGGTGCCAGACGGTTAGGTCCAGCGCCAGGAACAGCCCGCTCGCCACCGCCATCAGCCGCAGCGCGGCCGGGCGGTCGTCGCCGCCCCGAATCGACATCCAGACCAGAAACAGGACCGGCGCCGCATAGGCGTTGCGGAAAAAGGCGGCGGTGGAGGGGGATACATCGGCCTGCTTCACGAAGATCGCCGAGAAGGAGATGCCCAGGATCCCCAGCAGAGCGAGGAGCCGGATCATGCCGCCGGGCGATCCCAGCACCGGGGCTCAGGGTGGCCCTTCGACAAGCTCAGGGCGAGCGGTTGCGAACGTATCCGCTCGTGGTAAGCCTGTCGGATCAAGAGCGGCGCACTTTCGGGGCGCAGGCTTATGCCCGACCCCCGGTCGCAACGTCTCGCCAGCTCA
This sequence comes from uncultured Dehalococcoidia bacterium, assembly GCA_964649215.1. Taxonomy (GTDB): domain Bacteria; phylum Chloroflexota; class Dehalococcoidia; order SM23-28-2; family RBG-16-64-32; genus JADFNQ01. The sequence goes on from CAZYOV010000147.1 coordinate 2,674, forward strand.
CCTCGAACAGCCGCACCGGGTCTTCGAACCCCCGCAGCGCCATATCGCCTCGGTTCGCGAACAGGAACCGCTTGCCCGCCACAAGCCCTCGCACGGTGTCCGCGGTCAGTATCTCGCCGCCCTCCGCCTTTGCCGCGATACGTGCCGCCAGGTTCACTGCCGTCCCGAACAGGTCCTCGTCCTCAGCGATAGGCTCACCCGCGTTGAGCCCCACCCGCACCTTGATGGGCTCCTCCGCAGTCTCGTTGTGCTCCGCGAACGCCTTCTGCATGGCGATGGCGCACTCCAGCGCCCGCGTCGCCGAGGGGAACGAGGCCATGAACCCGTCCCCCGTCGTCTTCACCTCGGAGCCGCCGTGCGACTTCAGCGCCTCCCGCACTATGCGCTCGTGCTCCCGCAGCACCTCCCGCGCCCTGGCGTCGCCCAGCCGCTGGGTGAGCGCCGTGGAGCCTTCGACATCGGTGAAGAGGATCGTGCGGAAGGCACCCGCCTCCGGCGCCTGGGCCTCAGCGGCCTCCTCGCCCCCGCCCAGGAACTCGTTAATGGCGTCCAGCACTGCGTCCGAATCGGCCCACGGATTAGGCGAGTTCCCCTCCACGATGGCCAGGCGGGCCGCTGGAATGCGAGATGCGAGGCGTCGAGCGACATCCACATCAGGATAGAGGACTTGGCGGCGCTGAAGCACCAGGGTCGGCGAGCTCAGGCGTGGCAGGAGGTCTGAAACGTCGACCTGGCGCATAGCGTCTAGGGCCATCCGATACGCCTCCTGCGTTATGGACTCCCGCATAGTCAAAGCGTACTGGCGAGCTTCGTCTCCCTCCGGCCATCCGAATGACACGTGGGCAAACGTCTCCGTGAACGTGTTCCAGTCCTTCTCTGCAAGTAGGGTCAACGCCTCAACCGGTGGGAGTCGCCAAATATCAGAGGCCCTGGCCCAGACGCACCACAGGATGAGGTGCGATACCCGCTCCGGGTGGCGGGCCGCGTAGGCAATCGAGACCGGCCCTCCGGCATAATGCGCGAACAGGCCGAACTTCTCGAGGCCAACGTGGTCAACCACTGCCTCAAGGTCCAGAACATAGGCGTCGAGGGTAAAGTCGGCTACATCCCGTTCGGACAGGCCGGATCCCCTGCCATCGTAGCGGACGACCATCCTTGTTTCTGCTAGTCGCTCGTACCAGCGACGGTATTGAGGGTACTGCCACTCCGATTGAATGTTGCCGACAGGAAGGTCCGGCATGAACACGAAGGGCGTGCCGCCCTCCCCCAGCGTGTAGTAGGCGATGCTCGCCCCGTCCTTGGTCTGGGCGTATTGGATGCGCGGCTCCATAGCGGCCCTATCCTACACTATCCGCGCTCCCGCCGCGTAGCTGGCCCACGTCGCCGCGGATGCAGGAATAGCCCTGGAGGAGCGCTCGAACGGCGCTATCGCCTACAGCCCAGCGCAGAATCCGGGGTCTGGGTCGAAGAAAACGTCAACGATGGCCTGGAACTCGGGCGAGAAATCATCTGCGGTGCTGCAGATGGCCGCCCTTCCCCGTTCTAATTCTTCCGTACGCCGGAGTGAGTCCTGCTGTTCGCCCGCTTCAAGTGCTGCCTGCACCGCTCCCAACGCCCCGTCGAGAAACTGGAGGAGGCGGTCGTGATCTGCCTGGAACTCGGCGGGAGCGTCGAGCGCCTGAACATCTCGGCGCGTCCGTTCCAGCACGTCCTCGATGTCGGCTCCCACGGCGGCGTCCAGGCGGGAGTAATCCTCGGCCGAGAGGACGGGCGCGAACGTAACCGCTGCGAACAGACCCGTGTCCGGCCCTATCAGCGCTGCGACCCGAGGCGCGAACTCAGCCTGGAACCGGCTCATGATTGAGCGCAGCGCCAGGCCATACTCGCCTCCGCCCGCATCTCTTTCGCAGATCGGCCTGTTTACTGGGTCGTTGATAAAGGCTTCGCAGTATTCGGGTGAGACGTCCAGGGCGAGTTCGCCCTGAAGTAAACCTAGATTCATGTTACCCACAGTAAAAGCCACGATATCCTCGTCTTCCGCCGCTTTCCCTATCTCCCTGTCAGCGGCGGCGATGGCTCGCATGGCCTCCAGCGCGACTTCGTGGTCGGCGCGGAACCGCTCCGGTGGATCGAGTTCCTCAAGAGCTTCGATAACGGGGTCGAACGTCGTGCCGGCCCCGGCCTCGCTCAGAGCACTGAGCAGCGCCTCAGCGCTCTCCTGCTCTTGGCTAAGGATTGTAGAGAACTTATCAAAATTGGCCTCGCTCTGCCTGAACGCGATGCCAACTCGGCGTAGGAAGTCGCTTTCGTCGTCGCTCAGGGGCTCGTCGCTGGCAGTATCTTGGGCACCTCCGTCGTTTCCTGTGTCGTCCGGCTGACCGCTGTCACCTGACCCTCCGCAAGCGGCCAGCAGGGCCGCCGCAAGCAGAGCCGCACCTACGGCGAAGACCTTTACTCTCATGATGTCCCCTCTCAGCACGCTTCACGACAAAAGTGAAGCTGACTGATATACGGCTCCATCGTCACGTTGGTTTTCGAACAGTTGCCGTGCTGCTGGGGGGCGGGACAGAAAAATTGGGTTGGAGTTGGGAGGCTAGCAACCCACACCCTCAGACCACCGCCACCGCCTCTATCTCCACCAGCATCGCCGCCTCCGCCAGCCGGCTCACCTCCA
>CAZYOV010000148.1:0-5327 GCA_964649215.1 uncultured Dehalococcoidia bacterium
CGGGGCGTCAAGGAGGCCGTCCTCAGCGGCCGCACCCGCACCAACAAGCTCGTCCACTGGCCGGGCCCCCAGCCGAACTCGCCGGCTGGCCGTAGCGACGCCCGCCTCGGCGAGATGATCCACGTCCGCATCACCCGCGCCAGCCCCTGGTCCCTCCGCGGCGTCCAGGCCGAAGCCGCGGTTCCCGCCTAGCCCCTCCGCCATGGCCGCTCTCTCCCACCCTCAGGGCTCGCATCCTCCAACCCACGACAGCCATCCTCAGCGCGACACGGCCGTCCTCGTCGTCATCTTCACCGTGGACGACGGCCGCCTCCACGTCCTCCTCGTCCGCCGCTCCGCGCAGCCGTTCAAGGACTCCTGGTCGCTCCCCGGCGGCCTCCTCGCCCCCGGCGAGTCGCTCGACCAGGCCGCCGTCCGCAAGCTCGACGACGAGACCGGAGTCACGGACCTCTTCCTGGAGCAGCTATACACCTTCTGCGACCTCGACGGCCGCGGCTCCATCGCCGCCGCCTACTTCGCCCTCGTGGACCCCAGCCGCGCTCACCTGGCCCAACGCCGCGCCTGGCTCCCCGCCTGGCGCCCCGTCGACGACCTGCCCGACCTCCCCTTCGACAACGGTCGCGTTATCGATTACGCCCGCCAGCGCCTTCAGGCCAAGCTCGAGTACTCAAACGTCGCCTACTCCCTCCTCCCCCCGGAGTTCACCCTCTCCCATCTCCAGCGAGTCTACGAAGCGATCCTTGCCCACCCCCTGGACAAGCGCAACTTCCGCAAGCGCATGCTCTCTCTCAACATCGTCGAGCCCACCGGCCGCACCGCCACCGAGGGCCGTCACCGCCCCGCTCAGCTCTACGCCTTCCACGAGCGCAAGCCCATCATCTTCTAAGACCGCATGCTCTTCCTCCGGCTCCTCGCCACCGGCCTAGCCTTGGCCGGCGTCAGGGGCATCGGCATCATCCTCGTGGATGCCCGCGGCCGCTTCCTCCTCAACCTCCGCGGCCGCCGCGCCTCCAAGCCTGAGGTGGGCCAGCGCAGGGCGAGGGCGATCCTCGCCAGCCGCTGGGCCATCCTCGGCGGCGGCATCCTGCCCGGCGAGACGCCCGAGCAGGCCACCCTGCGCGAGATACGGGAGGAGACCGGTCACCCCGTGCAACGCGTCCACCTCGTCGTCCGCGCCTCCTGGCCGCGGTCCGTCTACCTGTACGCCGCCGCCCTGCCGGTACCGGCAGAGGAGATACTGCTGGGCGAGGGGGTAGAGCACCGCCTCGTCACCCTGGCCGAGGTCTCCCGCCTGTCGCCCCGCGCCCCCCTGCTGCGCCCCGTCCTCCGCGCCTTCGCCGCCACCGACTCCTATCAGGCCTGCCTCCGCGACGCCCGCCGAACCTAGCACAACCACTTGCCAACTCCGCGCCGTACCGCTACAATAGTTTGCCCACGGGGGTACCTGTTATGTCGCCTCACATACGGGCCTTCATCATCGCCCTGGCCGGCCCGGCGCTCAGCTTCCTCGGAGCGTTCTGGGTGCTGGCGAACGTGCTCATCGACTCCGGCCGTGAGCTCACCTTACGCTACGTCATCTTCGATCCCGGTCACCTCATAATCGCCGCCGGCATCATGGTCTCGGTCGTCGCTATCCCGGTCGCCTTCCAGGTCGCCGCCGCGGCGCCGGCGGAGCTAGAGCTCGATCTCTTCGAGCCTGACCCGGAGGAGCAGCCGTCCGCGGCCCCGGCGGCCATCCCCGCCGAGTGGGAGGTGGCGGAGTGATCGATATCGCCAGTGTGGCGCCGATTATCGATGGCGCGGGCGCTCTTCCCCACCACGAGCTTCACGGATACATCCCCGAGCCGGCCGAATCGCACCACCTGTTCGGCGCCGCCTTCCTCTTCATCGGCGTCCTCCTGATAGTGGAGACGCTCGCCGGCAGCGTCTGGCACCGCAACCGGCTGCGCACCACCCTCTGGCCCGCCGCCATCATGAGCCTGGGCGCCGGAATGGTTGTCGTCACCGCCCTGGAGCCGAACGACCGCCTGATTCACTTCACCATCGGCATCATCATGCTCGCCGCCGGCTGGTTCGAGTACCGCCACCGCATGGGCGAGATCTCCAGGCGCACCGCCGATCTGCTGATAGTGCCCGCGCTGATAGCGGGCGCCCTGGAGATCGGCGTCTTCCACTTCCACGGCTCCTTCAGCAACTCCGCGTCCGTACACGTGCTGCTGGGCGTCACAACCGCGGTGATGGTCTTCGTGCGCGTCTACCAGTCGCGGCTGATCACTTCGCCGCCGCGCCACGCCCTAATGGGCGTCATGGTGATCGCGCTCGCCTTTGAGCTGATGGCGCTCTCCCACTAAGGGGCGGAGGCGGACAGGCTGGGCGTGCTTAGGGCCTGCACCCGGTAGGTGGCGTGGCCCTCCAGTGATCCCGGACCACAGATGTCTTCTTTGACTAGCCGTACTTCTTGACCGCCTGCTCAATGGCGGGTCCAGCCTTCTCCAGGTCCTCGGCCACCATCGCCGGCGTGGCCTCAATCTCCGCATTGAAGGCGAGGAACCATGGCTCCGCAATCGCCGGGATCTGCGACGCGTCCTCCATGTTGATGACGAGGATAGCGGTCCTCTGCCCTTCGTCCGCGACGAAATATGCTGCCTCCGGCTTCAGGTCTTCCAAGATCGATTGGATCGTCGAGCCCAATTTGCCTGCGCTCGCAAGAGCGTTCGCAGCCTCAATATCCATCCTAGCCTTGACTAGAAATCGCATTTCAAGTGGCCTCCTTCTAGAACCTTTCCCGGCTATCAACCTGAGTCTAGGTGATAGACATAGGTGTGTTCAACGTTGGCATCTCCCAACCGCCAAGCGTTTTGCACTTCTCTAAGGGGCTTGGCGAAGGTCAGCCTTCACGCGATGCTGTCAGTGCTACTGTTGCAAGCCGATACGCTGGCGAGGGTTCAAGCGGATCGGGTAGGCGAGCTGAGGGCATGCCGAAGGTGGCGTAGCCGGTGGAGAAGCTGGGCGGCGGGACGCCCAAGCAATATAATTAGCCGGCGGCAAAGGATCAGAGGAGTGCTGTTATGAAGCGATTCATCATCCCAGTTATCGCGGTACTGGTCATCGCTGGCGCAGCCTTAGCTGAAGGTTGCGGCGCCTCCAGCGACGGCGGGCTTACCGAGGCGCAACAGCGGAACAACGATGGTATCGAGGCTGACGAGGCTGGACGACCCGAGGCGGCTTTCGCCCTCTTCACCGAGGCCATCGAGTTGGACCCTGCGCTCGTCGAAGCCTACGTCAATCGGGCGCTGGTGCTTGTTGAGCTCGGCCGCTTCGATGAGTCCTTGGACGACGTCACGAACGCCATCGAACTGGAGCCGGGTGACGTGAACGTCCTGGCTCGGGCGTACGCCGTCCGGTCGGGGGCGCTTGGTGCCCTGGGCCGCTTCGATGAGTCCTTGGACGACGCCACGAAGGCGATCGAACTGGAGCCGAGTGACGTGAACGTCCTGGCTCAGGCTTACGGGAACCGGTCGGGGGCGCTGGCTGTCCTGGGCCGCTTCGATGAGTCCGCGGACGCCGCCACGAAGGCGATCGAACTGGAGCCGAGTAACGTGACCCTCCTGGCTCAGGCTCACGTCAACCGGTCACGGGCGCTTGCTGAGCTGGGCCGCCTGGATGAGGCGGAAGCCGATCGAGCCAAGGCCTGTGAGTTGGGTTCAATGAAGGCCTGCGACTTGGTGCCCTAGCGCCTGCTGGCTCGTACGCTAGGAGGGCGCGCTGACTGCTACGCGGAGGTATCGGTGAAGCCATCGGACGACTATCGGCTGTTCTGCCAGATACCACGGCGGGACGCCCTGGCAATCAACTCGTCAGTGACCGTTAACAGTTGTTGTTAGACGTCAGCAGACGAACGCGACGTCAATGTTCTCTATCTCCACTCCGGCATTGGTGACGTTGGTGAACGCTGTGACAGCACCACCGGTCGCTGCATCTGGTCCAGCGACTGTGTGTGCGCCTTGAGGCGACAGGAGCGCCACCGTGAGGGTTGGACCCGCCGACGCTCCGCTCACTCCCAGCGCGCCAAAGGTCGACATCGCGAACGCCAGGATAAAGGCGAACGCCAGTAGCTTTAGCTTCATTCGGAATCCTCCTAGTTACTAACCGTCGGGCGTCCCGCCGCATGCGACACATTATACATCTTCTGTCAAGTTGCACCTTTGCGCTTCCCTAAAGGGGTGGCGAACGTTCAGGCGGACAGGCTGGGCGAGCTTAGGGCCTGCACGCGGAAGGTGGCGTAGGCACGGCTACTCCTCATCCTCGCACGTTAGATCAACGTCGATGCTGTTGGCGTCGGCGATGTCCTGTAGATCGAAGCAGGCCTGGTCGAAGCGATCGCTGGCCGCATCATACTCAGGGGCGTCGAACACTTCCTCCAGCTCGGAGGATAACCCCACGTCGGCGAGCTCATTGGTGAGGTCTTCGGCCTCTGTCACGAAATCCCTTCCGGCATCCACAGCTTCGTTGTGGGCGTCCTCAGCCTCTGCTGGCGGGTCGAGGTCGTCGATGGCGTCTACAAAGTCGGCGATGATTGGAACAGACGCAGCGAAAAAGTCTTGAACTGCCAAGACCTGCTCCTCCTCCGAGGCAAACTCCTCGGGCAACTCTAACGCCTCGATCCGGGCCTCGGCGTCCTGGTCGAGGGTCTCGAGCTGCAGGAAGTACTCCTCCAGGGTGAGTCCTCCGTCGCCGCCGCAGGTCGCCGCCAGGCCGGCGACAACAAGCGCTAGAGCGGCAACGAACAGGAAAGCACGTAGACGCGGCATCATTCGGCCCTCCACTCGACTTGACGCGCTGAATTATATCACGGGCTGCAAGGCTTGGTTTCGCACTTCCCTAACCCCTTCGTGTCCCCTTGACACTTTCTCCTAGACCTGCTAATCTTATCTCCCAAGAGGTTAGTGTACGAGATACACTAACTCGCCTCTGGGAAGGACGCTGCAGATGGTGACCAAGACCAAGCTCCAAGAGCCCCTCCCAATCGTCAGCGAGGACACCGTCCTCAACGAGGCGATGGAGTGCCCTACCGACCGCGATCTGGACACCCGCCCCCTCGCCGAGGAGTCCTCCTTCGCCTTCTGGCAGAAGGACATCCCCGAAGACTACTGGCGCCTCGACGCGCGCCAGATCATCGCCCGCATCGCCGCCGCCCGCAAACAGCTCGGCCGGCGCTGCGTCGTCCTCGGCCACCACTACCAGCGCGAGGACATCATCCAGTTCGCCGACCTCCGCGGCGACTCCTTCAAGCTCGCCCAGTGGGCCGCCGAGCGACCCGAGGCCGA
>CAZYOV010000149.1:0-5301 GCA_964649215.1 uncultured Dehalococcoidia bacterium
GACCTGCCGGGGCTGGCCCGCGTGCGGGCCGAGGTAGATGCGCCCATCGCCGCCGATGAGGACGTGACGGACGTGGAGGCGGCGGAGCGGGTGCTGGAAGCGGGCGCCGCGGACGTGCTAGTGGTGAAGCCGATGGTCGTGGGGGGCCTGCGCCCCGCTCGCGGTATCATCGAGATGGTCGCCGCGGCCGGCGCGGAAGCGGTCGTCACCACCACGCTGGACTCGGGGATCGGCACGGCAGCCGCCCTTCACCTGGCCGCCACCCTACCCGCAGGCGGCCCCGCTTGCGGCCTGGCCACCGGCTCCCTCCTCGCCGCCGATCTCATCACCGGTCCCCTGGTGGCCCGCTGCGGCCGGATGGAGCTGCCGGACGGCCCCGGCCTTGGCGTTAAGCTGGACGAAGGGCAACTGGCCCGGTACGGCGGCATCGAGCGCGAGGTAGCCTAGTGCCCGAGTCGCCGTTTGGAGAGAGGTGTCCGGAGTGGCTGCGACAGCGGGCTCTCCGCTCGCCCGAGCGCCCGGCCGTCATCTTTGGTGCCGAAAGGTGGAGCTTCGCCGAGCTGGACCGGCTCGTTTCGGCCTGCTCTGCGGGACTCGCCGCCGCAGGCGTCAGCGCCGGCGACCGCGTAGCGCTCCTGGCGCGGAACCGCGGCGGGTTCGTGCAGGTGGCCCACGCCGTTCCTCGCCTGGGCGCGGCTCTGGTGCCGCTCAACGTGCGCTTGACCGCCGGCGAGCTTAGCCGGCAGGTGCGCGACTGTGGCGCTGGGCTCCTCGTCACCGACGATCCCAACGCGGCGAAGGCGGCTGACGTTGAGGAGCTTCTGGCCGGCCTTCGTTGCCTGCCGATGACGGATCTCACGCAACGGCTGAACGGAGAAGCCGTTGAGGGGTTGGGTCAGGTGGAAGGATCGGCGCTGCACAGCATCGTCTACACCTCCGGGACCAGCGGGCGGCCCAAGGGTGCCATGCTCACCTTCGACAACCACCTGTGGAGCGCCGTAGGTTCGGCCCTCAACCTGGGGCTGCACAGCGATGACCGTTGGCTGGCCTGCCTGCCGCTGTTCCACGTGGGCGGCCTCGCCATCCTCCTGCGCAGCGTCATCTACGGTATCCCCGTCGTCCTGCATGACGGATTTGACGCCGTGGCAGTGAACCGCTCCATCGATGAAGACGGCGTTACCATCGTCTCCGTGGTGGGCAACATGCTCCTGAGGATGCTAGAGGCGCGGGGAAACCGCCCCTATCCGGCGAGCCTGCGCTGTGTGCTGGTGGGGGGAGGTCCCGTGCCACAGCCCTTGCTGGAGGAGTGCGCCAAGGGCGGCGTGCCGGTGGCGCAGACGTACGGGTTGACGGAGGCGGCCTCGCAGGTGGCGACCCTGACTCCGCAGGACGCTCTCCGCAGGCTCGGCTCCGCGGGCAGGCCGCTTCCGCCCACGGAGCTGCGCATCGAGGATGATGATGGCAGGGTCCTCCCCGCCGGACAGGCGGGTGAGATCGTCGTGCGCGGGCCCACGGTGACGCCCGGCTACTTCAACCTACCGGACGAGACCCAGCGTACGCTGCGCAACGGCTGGCTTCATACGGGCGACGTTGGCTACTTAGACAGCGACGGCTACCTGTACGTGCTGGACCGCCGCGAAGACCTGATCGTCTCCGGGGGGGAGAACGTCTACCCGGCGGAGGTGGAGGCCGTGCTGGAGTCTCACCCGGCGGTTCGGGAAGCCGGAGTGATCGGCTTTCCGGATGAGCGGTGGGGCCAGCGGGTCGTGGCGACGGTCGTGCCCAGGGACGGAACCGGCATCAGCGAGCAAGAGCTACTGGCCTATTGCCGGAGCCGATTAGCCGCCTACAAGATGCCGACGCGGCTGCGGTTTGCCCGGGAGCTGCCCCGAAACGCGGCGGGCAAGCTCCTCCGCCACGCCCTCCGGGAGCAACGGTCAGGGCAATCGCCTCTCCCGTGAAGCAATGCGCAGGCTAACGGCGCCGCGAAGCCGGCCACTCATCGTGCGGCGGCACCTCCTCGCCGACTACGAAGAGGAAGTAGTAGCAGCCCATGTCGTCGAGGAACTTAAACTGCCTGCGCAGGTCGCTCGCTGTCGCCTCGAAGCTGCCATGCGAGCGTAGGTAGTCGCGGAACGCGCCGTGCTCGGCCTCGAGCTCCAGAATCCGGCCGGCGTTGCTGACGACCGCCTCCAGCTTCCGGCGATCGCGGATCAACCGTTCGTCTCGGGTAGCGCATCCAGATCATCCGGTGTTAGGTGAGCGACGGCCTGCGCGTCAAAGCTGCGGAACGCATCCAGAATGCCCGGCTACTTCGCCTCCACCACCTCACAGCCCAGGGTGGAGCGTTAGGAGCGACACGCGCCTCTCGCTGACACCTCTCGACCCGCCGTCGGTCGTGTAGTGCGCCTAATTGTCGCCTCGGCGCTATCTGCCCAATGGGAACGAATGCGCCTGCTCCTATCTGAAGGACGGGTGCGAGTGTGCGCCTAATAGACCATTAGTGCTTGGTCATGATGACGGGACGATCGCCGTTTTTGGCGGCAACCACGAATATCCACGCCGGGGGTTCTTCTTGGTATCATTGACAGCCGCCCAGCCCAGGGGCACAATCGCGGCGGACGGACCGGCAACGAGGAGACGTCAATATGGGCCGCGCTGTAGAAGAGTTCATCACTTACCTCAGACGATTCAACCGCAAGGAACGGTTCTTCCTGGTCGGGTGGGCCCTGGGGAACCGCAAGTTCAGGCTCGCCCTCGCATTCAGGCGTGGAATATCATCAGTGCTGTCACTCGACGTTCCCCGCGATGCGTTTACGGCGATGGACTACCATCTCGACTGGATCTACGGCAGCGCCGTTTTGTCAGCGACTGACGATGATGAGGGCATCCACCCCAACATGGACGGCCTCGTCTCTGGGAGCCAGGAGGATATGGACTTGGTCGTCGCCTTCAATGCTGGTGAAACGGTACACCTCATTATGGTGGAAGCGAAGGGAGTCACGGCGTGGACGAACAAACAGGCGACATCCAAGGCCCGCAGGCTGGAAGCCATCTTTGGTCAGCGCGGCGACACTTGGCCTCACATACGTCCCCACTTCGTCATCGTCTCGCCCAGGGAACCAGAGAAACTGGATTGTAGAAGCTGGCCCGGTTGGATGAAGCGCGACGATGGGCGTCCATACTGGATCAAGATGGAGATACCGAGTGGGCTTAGCCGAGTAACGAGGTGTGACGAATCCGGCAAGATGAACCGGGAGGGGCAATACTGGAAGGCGATAGGGCCGCGCTGAGCGCGATGGCAGAAGCGCGTTGGCTCGACCGACTACAGAAGAGAGGGTTACCGGTCAACCTGCTATGACTCGCGACAAGATCCACCAGCTATCCAAGACGCGCTTTGGCGCCGGCCTCCAGTGCCATAAGCGGCTGTTCCTGGAATGCTATTCGCCGAAGCTTGCTGACCCGATCGACCCAGGGCAGCAGGCTATTTTTGACAGCGGCACCGCCGTGGGAGAACTAGCCAGGGAACGATTTCCCGGTGGGTGCCTCATCGAGGAGGAATACTACCGTCATAGCCGCGCGCAGGCGAAAACGGAGAAGGCCCTTGAAGATCGGTCTGTGCCTGCCATATACGAGGGGGCCTTCACCTTCGATGGCATCAGGGTCCGGGTGGATATCCTTGTCCGGGGCAGTGGTGGCGATTTCGACCTCGTGGAGGTGAAGTCGAGCACGGGGGTGCATGAACAGCACATCCCTGACGTCGCGATTCAGCTTTACGTCGTGGAAGGCGTCGGCATCAAGGTCCGGCGGGCCTATCTCCTCCACATCAACAACGACTACGTCTACGAGGGAGGACCGTACGAAGTGATGCGCCTCTTCCATCTGGAGGACGTGACGGGGGAGGCACGAGAATTCGTCAAATCGGCTGCCCCGGCTGCCCTGGCGGATATGCGGCAACCGTTGGAGCGCGACACTGCGCCGCTCATCGAGATTGGGCGTCACTGCACGAGGCCCTACCAGTGCCCTTTCTACGGCCACTGCCGCGAGGGAGTCCCTGACCACCACATCGAGCAGCTGCCCTGGGCCAACGCGCGGCTCCTCGACCAGCTATACGAAGCGGGCATCCGCGACATCCGCGACATCCCGGACAGCTTTCCGGGACTATCTGCGCTTCAGCAGCGGGTCAGAGACTGTGTCTCCACCGGACGGCCCCACGTCGATCCAGATCTGAGGGTGGCGCTCCAAGAAGTCACCTATCCCCTACACTTCCTAGACTTCGAGACTTTCAACCCGGCACTGCCCGTCTACCCCGGAACGCGACCCTACCAGGTGATTCCCTTCCAGTGGTCGCTTCACGTACGGGACAGGGCAGGTGACCTGAGCCACCGTGCGTTCCTGGCCGATGGGGACAGCGACCCCAGGGAGAGATTCACTGTCGGCCTCCTCGACGCCGTCGGGATCGAAGGCACTATTGTCGCCTACTCCAACTACGAGCAAACCATCACCAGGCAGCTGGCAGCCGATCATCCTGCGTTCACAGATCGCCTGCTGGGCTTGGACGACCGCTTCCTAGACCTCCTTGAAGTGATCAGGTCGTGGTACTACCACCCTGACTTCCACGGCAGCTACTCGCTCAAGGCGGTCTTTCCGGCTCTTGTGCCAGAGTCCGGCTACCAGGACCTCGCGATTCAGGACGGCGGTCAAGCGTCCCTCACGTTCACACAGATGATCGCGGCCGAGACCGAGGAAGACGAGAGAGAAGGTCATCGGGAGGCCCTGCTAGCATACTGCCAAAGAGATACGGAGGCGATGGTCCGGATCTTCGACGCCCTCCACTGATGGTCGCCGCGACTGCGATCCCCTCTCTGCCGAATCTTGTCGAGCGCATTTACCCCATATACGAAGCTACCGAATCCGGGTTTGGCCCCTGTTGTGAGGCGTGGGTCGCCGTGACAGGCGGGAGCGCTCCTATTGTGGGGCAGACGTGCATGGATAGTAACGTTTTTGTGCGCGCACAAAAAATAGCGTCCGTCCTGCGGGTAGCCCCCTACCGCAGTCAGCGCCTCCTGGCGTACCAGCCACCGCCTGCTGATGGCCCGTGCACCGAGACAGGGATAGTCCAGAGGCGTACAATATCCCCGCCATGGAGCCGCACATCCAGTACGCTCAGATCCGCCCGCTGGATGACGAGCAGTAGGCGATGCTCACCCCGTCCTCGGTGGTCCTCTGTGTGGATGGTTTGCCTTACTTGCGGCGGTTAGCTCGCTCCGAGAGCTCGCCTGCGATGGTACCGAGGGTGCA
>CAZYOV010000150.1:0-5290 GCA_964649215.1 uncultured Dehalococcoidia bacterium
CCCGGCTATCTGCCCGGCACCGACCAGGAGTACGGCGGCATCATCACGCACGGCGCCAAGCTGATCTACGCCTACGCTGAGGCCACAGTCCCCAAGGTGACGGTCATCGTCCGCAAGGCGTACGGCGGCGCCTACGACGTTATGGGCTCCAAGCACCTGCGGGCGGACGTTAACTACGCCTGGCCTTCCGCCGAGATCGCGGTCATGGGGCCCGACGGCGCGGTGAACATTATCTTCCGTCGCGAGATCGAGGCCGCCAGCGACGCCGAGGCCAAGCGCAAGGAGCTGGTGGAGCAGTATCGCCAGCAGTTCGCCAACCCTTACGTGACTGCGTCACGCGGCTTCATCGACGATGTGATCGAGCCGCGGGACACACGCCTCAAGATCATCCGCGCCCTGGAGATGCTGCAGAATAAGACGGACAGCAACCCACCCAAGAAACATGGCAACATACCGCTGTAGGTGATGCCTGTGGGACGCATAGCCGCCGCAGCGGTGATCCCGGCTCCCGTGGATAAGGTGTGGGCGCTCTGTAGCGATATCGGCCGGACGACCGACTGGTTCCCCGCCATAAGATCTGTTCGCCCCGTCGGTGACCAGAGGGAAGGCGTCGGCGCCGAGTACGAGTTCACGGCTCGCAACGCGGGCAGAACCGTCACCTATCGCATCAGGGTCACCGGCTGGGAGGAGGGGAAGCTGGTCCGCCAGGAGATCGTACCCGGCTCCGGAACCGGCCTCTGGTCCAAGCTGCTGGAGAGCATGACGGTGGTCTGGGAGTACGCCCCCAGCGACAGCGGAACTCGCCTGCGGGTCGCACAGGAGATGAAGCTGAAGGGGCTGGCCGATCTCCTTACCCAGCCCTGGCTATGGGTGTTCGACCGGCGTTTGTACCAACGCGCGTTGCGCCGGCTGGCGGAGGTCGTTCGAGAGCAGAGGAACTAGCCGAGGCAGTTATGGGCGTGAAGATCACCGACACCACCCTGCGCGACGCTCACCAGTCGCTCCTGGCGACGCGTATGCGCACGGAGGACATGCTGCCCATCGCTGAGGAGATCGACTCGGTCGGCTATCACTCGGTGGAGATATGGGGCGGCGCCACCTTCGATACCGCGCTCCGCTTCCTGCACGACGATCCCTGGGAGCGGCTGCGCGATCTCAAGAAGCGGTTCAAGAAGACGCCCACGCAGATGCTGCTCCGGGGCCAGAACGTCGTCGGCTACCGCCACTACGCGGACGACGTTGTGGAGAAGTTCATCGAGCTGGCCGTGAAGAACGGCATGGACATCTTCCGCATATTCGATGCGGTGAACGACCTGCGTAACCTGGAGACCGCCATCCGCGCCGTTAAGCGCGCCGGTGGGCACGTTCAGGGCACCATCTGCTACACGATCAGCCCTGTGCACACTATCGATACGTACGTCAAGATGGCGAAGGAGCTGGTGCAAATGGGCTCCGACTCCATCTGCCTCAAAGACATGGCAGGCCTGCTGCACCCGTACGACGCCTACGAGATTACGAAGCGCATCAAGGAAGCGGTGAACGTTCCGCTCCAGCTGCACTGTCACTGCACCAGCGGCATGGCAGAGATGTCTTATGTCAAGGCAATCGAGGCCGGCATGGACGTCATCGACTGCGCGATCTCCAGCCTCTCCCAGGGCACGTCACAGCCTTCCTGCGAGTCCACCGTCGCCACGTTTGAGGGCACGGAGCACGATACGAAGCTGGACCTGGAGCAGCTCACCCACATCTCCGACTACTTCGCGGACGTACGCAAGAAGTACGCCGCCTTCGAGGGGAACGTGCGAGTCGACGCGGGGGTGCTCCTGCACCAGGTGCCCGGCGGCATGATCTCCAACCTCGTCTCCCAGCTCCGCGACCAGGGCGCCCTGGACAAGCTGAAGGACGTCCTGGCGGAGATTCCCCGCGTGCGTGCGGATTTCGGTTACCCGCCCCTGGTGACGCCTACCAGCCAGATCGTAGGTACGCAGGCCGTCCTGAACGCGCTGTTTGGCCAGCGCTACAAGCAGGTCACCAAGGAGAGCCGCGCTTACGTCCTAGGTCAGTACGGCGCCTCGCCCGCCCCGGTCAACAAGGAAGCGCAGCGAGCCATCGCCGCGGACGCCAAGCCGATCACGGACCGCCCCGCCGACCACATTAAACCGGAGATGGCCAATGCGAAAAAGGAGATCGGCGAGCTCGCCACCAGCGAGGAGGACATCGTCTCCTCGGTCCTATTCCCCCAGGTGGTCCGCGATTTCCTGGAGTGGCGGGCTGGGGGCGCCGGCCTCGAGAACGAGATCGTCGCCGCTCTAGCCGCAGCCCTCAGCCACGCGCGCAAGGCCGCTGAGTCAGCGCCCACTGGGACGGACGGCACACGCTCGCCATGGAAGCAGGCAGGGCGTCAGCGTCTGCTCAGGGGGCGCTGATGAAGATAGTCGTTCAGGGTCAGGAGTTCGAAGTCCAGCCGGGGGAGGACAGCGTGAGCGTAGGGGGCGTCGACTACCCGGTGCGGATAGTACGCCAGGGTGACATCGTCACGGTCTACGTCAACGAGCGCCCCTATCAGGTGCATCTGCCGCCTGACGCCGCGGCAGAGGGCCCGATAAAGGTGCTGGTGGATGCCAAGGAGTATGAGGTAGAGCTGAAAGGAGCAGCAGCCGCCCGCCGTCCAGCCGGCGGCGCTCCCAAGCGCCCCACACCTCAGGGTGGCGCCGGGGCCATCACTTCTCGTATGACCGGCCGCATCATCCGAGTAGACGTGGAGCCGGGCCAGGGGGTGAAGGAGGGCGACGTCCTCCTCATCATTGAGGCGATGAAGATGGAGAACGAGGTGCTGGCCCCGGCAAGCGGCACCGTCAAAGAGGTCGCAGTGGCCGCCGGCGCCCGCGTAAGCGAGGGCGACCTGCTGATTATACTGGACCTGGACTAGGGCCGCCTAGTCAGGCAGCGTGACCAGAGAGGTCGTGCTCTCAATCCCCTCGATCACGCGGATCTTCTCGCCCAAGAGCGGCGGGATCTCCTGAAGGTTCGCCACCTCTATCTCCACCACGATGTCGTAAGGGCCCATCACTTCGTGCATCTCCACGATGCCGGGGACATCACGCATCGCCTGCTTGACGCGTCTCGTCTTACCGGGATCGGTGACCACCAGGACGTAGGCTTTCACTGGCATTGAACGCTCCCTGATTGCTAACGCGGGGTAGGAACGCCAAAATTATACAACACGCCGTATATAAAGAGTGGGGGCACGGAAGACATAGCCAATCCAGGGTGTTAAACTAAGCATGAGCTTCCCAAATTGATCGACTTTTGTGACCGACCAAAGCGCCGCATCCAGGCCCCTTTCCCAATGAAGACCGCCTGTCATACAATGGAGCGCAGCCTGGCTCCCCCCATCGCGGGGAGCAGAGTATGTAGAGGGGGAACGTGGCGTGGCCAGGGATGATTTTATCATCCGCATAGGCGGAGATACCGCGATAGGCGGTGTTATCAGTACCGGTGAGAACTTCACGACAGCCGCCGCCCGCGTAGGCTTTCAGACTTTCACCTTCCGCACTTATCCAGCCGAGATCAAGGGCGGACACGCCTGGTTTCAAGTTCGCATCTCCAACAAGCCGGTCTACTCCATCGGCGACGGCTGCGACATCCTGATCGCCTTCGATCAGGAGGCGTACGAACTGCACCGCCCAAACCTGAACGAGGGCGGTGTCCTCATTTACGACTCGGGCCTGGTGCAGCCGGACTCGGATAGCGACATCATCCGCTACGGCATCCCCTTCCAGAAGATCGCGCGTGAGGAGCTGGATTTTGTACGCGGCACCAACGTGCTCATCCTGGGGGTGATGGCGGGTCTGTTCGGGCTTCCGCCGGCATCGTTGGAAGAGATGGTCAAAAGCCGCTACAAGCGCCGTGCCGAGCTCATGGAGAAGAACATCCAGGCGCTGTACCACGGATACGAGTACACCAAGAACATACAGAAAGAAGACAAGTATTGGCTGGGCACCGCCGACCACGTGGCGCGGCTGGTAATGACCGGCAACGATGCCATCACCGCCGGCGCCCTTCACGCCGGCTGCCGCTACTTCGCCGGCTACCCCATCACGCCGGCCTCCGACATCCTGGAGACGATGGCCAGCCAGCTACCGCGCTTCGGGGGCGTATGCCTTCAGGCCGAGGACGAGATGGCGTCAATAGCCTCGGTTATCGGTGCCTCCTACGCCGGCACAAAGGCGATGACGGCGACCTCCGGGCCGGGCTTCTCCCTGATGACGGAGCTGATGGGGCTCTCCTCCATGGCCGAGATACCGATCGTCATCGTTAACGCGCAGCGCTCCGGCCCCAGTACGGGCATGCCCACCAAGCTGGAGCAGAGTGACCTCTTCCAGGCGCTGTACGGCGGCCATGGCGACTTTCCCCGAATAGTGCTGGCTCCCGCCTCGGTACAGAACTGCTTCCGGATGACGGTGCTGGCGTTCGGCCTGGCCGAGAAGTACCAAATTCCCGTCATACTTCTCTCCGACCAGTCTCTCTCCCACCGCACCGAAACCATCCGGGAAGTCGATACGGATGTCTTCCCCGTGGTAGACCGCATCCGGCCTAACGGAACGAACCCAGAGGACTACCTTCGCTACCAGATCACGGATAACGGCGTCTCCCCGATGGCCGTGCCCGGCCTGGATCCTCACACCTACGTCGCCCCGGGCCTGGAGCACGACGAACGAGGCCACCCGCGATTAACGCCGGAAACCCACGAACAGATGACGGCAAAGCGGTTTCGCAAGCTTGAGGCGGCACGGCTGGAGACCGACAACGCGGAGCTGTGTCCCCGCTATGGCGCCGAGCACGCCGATATCGGCATCATCGGCTGGGGAGCCACCCAGGGCTCCATTCGCGAGGCCGTGGACCGTGCCCTCGCTGACGGCCTCAAGGTAGCGGCGATGCACCCGCGGGTGCTCAACCCGCTGCCGGAGGAGAGGCTCAACGAGTTCATCGCCTCGGTAGACCGCGTGCTGGTGCCGGAGGTGAATTATCAGGGGCAGTTCGCCCATCACCTGACCGCGACCCTGGGAGTGAAGCCGATACGCTTCAACAAGATCGGCGGCCTGCCGTTCACGCCGGGCGAGATTTACGAGAAGATCCAGGAGGTTCTAGTTCATGCCTGAGGCCACCAAAGTTGCACAAGCAACCGAGGCAGACGTCCTTACGCTTAAGGACTACAAGAGCGGCGACAAGCCCATCTGGTGCCCCGGCTGCGGCGACTTCGGTGTATTGAGCGCGACTTACAAGGCGC
>CAZYOV010000151.1:0-5270 GCA_964649215.1 uncultured Dehalococcoidia bacterium
CCTCTTCCTCGAATGGGTCTTCCCGGACTCCTTCGCTCCCGTCCTGGAGCAACGCCGCCTGGCCCGCGACCGCTTGGCCTCCCTCACCAACGCTGCACAGGCCGAGGCCCTGGACCCCGGCCCGCTCGAGGTCATCCAGACTGATGTCACCGCCTGGCGCTTCGACGACGCCCTCGCCGCCCTGGACGATGCCGAAGCCGACCTCCAGCTCTACCTCGGGCAAAAGGGGAGACTGGCCTCCCTGCGAGAAGCCGTCCAGACCGCCGGCCTCCCCTTCCCCCGCACCATTGACACAGCCGTCGCCGCCTGGCAATTCAGCAGTCTGGAGCAGACCCTCAACGACGCCGAGGCTTCCCTCACCGCCTACCTCCGCGCCCGCGACAAAGTGGACCAACCCCGCAACCTCTGGCAGCGCCTCGGCCTCTGGGGTAGCGACCCCGAAGCCTCCCTCAGCAGCGCCGCCATCGCCTTCGCCGCCGGCGACTTCATGGACGCTACGGACGACAGCGAAGAAGCCTACGACATGATAGAGGACGCCGGTAGCGCCGCCCTCATTCGCCTCCTCATCCTCCTCGCCGTCCTCGCCGCCCTGACCACCGCAGTCGCCATCGCCATCTGGTTCCGACGCAGCCGCCGCGGCTTCCCCTAGCTGGTTGGCCGCTCCGCCGCCCGCTTCTCCAGCGTGTCCACCCCCCGCTGCACCGTGGCGATGAACTCGTTCAGCTCACCCTCCAGCTTCTTCAACGTCTGCAGCGCGTAAACGTCCGCCTCCCGCATCTGCTCCCGCGCCGCCTCCTGCGCATCGTCCAGGCGCGCCGCCGCCTGCGCCTCCGCCTCCCGCGAGAGCTCCAGCATACGCTCCTGCGCCTGGGCCAGTATCTGGCGCGACCTCTCCTCCGCCGCCTTCACTACCTCCGTCTCCTTCAGCCTCTCCTCCACCTCCTCCTTCGCCCGCGCGATGACCCGCGAGGCCTCCGCCGTAGCGTCCGCCAGCACCTCATCCCGCTTCTCCATCACCTCACGAGCGTCGTACACCTCCTTCGGCACCGACACTCGCATGCGGTCGATCAAGTCCAGCAGACGCTGCCGCGGCATCACCAGGCCACCGCCCACCGGCAGCTTGCGCGCCTCACCCACGATCTCCTCAAGACGGTCTATGTGGTGCAGGATGTCCACAGCGGGCCTCCTCTAGGTCTTCCCGCCGAATTTCTCCCCCAACGCCTTCGCCACCGCCGCCGGCACCAGCTCCGCGACATCGTACCCCATGCCGGCCACCTCTCGGATCCGGTGACCGCTCACGAACAGGTGCTCCAGGCTGGCCATCAGGTAGACTGAATCGATCTCCGGCGCCATCTTGCTGTTCATCAGCGCCATATCGAACTCCGCCTCAAAGTCGGTCACCGCCCGGATGCCGCGCACCAGCGCTTTCGCCCGCTCCTTGCGCGCGAAGTCCACTATCAGGCCGGAGAACGGCTTCACCTCCGCGTACTCAATGTGCTCTATCGCCCCCGCGAACAGCCGCACCCGCTCCTCAGTGGTGAACAGACAGCTATCCGGCGGCAGATCGTACACGGCCACCACTACCCGCTCGAACAGGGTCGCCGCCCTCTGCGCGATGTCCACGTGTCCCAACGTGACCGGATCGAATCTGCCGGGGTAGACCGCTGTCACCAAATCGGCACCTCCTAGCGATAGATCGAGACGGCGCTGTCGCCGTGCCTCAGCGTCTTCACCTGCGATAGCCCACCCAGCCGCTCCGGCCCCTCCTCTCGCGAGCTGTGCTCCAGCACTAGGACCGTCCCGCCGGCCTCCGCCAGGCCGGACTCCACCAGCCGCTCCAGCGACGGGGCCGCTTCCTGCGCGTACGGCGGGTCGGCCAGCACCAGCGTGTACGGCCCCTCAAGCCTGGCCAGCGCCCGCTCCACCGGCGCGCAGTGCACCTTCGCCAGCCCACCAAACCGCGTCTTGGCCAAGTTCTCACGGATGGAGGCGCAGGCGCGGGCGTCCTTCTCCACAAAGTCGCACCACTGGCCGCCGCGGCTCAGCGCCTCGATCCCCAGCGCCCCGCTGCCCGCGTACAGGTCCAGCACACGCGTCAGCTCCGCTCCCATCGACTCCAGCGCCGAGAAGATCGCCCCCCGCACCAGGTCCGAGGTCGGCCGCGTGGCCCGCGAAGGAGGCCCGGCGAGGCGGTGACCCTTGGCGCGTCCGGCGATCACCCGCATGAGACGCTAGGGCGCTGTGGCGAACGCCTCATCGGAGACGTCACCTTCGTTGCCGTCTGTGTCTTCGGCAGTGATGACATAGTAGTAAGTGGTGCCTGACGTCAGACCGTTGTCAACGAATGTAGTGGCCGGCGCTAATACGATCCCCACCGGGAGGGGATACGGTCCACCGAGCGACTCACCTCGGAAGACGCGATAGAGCACCAGATCTGGCTCCGTATTGGGGTCCCATGTCAGGGTGATTTGGCCGCTTCCTGGCAGTCCTTGCTCGGCAATCAAATTGGCGGGCGCGGCCGGTCCCGCGACCGGTGTAGGTGTCGGCGTAGGTGTGGACGTAGGCGTAGGTGTCGGCGTAGCCGTGGGCGTTGGCGTCGGCTCCTCCGGCGGGAACGTCACCACCACCGTCGGCCTGTCCACCCGCTTCTCCTTCACCTCCACCGTGAGCTCCCGGCCGAAGCGCCGGTCGCCGTCACTGATCAGGATCCGCAGCTTGTAGGACCCCGCCTCCTCCGCCCGCCAGATGACGGTTAGCCCGGCGGTTGCGTCCAGATTGCCGCCGTCCGGCGCCTCCCACTGCGGCACCAGCGCATCGCCGTTCGGCCGCACCAGCGCGATCGTGCCGGTCTCGATGAGCTCGTCCACGGCGGGCCAGATGTTAGCCACATCCGCCCGCGCCGAGGCATCGGACACCGCGACGCCGCCGAGCCCATAAGTCTGCACTATCTCCAGCTTGAACCGCACGCTGAACACGTTTTCGATGTACACAGTCCGCCTGTCCGGCGCCTGATAGGAGAATGCTACGGCCGCCGCCTCGTCGCTCCAGCTCAGGTCGGTCGCCCCCTCCGATTGGGCCAGGTTTACCGCCACCACCCTCACGCCCACGTCGGTCTCGATCGCTTCCGGGTCTGTTGGCTCCCGTACCTTGATCTCGCTAGCCAGGAGCATCGCCTCCAGATAGCCCAGTGTCCTACTGCTGCCGCCCTCCTCCAGCTCGGTGCTGAACGGGCTGATCACCAGCATCACCATTCGCGGGTCCACGTCCTCCACTAGCTGGTTCAGCCCCTCCGTCATAGTTTCCCAGTAGTTCAGCGGGTCCGCTATCGGCAACACCTTGATAATGTCCGCCGCCTGACCCAGGACGGGCCAGTCGTAGGCCTGACGCTGGGGCCCCGGAGGCGGTAGCGTCAGGCTCAACCGGCGTCCGTCCTCTCGCAACGCCCGTCCCAGCTCTTGCGCGAACGCAGTGAACTCCGTTCGCAGCTCCGGGTCCACGGAAGAATACTCCAGGTCGATCCCTGCGAAGCTGCCGCTTGCGGCCAGCTGCACGATCTCCGCCGCGTGCTGCTCCCGCAGCGAATCATCGGCCAGGATATCGTCCACCACCGCCACCGAGTCCTCTCCACTCCCCAGGATGGTTGGGATAAGCAGGACGCTGTCCCCCACCTCAACCTCCGTGGCCGTCCCCTCCAAGGTGCCATCGCTCAGCGGCCTGTAATCCCTGGGGCTGACGATACCGACCATCGCGTCGGGGTGCAGCGTGCCGCCGGCCGGCAGGGAGGCCACCGCCTGATAGGCTTGGGCCACCACCCGCAGCACCGCCAGATTAGCAGGCAGCGGCGAGAAGTCCGCCTCTGCCTGCTGCTTCCCGCTCTCCAGGCGCGCATCCGCTACCCTCTGCCAGCGGCCATCCATATAGGTGTAGAACCCCAGCCCGGTCTCATCCTCCGGCCGGCTGCGCAGGGGCAACGCGATCGTCGCCGAGAGATCCTCGTCCGTATCAAACTCCACGAAATCGCTCAACGCGACCAGCCCTGGCGGCAGCCCTGGCATCTCGCCGAAGCTCGCCTCCACACCGGAGTCGCTCACCGTCGTCGTGGTGTCACCCTCACCGCCACCGAACACTCCGGAAAGGAGAAATACCAATAGGATAACCACGGCCAAGAACACTATCGTGCCGCCGATGATGAACGGCGCCGGGTCGCGCTGGTTCCTTCGCAGCAGCCGGTCGAACGGCCCTTCCGGCCGGGGCAGGTCGCGCCGAGGCGGCTTATCTCTGGGCGGGAGATCGCGGGGTGGAAATCGTCGCATCCTTACGCGCTTCGACATGCCGGCCGGCCGAACATGAGCCGCGCCGGATGGTCACGCGGATTGTATCACAGCCCCTCTTCTCAGCAAAGCAATGCAACACTGCCCCTTTACAAGCCGCGACAGCTGCCATATAATAGCGCCGCAAGTATCACAGCGCCCGCCTGACTGAGGGCTCATGCCCCTCAGTCTCTTTTTTCCCGGCGCGTGGGAGTGACAGCAATGGCAAGCAAGTCCGTACCCCTTACAAAAGATGGCCTGGCTAAACTACAGCAGGAGCTGGACCATCTCGTCAACGTCCGTCGGGCCGAAGTGGCTCAGCGCATGCATGATTGCAAGGAGATGGTTGGCGCCCAGAACGCCCCCGAATACGAGGATTGCCGCAACGAGCAAGCCTTCGTCGAGGGCCGTATCCTCACCCTTGAGACGATCATCCAGAACGCCGTCATCATCAAGGAAGCCCACGACCACCTGCGCGTTGGCCTGGGCTCTAGCGTCACCGTCCAGGACCACAAGGGCGACAAGCAGACCTACGTTATCGTCGGCTCCGCCGAGACCGACCCGAAGGGGCACCGCATCAGCAATGAGTCCCCGGTGGGCCAGGCGCTGCTGGGCAAGTCCGTCGGCGCTGAGGTCCAGGTCAACGCCCCCGCCGGCGCCCTCCGCTGGACTATCGTAAGCATCAACTAGCGTAGCGAAACAGCGAACGGTAAAATCGGGCGGGGCGCCAACCGGGCCCCGCCTGAAAGCTTTTAGGCCACTGATGGGCGAAGAAGAGATTATAGCGCTGCGAACCGCCAAGCTGGAGCGCCTCCGCTCCCGTGGCATAGACCCCTACCCCGCGCGCTTCCGCCCCTCCCACACCACCCGGCAGGCCCTCGACCTCCTGGAAGGCCGCGACCAGGCGGCCGACCCCGTCACCATCGCCGGACGCATCACCGCCATGCGCCACATGGGCAA
>CAZYOV010000152.1:0-3598 GCA_964649215.1 uncultured Dehalococcoidia bacterium
TGGCGACCCCGATCGGATTCGAACCGACGATCTCCAGCTTGACAAGCTGGCATGTTAACCGCTACACCACGGGGCCGCCCGGCGAACACCCTCAAGGGCGGTACGCTTCCTGAGGGCGCTTCTATTCTATTAGGAGGCCCGGGAAGGTGTCAACGAAGCGATTTCGGCCTCGCCGTTGGCCCAATCTGTCTGTATAATGCGATTCGAACAATACCGACTGGGAGTACTCCTTGCCGAGACGCTACCGGCCGCCTGATAGGCGGCGCAAGACAAAGAAGCAACCTCTTACCGGGGAGCCAGAGGCTCCTTCCGATGAAGGCACCGTACCCCCCGTCTCTTCTCCTCCTCCTCCGCCTCCGCCGGCTCCTGCAGCCCTTGCCGAGGAACGATCGTCTGAGCCCCAGCACATCAGCCGTGACTACAGCTACGTCGTGAGTGATCTGCGGCGCATCGCTCTCATAGTGGCGTTCATAATTGCAGGGCTGGTAATCACGGCTATCCTTCGCTAGTAGCGCAGACGGCTGATCGCCACCGCGCCGGCGACGATGACGGCGATATATCCGAACAGATCATCACTGGGCAGTATGTCGTCTCCGATAACAAGGTTGCGCACTAAGTAGGCTGCGATGGCGCCGCCGGCGGCGACCACCTGCAGGGGTGTGCCGGACTTACGGTTGGTCGCGGCGCTGACCGCCCCCGCGATGAGGTATCCGACGAAGGCGGCCGCTAAGAGCCCGAAGATGCCTATGCGCCCGGGGAGGAGGGTTCCCCAGACGGCGCCCAGGGCGGCACCGGCGGCCAGGGCGGCCGCGGCGGCGCGCAGGAGGTATACTGGCCCAATCTCAAACTGGGGAAGCTTGCGGGCGGGGGCGCAGGTGGGGCAGCGGGCGCCCACATCCGTGAATACGGCGCAGCGGGGGCAAATGGGGGTCTCGCAGCGCCCGCAGGTGAGTCCGGTCTCAACCTTAGGGTGGCGGGCGCACTGCATAGGGCGGGCGCTATACCCTCTCCAGCGCTCCTCGCTCTCGCGCCAGGGCTAGCAGCCTTTCCACCGGCTCATCGGGCAGGGGTATGTCACCGGGCTCCCTCTGGTGGTGGCCGCCGAAGCCATGGTAGTCGCTCCCTCCCAGGGGGATGAGCCCGATCTTATCGGCCAGGGCGCGCAGGCGCTCCACTTCATCCGGGGTGTAGTCCTGATAGTAGACCTCCATGCCCACGAGCCCGGCCGCCTTAAGCTTAGTGAGTAGCTCTTCCAGGTTATCCAGATCACGTGGGTGGGCTATGGTGGGCAGGCCCTCGACGCTGATCAGCATCTCGACCACCTCAATTGGGGTGAGGCGCTCGCGTTCTACGTAGGCGGGCCCGGTTCGGCTAAGGTAGAGGTCAAACGCTTCGTTGACGGTGGCGACATGGCCGGCCTCCACGAGGGCGCGCGCGATGTGCGGCCGGCCGACGGAGCCTTCGCCAGCGAAACTCTCCACCCGCTCCCAGGCCACCGGCTTGCCAAGCTCCGCCAGCCTCTCCACCATCTGGCGCGCGCGTCCCAGCCGTGACTTGCGCAGGATCACCAGCTCCCGCTCGAACCTCTCGTCCTTCCAATCGATAAAGTGGCCCAGGATGTGGACCTCGCTGCCGGGGATGTCGGTGCTCATCTCGATGCCGGGAATGAGCATGAAGCCCGGGTGGCGGGCGGCGGCGGCGAACGCCTCCGGCAGCCCCTCGGTGGTGTCATGGTCAGAGAGCGACATCACGCGGACGCCACGTTTATAGGCTAGCTCGATGAGCTCGGTGGGCGTTAATACGCCGTCGGAGAACGTGCTATGGGTGTGCAGGTCGGCGCGGCTGCCCATCAGGTGACTTCGCGATCGATCCGCTGAATGCCGGTCGCCCGGCCGCTCGCTTCGTCGACCTGGATGAGCACCGAGTTGAACACGACGGGGCCGTGCTCATCGGTCGTGAAGCGGGTGGGGAGCTGGTTGAGAAAGGCGTCGATAACGGGCTGCTTCACCACCCCCAGGATGGAGTCGCGCGAGCCGACCATTCCCACATCCGTTACGAACGCGGTGCCCTTGGGCAGTACCCGAGCGTCGGCGGTAGGGATGTGAGTGTGGCTGCCGATAACGGCGCTGACGCGGCCGTCCAGATACCAGGCCATGGCTGCCTTCTCGCTGGTGGCCTCGGCGTGCATGTCCACTATGACGACGTTGCAGTCTCCGATGTTCGCCAGGGCATCATCGGCGCCACGAAAGGGACAGTCCAGGGCGCCGGGCATGAAAGTGCGGCCCATAAGATTGATCACGGCGACGCCGTTGTGGCGGAGGAAGCCGCGGCCGGGGGCGCCTTCGGGGTAGTTAAGGGGGCGCAGCACGGGAGCTTCGCTGTCCAGATAGGGGTATATCTCGTTGTAGCGCCAGATGTGGTTGCCGGAGGTGATGATCTCCACCCCTGCCTCGAACATCTCATCGGCGGTACTTGGTGTGAGACCTTTGCCGCCGGCCGCGTTCTCGCCGTTGGCGATGACTATATCCAGATCGTGGTCGCGCCTGATCTCGGGGAGAAGGCAGGCGATGGCCCTTCGTCCCCCCTTACCCACAACGTCACCAATTAGGAGTATGTTCACTGCCAGGCGTACCTTCTAGTGAGCGGGGCGTCACGGGCCGACGACGCCTGCCCTAGGGTGCTACTTCGCGTACTCCACCGACCGCCTTTCGCGGATGACGGTGATCTTGATCTGGCCGGGGTAATCGAGGGTCTCCTCGATCCGCTTGCTGATCTCCTTGGCCATGCGGTTGGCGCCGAGGTCGTCGATCTCTTCCGGCCTGACGATGATACGGATCTCGCGACCGGCCTGGATGGCGAAGGACTTGTCGACGCCTGGGAAGGCGTTGGCCACCTCCTCCAGCGCCTCGAGCCGCTTGAGGTACTGGTCCATCGACTCGCGGCGGGCGCCGGGCCGGCTGCCGCTGATAGCGTCGGCAACTATGGTGATCATCGCCTCCGCTGATGAGGGCTCCACCTCCTCGTGGTGCGCTTCGATGCAATGGATCACGCCGGGGTGGACGTTGTGGCGGCGGGCTAGCTGGGCGCCGATCTGGGCGTGAGTGCCCTCGATATCATGGTCGATCGCTTTGCCCAGGTCGTGTAGGAGGCCGCCGCGGCGGGCCACCTCCACGTCGGCGCCCAACTCGTGGGCCACCATGGCGGCCAGGTTGGCCGTCTCCACGGCGTGGTTTAGCTGGTTCTGGCCGTAGCTGTAGCGGTATTTCAGGCGGCCCAAGGTGCGGATAATCTCCGGGTGAAGGCCGGGACAGCTGGCCTCCAGAGCGGCCTCTTCGCCGGCCTCCTTGATGGAGACGTCTACCTCCTTGCGGGCCTTCTCCACCGTCTCCTCGATGCGGGCCGGGTGTATCCGGCCGTCGTGGAGGAGCTTGGTGAGGGCCACCCGGGCGATCTCTCTCCGAACAGGATCGAAGCCGGATAGGGTAACGGCGTCAGGCGTGTCATCAATGATGACGTCCACGCCGGTGGCGTGCTCCAGGGAGCGGATGTTGCGACCCTCGCGGCCGATGATGCGGCCCTTCATGTCCTCTGAGGGCAG
>CAZYOV010000152.1:3698-5259 GCA_964649215.1 uncultured Dehalococcoidia bacterium
TGGAGGTTGCGCTGGCGCTGCTCCAGGGAGTCCAGCTTGCGGTCTAGGTTCTCTTCTTTCTGGATGAGGCGGCGTTCAAGACGCTGAACATCTTTACGCCGCTCTTTTAGCTCGGCCTCAGTCTGCTGGCGAAAACGGAGGGACTCCTCCTTCGCTTCGAGGATAATGTCCTTCTGTCGTCTCTCGGCCTCGTTGAGGATACGGGCGGCGCTACGCTCGGAAGCGGCGATACGCCGCTGAGTGATTCGTTGTTGAAGTAATGCACCGCCGAGTACACCCCAGAAGACACCGAGAAGGCCGACGCCGATTGCGATAACCGCGCCTTCCGGCATCGTAACCTCACTTCCTTATTTGGTTTTGGGAGATGGTTCATCGTATATTGAACTGGAGCGGCCAATCTGGCCGCTTGGATTCATCATACGGTGTGCCAGATTGGGGTGTCAAGGAAATGGCTAATCTGCTAAACGGCTAAAGCGTTTGAATCGATCACCTTTGCCGGCAAGCCGGCAATGACACGGCACAGTCGGCCGAAATCAATCGCTGAGGGGTGTGTCCGGCTCCTCGGCGAGCTCTCGCCGGGGCCGCTAAGCGGTCCTGCGCACGGCCCCGTAACCGAAGCCGCTACGGTGCATGAAACCCCGCCGGGCGGGGCGTTGGATGATGGGGCAGACTATTTGGTAGCGCGTACCTGGTCCGCAGCCACTGCGGCGACCGCCTCTGGCGGCGCATGGGCAGCGAGAACGAGGTTCTGCAGCTCCTCGACGAGCTGCGGGTTCTCTCGCAGGTAGGCCTTGGCCTGCTCCCGGCCCTGGCCCAGCTTCCGCTCTTCGAACGAGTAGAAGGAGCCCTGCTTCTTGACGATCTCCGCGTCCACCGCCAGATCCAGGATGTCTCCCTCACGGCTTATCCCTATCTGTGGGCCGTGGAAGATGATATCGAACTCCGCCGTGCGGAAGGGGGGCGCCAGCTTGTTCTTCACTACCTTGGCCCGTACACGGTTGCCGATGACAGTACCGCTGTGTTTCAAGGTCTCTACGCGGCGCAGGTCTATGCGCACGGAGCAGTAGAACTTGAGGGCGCGGCCGCCGGGGGTCACCTCCGGGTTGCCGAAGACGATGCCGATCTTCTCCCGCAGCTGGTTGATGAAGATGAGGGCGGTGCGGGAGCGGGACACGGCGGCGGTGAGCTTGCGCAGCGCCTGCGACATGAGGCGCGCCTGCAGCCCGGGCAGGGAATCGCCCATATCACCCTCGATCTCCGCGCGGGGGACGAGGGCGGCGACGCTATCGACCACTACAACGTCGATGGCGTTGGAGCGGATGAGCGCCTCGCAGATCTCCAGCGCCTGCTCGCCGGTATCTGGCTGGGAGATCAGCAGGTCCTCGATGTTGACGCCGAGGGCTGAGGCGAAGCTGGGGTCCAGCGCGTGCTCCACGTCCACGTAGGCGACCGCAGCGTCGCCGCCCAGGCGCTGGGCCTCGGCCACTATGTGCTGGGCCAGGGTGGACTTGCCGGCCATCTCCGGCCCGAAGATCTCCGTGACGCGGCCGCGCGGTATGCC
>CAZYOV010000153.1:0-5129 GCA_964649215.1 uncultured Dehalococcoidia bacterium
TGCCGATGAGGTGGAGCCAGCCGCCGTGGATGAACATTGAGGTGACCACCGTGGACGGCTCCTCAACGACGGAGGGGCTCTCCAGCCAGTCTACGAGCTGAACGGGGACGACGCCCCAGTCCTGGAAGAAGCGGCCGACGTCTATAGTGCTGAGCGAGAGCTCGTACAGAAAGACGAGGACGCAGGCGATGATGATGCCCACGTTGACGTAGGGAGTGGTGCGGCGGCGGGTGCTATCGCCGATGGGGATCATACGGTATCAGTTTAGATGTGGCACTCCCCGCTGGGAAGTCAGATTCTTCGCGGAGTTCATCCTGAACGGGCGTAGATTCTTCGCTCCGCATATAGCACTGGGTGCGATGTGGTGTCAAGTACCCAGGGGCCAACGAAACGGACGTCGTTAAAATCTGAATTTACGAAGCATCCCCGTTTGACACCCGCCCCACCCAGGCGGACAATGTTGCCGCGGGTGGGCCGCATAGCAAGGAGGTTTCCCCATGCGCTTCACGCTTGGGGTCCTAGCTCTCGCCGCTACGTTAGTCGCCGCTGCGTTCCTGGTCGCGGGCAAGAGCGAGACAGTCAGCGGACTGAACGAGATTTATCTGACTATCACTCTAGGTCCGGGAAGAGACGCCTTGCAGATCGGCACGGCCACCCTCGTTGGTGGCGGGAGCCCAAAAGAAGTCGCCATAGAGATCGCGCCTGGCCCGCCAGGGGTGGAGCAGCCAGCGCACATCCACGCAGGCACGTGCCCGAACGTAGGCGAGGTAGTGTACCCGCTGAACAACGTCGTTGATGGCACATCTACAACCACCATCGGGGCCAATCTCGAGTTACTAGATCCGAACCTCGAGCTGCTACCAACGGGTACCTTTGCCATCGACGTCCACAAGTCTGAGGCGGATATCGCCCTGCAAGTAGCCTGCGGGGACATTCGTTATGAGGAACACACCATCGAATTCGGCACCCCGGTCATAGCGACGGACGCAGGACCCCAAGAGGTGCAGTTGGAAAGCAACCTTCCTGTGCTCACACGAACACCGACACCCGCACTCACTACCGCACCCACACCCACGCCCGAACCAGCCCTGATTCAAACATCAGAACCCCCCACTCCGCTCGCAGCCTCCGCCACCAGCAACCCTGCCGATGATGACAGTGTCTCACCCTTCTGGTTCGTCCTGGGTGGCGTAGGCGGCGCCGTCGTCCTGCTCGGAGGCGCCTCCATCATCTGGCACTATCGCCGAGTGCGATAGCCCTACGCGACTTCGAAGATCCCGTGCGGCTGTACGAGGTGCACAATCGCGGCGGTGGCAGAGCGTCGCCCGAATCCGCTATCCCTTGCGCCAGGGCGTCTCCGGCTTGCCAGCTACCTTGTTCACGTATCGGGCGAGGACGAACAGCAGGTCGGAGAGGCGGTTGATGTAAACGATGAGCTGGGGGTTCACATCCTCCTGACGGGAGAGGCGCACCACTGCCCGCTCGGCGCGGCGGCAGACACCGCGGGCCAGGTGGAGGAGGGTGCCCGCCCGGGCGCCGGAGGGGAGGATAAACGTCCGCAACGGCGGCACCTTAGCGTCGTGCTCGTCGATGAGACGCTCCAGGCCGGCGATCTTACGCTCGGGGTCGATGAACATGCGGCCCCTATCGGCCTTGGGGCCGGACTCGCTCGCCAGCTCAGCGCCGATGTTGAACAGCTCGTTCTGGATCGACTGGAGGGCGGCAGCGATCCGCTTCTGGCGGAGGAAGGACACGGCGACGCCGAGGGTTGAGTTGAGCTCGTCGACGCTACCGTAGGCCTCGACGCGGGGATCGTCCTTGGGCACGCGGCGGCCGCCGAACAGCGCCGTCTCCCCCTGATCGCCGGTGCGGGTGTAGAGCTTGGACTTCGTCGGACGGGCCATGGTCAGCGCCTAGTCTACTGCGCGTCACCGTCCGGGGCCAGCACCGGTCTCCCCGTCACCGGGTGCGATAGTACGTGAAGCGAGGCGCCGTAGACCTGTCGCAGCCGCTCGCGGGTGAGCACCGAGCCGGGGGCACCATCGGCGATCACGCGGCCCTGGTGCAACATGACCAGGCGATGGCAGAACTGGGCCGCGAGCGTGAGGTCGTGCACGGCGGCCAGGACCGCCTTGCCCTCGCTTCGACACAGCCGCGCCATCAGGCGCAGAGTGGCCGCCTGGTGGCCCACGTCCAGGTGAGCCGTAGGCTCGTCCAGGAGCAGCAGCGGCGTCTCCTGGGCGAGCGCGCGGGCGACGAGGAGCCGCTGGCGCTCGCCGCCGGAGAGCTCACCGATGCGGCGTCCGGCCAGCTCCCAGGTGTCCGTGGCGAGCATGGCGTCACGGGCAGCGCGGAGGTCGGCCTGACCTTCGCCCTGGAGCAGCTTCAGGTGCGGCGTGCGGCCCATCAGCACCAACTCCAGGGCGGTGAACGCCGGCGGCAGATGCGGATTCTGAGGGACCACGGCCACCCGCAGGGCAACCTCCTTCGGAGACAGACGGAGGGCATCGTCGCCGTCCAGGCTCACCCCGCCCGCCTGGGGGGCGACGACGCCGCTTACGGCGCGGATGAGGGTGGTCTTGCCGGAGCCGTTGGGCCCTACCAGTCCTAGAAGCTCGCCTACAGGCAGGGAAAGCGAGACCTCGCGCAGCGCTACCCGAGCGCCGTAGGCCACAGTGAGACCGCGCACGTCTAGCGCGGCCGCGCCTCTTTCCTCGGCCAGCGCCCTCACCAGAATGACCCCACACGGGCGCGGCGCAGCAGGTAGAGGAAGAACGGCACGCCGCAGACCGCGGTGATGATGCCCACCGGCACCTCGGAAGGTTGGTCCACCGTGCGAGCGGCGATGTCGGCAAGGATGAGGAAGATGGCGCCGAACAGGATCGACATCGGCAGGAGCTGACGGTTGTCGGAGCCCCAGATAAGACGCACCGCGTGAGGCACGATGAGCCCCACGAAGCCGATGGTGCCGGCGACGGCAACGGCGGCGGCCGTGGCCAGGGAGGCCACGCCCAGCAGGAGCAGCTTCACCCGCTCCGGGTCGATGCCGAGCTGGCGGGCCTGCTCCTCGTCCAGGCTGAGGACGTTGAGTATGCGACCGTGGGCCAGGATGACAACGGCGGCGGGCACGACGTAGGGCAGAGTCCAGATGACCTCGCCCCAGCTGGCAGTGTTGAAGCTGCCAAGGACAACCGCGAATACTGAGAGGGTGTGCGTTGTGTCGCGCAGCATGAGGAACGTAGTGACGCCGGTGGAGAGCGACGCTACAGCCACCCCGGCGAGGATCAGTGTGGTGGCCGGCAGGGTGTTGCCCACACGGGCGACGCTGTAGACGACGACGACGGAGACGACGGCGCCGGCGAAAGCGGCCATGGGCAGGACGCTGAGGCCGTGCCAGGAGTGGGGCGCCTCGGTGACGATAACGATGGTTGCGCCGAGGGCGGCCCCGGTGGCCACACCGATGAGATAGGGATCGGCGAGCGGGTTCCGGAACACCCCCTGGTAAGTGGCGCCGGCCATGGCCAGGACGGCGCCCGTCAGCCCCGCCAGCAGCACCCGCGGCAGGCGCACCTCCCAGATGATGTCCCGCCAGAGAAGGGGCACACTTTCCGCCATCTCCACGCCGGGAAGACGAGAGAGGACGATGCGTGCCGTAGCGTCCAGGGGTATGCTGGCCGGCCCCACGGCTACGCCCAGAGTGACCGCGCCCAGGAGGGCCATAGTCGCCAGGAGGAACCGGGGCCACGGGAAACGCCCCAAGGCGGCGACAGCCCCCGCCTCAGGCGGGGCCGGCGGCTCCGCGGCGTCCAACGCCGGAGAGCGGCGGAGGACGTTCACGGAAAGAGCTCCGGGTAGAGGTAACCGGCCAGGGCACGCAGCGCCTCCACCAGGCGCGGCCCCGGCCGCGACACGATGTCCGGATCGACGATGTGGACGCGGCTGTTTTGGACGGCGGAGATGTTGTCCCAGCCGGGGCGGGCCTTGACCGTATCGGGGGTCTCGCCGGCGTCCTCATCTGCCAGGATGATCACCTCCGGGTCCGCCTCGATGATCGCCTCCGCGCTCATCTGAGGAAAGGCCTGACCGGTGGCGTCGGCGATGTTCTCCGCCCCCAGGATATCGTACAAGTCACCGATGAAGCTGCCCGGGCCGGCGGTGAAGTACGTGTTGTCGATCTCGTGGAAGACCGTCGGCGCGTCGGCCACATCGCCGATCTCCGATCGGATGTCCTGGACTGCCGCCTGCATGTCGGCGACGAGGTCGGTGGCCCCGTCAACCTGGCCGGTAGCTTCGCCCAGGAGTTCGACCTGGTCGTACACACCCTCCACCGACGACGGCGAGGCGAGGTTGAGGACGGGTATGTCCAGCCCCTGAAGCGATGACTGGAGGTCGCCGGGGTCGAAGAATATGACGACCAAGTCCGGTTCCAGCTCAGCGATCGCCTCCACGCTGGGGGTGAAGGCGTCCACCTTGGGCAAATCGTTGACTTCCTGTGGGCAGTCCGAGGTGCTGTCCACCGCGGCCACCTCGTCACCCGCTCCGATGGCGTACAGGATCTCCGTGTGACCGGCGGAGAGGGATGCAATGCGCTGGGGCGGCGTCTCCAGGGTCACGGTGTTGCCCACGCTATCGCTGATCTCCAGCGGGAAGGCGGAAGCGTCCGGCGCGCTGGTCTCGGCTGGCCCGTCGCAGCTGAACACCGCCGTCACGGGCGTGACCAGCGGCTCCTCAACGGGGGAAGGCGTGGGCGTTGGCGGTGGCGATGAGCCGCCGCTGTTACAGGCCAGGACCGCCAGGGCGACCACGGCCAAGACAGCGGGAATAAGGTAGCGAAGCATCATATCGATTGACCTCCCGAAACTAGTCGGAAGGCAAGGGAACGGGCGGCACGAAAAACCCCTGCCCGCTAAGACAGGGGTGTGGCGTTACCGCTGCAGCCCATGCCTTTCCGCGAAGGCTGGTGACCGACAGGGGCAGGCGACCTGACTCCCCCGGTATCGATGGGACCCGAGGATACAGTTGCGGGACAGCGCCGGCCTCTCACCGGCTTCGCTTTTGACCCCTGCCCCTCGACGACGAGCGGCCCGCCGCCGAGGGGTCGCGGGGACCCCTGACATACGCTATTCAGT
>CAZYOV010000154.1:0-5110 GCA_964649215.1 uncultured Dehalococcoidia bacterium
AGATAGTGGCACCTCTTCCCTAAGCGTCCGACCAAGCGTCCAAGACGCATAGCTCACCCCGTCGGGCGTCTTGGCGTACTGGATATGCGGCTCCATAGCTCAGGCTTACCCCAACTTAATCACCAGGCACGTGGTCGTACGATGCACACCCTGCAGCCGCTGAATTCCCTCCGTCACGGCCCGGCCCATCTCATCCAGGTCGTCCGACTCCAGCACGGCTATAGCGTCGAAGGGGCCAGTGACCGCCTCCGCCGACAAGACTCTGGCGTTCGCGAGGTTCAGCGTCTGGATGCCCTCATACACGGCCTTCGCGTTCCCAACGGAGGACTCAATGAAGATATATGCACGCGTCACTATTTCCGCACCCCTTCCTTATGCTGGTCTAGCCGGCAGCCTGGATGCGTGGCTCCTTTACGGCACTATTCTACGCCATCGATGGCTTTTTGACAGCGTGCTCTCAATTGACATGTAACAATAACAGGCATTATTGTTAGCGGCTCCCCGAGGCGGAACCGGCATTGTTCCCTAGCAGAGGGCCGCGGGTTCGAGTCCGTCGTCTTTGCTGGGCTATCTTGAACCTACCGAACGCACACTAAGACTTCATAGTGTGTTCGGGAAGAGAACGCAGCCCTCGCGACCTAAATTCGCTGACGGAATGTACCTATCGTGACCGCTGGCAGCGGCGGCCCGGCGCGTGTATCTGAGTGCACTTATAGCAGGGATTGTATAGCGCAAGGGCCTAGGTCAGGAGCCGCCGAGCACTCTGCTGGCGTGTCTGGCTGCCGCCAGGTAGACCGGCTTGGGATTCAGGGCGTGCTCCCGCAGGCAGGCCTCCGTGAACTTAATGGCGTGTTCGTCTCCCGTGTCGACGGCGCGGTCTATCAGGTCGTCCGTGCTCTCGTCCCGCGCTTCGAGGGGGCCTGCATCCGACCTCTCGCCCATAGCGGCGTATAGGGCAGCACCAGCTTGCCAGCCGTAGCGCAGCGCTGTCTGCGTCGCCTCCGGTGTGAGGTGCGGCGCCAGCAGTCGGATCGCGCTGGGCCCGGTGACTGCGTGGATGAACCCGATGACATTCCCGGTGTGGGCGTTCGCCAGGTACACTGCCGCGAACGTCTCGGTGAGGTCCGAGAGGATGCGCGACGTATCACCGGACGTATCGACGAGGTTGATGGCGCCCGCGAACGTCGGCAATTCGTCCAGCCGGCGCAGCGTGTCGCTGATCAGCCCGAAGTGCTCCCGCTGTCCAGGCGGGAGAGTCTCGATGCGACGGATCGCCTGGGAGGGTGCCAAGCTGCCGGTGGTGCTGGAGGGCGCTTCCGGTAAGAGCTGGTAGCGGGCAGCCCAGTAGCCGAGGCCCTCGGCGAGCTCGTGGCGGCGCTTCGCCGTCTCGGCGCTGGCCAGGCTGCGGACGGCGTGGCCCGTGCGGATGACCCCATGGGTCGCGGCGGCTACCAGCCCGGGCGCGAGCCGCAGCACCCACTCGTTCAACACGGCCGACCAGGGCGCCTCCGCCAGCTCGCGGTCGAATAGAGCGATCCAATCGCCGACGCGGCTGATGTCGCCAAGCGCTTCGCGCCAGATCTCGCCTGAGACTGGATTGCGGGCCTCCGGGTGGTCCTGGAGACGGGGCTTGTAGCGCTCGACCCAGGGGATGACCGCATCGCCGTGGCCGAGGGCGAACAGAGCTTCGGCGGCCATGGGCCCGTGGTTGGAGAGCCCACCGCCGAACTCCGGGCCTGTGTCGTTGAGGATTTCGAGCGCTTCGTCGATGGTGGGGGGCATCGCTGATTCCTTTTATTCGTCCTCGCCGTGAAGCCACTCACCTCGGTACAGCCGCGCGGCTATGTCGTAGGTCTGGCCTATCGCTCTCACCGTGGGTGAGTGCGCCGTGAGGAAACGCGCGACTCCGATGAGGATGTGGTCGCCCGCTGGCCGACCGGCGAACTGGTGGTACTGCCTGACCCCGGCCTCATAAATCTGGAACTGGTGGAATCCGGCGTCTTCTCGTAGGAGGGCGTGCCCCAACGTCCTTACCACGTCCTCACGCTTGCCAAGCGCGATCGCATCAACGACAAGCTGCGCGGTCTCATCGACCTGCCCCTGCCCATCGAACGCTGCCAATATCTCATCCTGTCCCGCGGTGCGACCGGACGGCTCTGGAATGGGCTGTTTTGGCACATTCAGGAACCGTTCCAGATAGACCGACATCGCGCCGTCGAATATGCCACGGGCCAGGAGTTTCGATGGCGCTCGGCGCATCGCCTGGTCAACGGCGTTCGTGTAGGTAAACGTGTGGTGTACTGTGTCCCAGTCGGCGAACTCATTCGACACCCGGAAGTGCACAGGACGCCGCGCCGAGGCGTAGGCCACGGCGGCTGAGAGTTCGATCAGCGGCGCGCCGCGACGAACCAGGTCCCGCATTGCTGTCAGCGTCTCCCTCGGTTCTGAGTCCAGGATCGTCTGCGCCAGCTCCTCGTGCCCGTCCCAGTCTTTGAGCCTGCCACCGCCTTCGTCGATGACGGCGTCGAGCTCCTCATACACCTCACCCAACAGGGCTGGCAGGTCTACAGGGTGACGCCAGCTTGAAGTCTCCTCCATCCGCTGTGCCCAGACCATGTTTGGGATCATCGATGGCAACACCTCTTCGGCATGCTCCCAGCCGATGTGGTCGAGCAATTCGAACGCCTTGTTGGCGAAGTCCAAGGAGTGTCCTATGTCCAGGAACAGGTGATCCGTGCAGGCGGCGAATATCATGTCGGCCACCGCCTTGGGCGGAAGCCCTATCCGGATTGCGGTGCGGAGCGTCCGCTCCGCCGCGTCCTCCGCCCGTACCTCGATGAACCGTCGGAACCAGTCGACGTAGCGTTCGGGGCGGCTCTCGCCGCTTTCGAGGGGCTCTAGGTCAAAGTTCGGCGGCTGCTCTGCGGTTGACCGAGCCGCGTGGACAAGGCCGTGGTACAAAGCCAGCGGCCGATCCCCTTCGCCCAGGGATGGCAGCACGTTCGCCATCGCCGTGAGGATGGACAGGCCCGTGCTCCATCCCGACACACGATTGCGGACGCCGAACAGCGCCGCCTTTCGCAGGACCTCCGTCGTCGCCGCCAGGTCGTCCAGCCCTATCACGCTCTTCGCCAGCACCAGCCGGATGTTTTGCTCCAGCCCCTCGTCCAGTTTTCGCAGCCAGTGCTTGAGCCGCTCCTCCTCAATCGGCCGCGGGTCCAGCCAGACGATCCCGTCTCGCACCTCCACGTAGAACGACGTCACGTCGTCCGCGAACGGGTCAAACGTGCAGCCGCCGGCCAGGTCGAACTTTGCGTGGTGCCAGTGGCAGGTGAGGATGCCGTCCTTCACTGTACCGCGGCGAAGGGGAAAGCCCATGTGGGGACACCGGTTGTCCAACGCGTAAAGCTGGCCTTGCTCTAGAACGACGAGGATCACCCTGCCGTCGGCTGAGGTGACCTTCATCCCCTCTTTTTCAAGCTCCGCCAGCGCGCACACCTCGATCCTGGCATCTCGCTTCACCTCGGTCGTTGTCACGACTTCCGTCCCTTCTAGGGGCCTGTGGCCAGCCCGCTTAAGGAATACACTCAGCCATTATTCGGGACAGTACCTCTTGACCCGGGGTCAGGCAGTGATGCGTGTCACAGTTAGGGCGTGGAATCCCGCTGGCGCTTCCCGCCTCTTCGCCTCTCCGCCAACACCTCGTGCAGCCGGTGCTCCCCCTCCTTGCCCCGCAGCTCGCATTCGAACTCTCGCCCGAACTTGAACTCGCCCTTCGCCAGCCTGCGAATTCCATCAGTCACCAGCAGACTTGCGTCGTATTCCTTCGTAGCCTCCTGAACGCGGGATGCCGTATCCACCACGTCTCCAATGCAGTTCAGCCGGCTATTCCGATAGTAACCGACCTCACCCACGACGGCCGGACCGAACGCGATGCCGATTCCGACCTTCACATCGAAACGGAAGTGCTCGCGTGCGTACCGGGAGAAGGCGTGGGCGCCATTTAGCATCTGTACGGCGCATCGGGTGGCGCTGATGGCGGACCGCTTTGGATCTTGGTCCTCAAACAAGCAGGTGATTCCGTCACCGAGAAAGGCGATCACCTCTCCCCGGTTGAAGTCTATTATCGTGCCCACGCGGTCGAAGTAGCGGTTAAGCAGGTGGAGTACGTCGAACGCAAGGTGCTGCTCCGCAAACGTCGTGAAGTTTCGGATATCCGCGAAGAGCACCGCGACCTCTCGCTCGCTCGCCATCCCCTCCGGACGCAAGTCCTGCTTGTCGAGAGGCTCGCGGACGAGCAACCGAATCTTAATATCACCCCTTGGCCTGAGGGCGCAGCCGAGGCGGACCTCCGGCCCGAACCCGAAAGTTTCTAGCACGTCGCGCTCGTTGGGTGTCATGGGGGGGCAGTTCTCTTCACCCTCTAGGATCTCGACCCGGCAGGTCGTGCAGCGCACCATGGCACCGCAGGCGTGCCTGTGCTCCAGCCCGTGCTGCATTGACGCCTCAAGCACCGTCATTCCCGTCGGTGCTTCGATCAGCAGTCCGTCACCGTAGTCTATGCGAGGCATCGTTATCGTCTTCGACCTCTGCAGAAGCGTATCTGGGGCTCCACGTGGGGCTGACCCTCCTAGCAGGGGAAGCATAGCGCCGAAGGGAGAATCCGTCAAAGCGGGCGGACAGGAGACGCCGCTTGGCTTGGGAGGGCCACCATGGGGTGGGGCGTCATGGGATGGGGCGACTCTCACTGCCCGCCGCCGCGAATCATGCGCCTGGGCTGGGCGGGTGTCAACGGGGCGGCCGCTGCTGCCGGCGTGTCAGCAAACGCACACTAAGTCTGCGTAGTGTCGATGCGAGCTTTGCCCGACGCGTCGAGGTGATCAACCAAACCCACACAGAGTCCGTCCGCCGAGCCGCGACAGAGTGGGCACCCATCCTCTGATGCTTCGGCCAGGTAGCCCGCCGTCAGGAGAAGCAGCCCACAGGGGTGGCCGGCCTTCCGTTTGCAGAACTCAGCCGGAGGAGGCGCAAGTTTGCCCGCCCCCTTCCAGAAAGGGCAGAACCAGCAAGACCTAGGTTCGCACATCCGCTGGCCGAAGTCGAAGGACAC
>CAZYOV010000155.1:0-5053 GCA_964649215.1 uncultured Dehalococcoidia bacterium
TTGGCGCGCAGGCCGAGATGCTGATTACGCAGATGGAGGCCGGCATCCGCCCCGACCAGGCGGAGCGCTTCATCGTCCAGCAGGAGCGCATGCGCGATGCTGCCGCAAGAGGCGAGCAGGCGCTGGACTTGAGCTGGATGCGCGTCCCCACTGAGTGGGGCATTCGCGCCCGCCCCGGTAAGAAGGGGCTCACCGTCAGCGCCATCAACATCGGCAGCTACGCCAGTGTCCCCGACGTGTGGCCCTACCAGACGGAGATGCCGCGCGGCGCCCATCCCATCCCCGGCATCCCCGCGATGGGCTACTCCATCTACGAGAAGGCGGATCTCTGGGCCGACAACGCCGCTGACCTCTACGAAGAGGCGATCCAGCGCCGCTGGCGGCCCGCCACCGACATCCCCTGGGACAGCATGGAGCCGTTGCCCGACGAGATCGAGCGGGCGATGTGCCAGCTTTGCACCTACTTCTGCGAGAAGGGGCTCCTGGCCGGCGATGTCGTCGGCAAGTGGCTACCAGAGATGTCCTACGGCTATCACGAAGTCAAGCTGTACCTCTCCACGGCGGAGTTCGACGCCGCCCGCCAGTTTGAGGTCTTCCGTAAGCGCGCCCTCTCCAACGGCGGAGGCATGGGCGTCCAGAGCCCCGGCTACTTCCATCGCGCCATCATAGACACCCGCGTCTGGACTGAGGCCTCCGCCGTCCTCCACATCCTCTCCAACAGCTTCCTCATCGGCATGTACCAGGTCGGCGAGTACGTCGCTCACAACGAGGCCGAGTCCCTGATCTTCCGCCTCTGCATGCAGGACGTCTCCCGTCAGATCGCTTACGGCGTCCAGCATCTCAAGCAGTTCCTCCTGCGCAAGCTGGATAAGCGCGCGGAGGTACACGCCTACCTCAACAAGGCCGAAGCGGTAATGACCTACGACGAGGAGCAGGACACGCCCCGGCGGGAGGCGCTCATCATCCTCCTCGGCGGCGGCGTCTCCAAAGAGCAGATATTGGACGGCGTCCGCAAGCTGGAGTACTTCAAGCGGCGCTGGGTGAGAGACTACGTGGCTCGGCTGGCCGCCGCCGGACTGCCGGAGCGACGCGAGCGCCTCCATCCGCTGCTGAAGAAGTACCTTGAGGAGCCCACCGCGGCCCAGGCGGCGGCCTAGGGCAGGTTAGACCTGTAATAGAAGGAGTTCGTGATGACCCAGGAGACGAAAGTAAAGGCCACCTTCCCCTCCATCGAATGGTTCAACGCCCTGCGCGACATCATCAATGACGACGACGCGTACAGGCATATCGGCACCTGTGACGCGATCGTCGGCGTCAAAGTGCCTGACGCCAAGAAGCATTTCCTCATCACCTTCGAGGCGTTCGAGGTGCTGGCGGCCAAGGAGGTCTCTGAGACCGAGGCTGAAGACTCCGACTTCTGGCTGGAGATGCCCGATGCTCGCTGGCGGGAGATGATCGAGAACATCGGGGAGAACGGCAAGGCTGACCTCCACCACACCCTCAACACCATCGATCTTGAGGACCCTGAGGGCTTCGCCCGCTCCAACGACGGCTACCGGCGCGACGCCTTCTATCGCTTCAACCAGTCCTTCCAGCACTTCTTCGACTCCTCGGCCAAGATCGATACGAAGTTCGCCTGATCCCTGTCTGCACGCTGGCGGGGGAGGCGACGTCGTGTCCCCGAAAGGAGGTCTGCTGTGCCCCTACTTCAGGCTCAGGAGATTACCTACCCTGACGTCCAGCGGTTGAGCAGGGACCGTTCCATAGCATTTCTGTCCGCCAGCGCCCTCGAGGTTCATGGACCGCACCTGCCGCTGGGTATGGACATGTTCATGGCCCTTTGGATGGCTGAGGAGACGGCTCGGCGCTTTGCGGAGGCCCATCCTGACTGGACGGTCGTCCTCTACCCCCACATCCCCCTGGGGACCGACGAGCTACCCCTACCGGGTTCCATCGATGGCAGCCAGCAGACTGTCTACCGTGCCCTCCTTGAGCACGGCGCCTCCCTGGCCCAGGCCGGCTTCGGCTACGCCGTCGTCACCAACGGACACGGCGGCCCCCGTCACGCCGCCGCCCTGGAGGCTGCCTGCCGCAGCGTCAGCCGCCGTCACGGCATCCAGATGCTCTCCCCCTCCATCGCGGTGCTCAACGGCATCGTGACCGGCGGCCGGCACGACCAGCTCGAATCGAACCTGGGCCGGCCGCTGACCGAAAAGGAGCGGCAGGGCCTCCTCCACGGCGAGCACGCGGGCACGATGGAGACGTCCTTCGCCCTGGCGGAGCGCCCGCAACAGGTGGACGGGACGTACCGCGAGCTGGAGCAGGTGAGCCCGCCTGCCTTCAAGCCGCTGGCCTTCGTGGGAAAGGCGGTGGCGCCTCTGTTCGGACGACGGTCGGAGCGGTTTCAGGAGATATCCAGCAGCTTGGCCGGTGGCGTCGGCTGGCTGTTGAACGCCCGCTACGGCTACGGCGGCGAGCCAGTCACCTACCAGGGCGACCCCTCGGCCGCCTCCGCCGAGCTGGGCCACGCCATCCGCGAGACGATGGTGCAGGGCTGCTTGGATTATGCGGAGCAGGTGACAGCGGGGGAGCTGTCCGCCGAAGAGGTGCGCTCCATCGCTTCAGAGGCGGTCATTATCCAGCCGGGCTTCTGGCAGCGGCTGGGCCTCATTTCAGCGGTGGCGCTGGGCGCCGCGGGACTAGTCTGGGCGCTTAGGAGGGGGTAGGCTATCGCAGCTCCAGCCGCGGCGATAGGCGAGACTCCAGCTCCGCCGCCACAGCCCCCGCCATCGCGGCGCCGCCGCGCGCCAGCAGCCG
Organism: uncultured Dehalococcoidia bacterium; assembly: GCA_964649215.1. Lineage (GTDB taxonomy): Bacteria > Chloroflexota > Dehalococcoidia > SM23-28-2 > RBG-16-64-32 > JADFNQ01. The sequence continues at coordinate 2,818 of CAZYOV010000155.1, forward strand.
CTCCAGCAGCGGCCGGCGCGGCCGGACGTACTGGAGGCGCCGCGGTATCCGGCCCAGCTCGCTGGCCATATCCAGCGCCGTCTCCCAGTCCCCGAGCTCGTCGATGAGCCCCATCTCCTTCGCCTTCGGTGCTGAGAACATCTCTCCCGTGGCATATCCCCGCACCACTTTCGGGTCCAGCCCGCGCGAGGTTGCCACCGAGTCCACGAACCACTGGTAGATCTCCCCGGTCAGCGCCTGTACCTTTTCCTGCTCCTCGTCCGTCGGCTCTCGGAAGGGCTGGAACATGTCCTTCAGGCGGCCCTCTTTGGTGATTACCATCTTCACGCCCACGCGGTCCAGCAGCTCCTGCACCACGGGCCGGATCAGGATCACGCCGATTGAGCCGACCAGCGCCGTCGGCAGCGCCACCACCTTCGAGGCGCCGCAGGCGATGAGATAGCCGCCGGAGAGTCCCGCGCCGCGGATGAATGCCACCGTGGGCTTGCGTGACGAGAGGTGTCGCAGCGACCGGTATATCAAGTCGGCGACCGGCGCTGAGCCCCCCGGCGAGTCGATGTCCAGCACCACCGAGCGCACCCGTGGGTCCTGGGCTAGCGCCGATATCGTACGTACGTACTCGGGGCCGCGGATCACAGGGCCCAGCGGGCCGTATAGCTCCAGCACAGCGGTGCGCGGCCTCCCGACCGGAAGCTCAGGCAGAACCATCGAAAACAAGCGGTTCATCTTTTCCCTCCTGATTCGGACAACGGCAACCTGTCAGTATGAGTCAGTGGGCCCATCTCAACCCAGGCCGTCCAGCTGCCGCAGCGTCTCCTCCACGGACGGGATCTCCCACTGCTGCCAGCCCAGGTAGGCGTAGCGTACCATGCCTTCCCCGTCCACGATGAACAACCCGGGTCGCTGCCCCATCGAGACCAGCGCGCTCTTGACATCGTACTGGCGGTAGACCTCACGGTCGGGGTCGGCCAGGCAGGGGAAAGGTATCTCGTTGCGCTCGAAGTAGCTCTGAGCGTGCTCAAGGCTGTCCGGAGCGATGGCGAGTAGCTGGGCGTCTCGCTTCTCGAACTCCGCGATGCTGTCTCGCAACTGCGAGAGGTGCCGGCGGCAGAACGGTCAATGGAACCCCCGCAGGAAGACCAGCACGACCTTGTGGCCGCGGTAGTCGGAGAGTTTGACCTGTTCGCCCTGGATGGAGGTCAGGGTGAAGTCCGGCGCCGGCGAGCCGACGGGGACAGTCTCGCTCTCAACAGGCATTGCGGTGACGATTCTAGGGCAGGCGGGTGGGGGCGTCAACACTGTCGCTACGGCGTCGGCGACCAGGCGATTCCCGAGACGACGTCATAGGCCGGGTGGTCAGTGAGTCGTGTCAGGCCGGAGCCGTCGGCGTTCACCACGTAGATATCGGTGTTGCCCTCTCGATCAGAGGCGAAGGCGATGCGGGTGCCGTCCGGCGACCAGACGGGGAGCATATCATCGGCCTGGCTGTTGGTGAGGTTGGTCTGGTCGGAGCCGTCGGCGTTCATCACATAGATATCGGAGTAGAAGCGGCCGTTGAACTCGCCGTTGGATGTGTAGGCGATGCGTTCCCCATCCGGCGACCAGGCCGGGAACGACGATCGGAGCCCCGGCCGGGTATGCGTAAGGCGGGTGTCGCCGGAGCCGTCCGCGTTCATGACGTGCACCTCGGCCCAGCCGCTGGCGTACGACTCGTAGGCGATGCGCTCGCCATCGGGGGACCAGGCGGGCGATCCGTTGTAGATGGACCGGTCGTCCGTCAGGCGGGTCTCGTCGGAGCCGTCGGCGTTGGCGACGTAGATGTCGTTCTCGCCCAGGCGCATGAAAGCAATGTGCTGCCCATCGGGCGACAAGGCCGGGAAGGTAGCGTCTCTGAGGACCAGGGTGACGTCTGAGCCGTCGGCGTTCATTGTGTATAGACCGCGAAAGCCGTCTCGCTCGGAGATGAAGACTATGCGCTCGCCGTCGGGAGACCAGGAGGGAACCATGTCGAGGCCGGGGTAGTCCGTAAGGCGTGTGATCGCGGACCCGTCGGCGTTCATGACATATATCTCCGCGTTACCATCGCGGTCGGATTGGAACACAATCCTGTCTGCCGCCCGCTCTTCACCCCCACCGCAGGCGGAGGCGAGGAGGGCGGCGGCGAACGGGATGACCAAGAGGCTGAACTTCATCGCTGGCACCGCCTTGCCGGCCCGCCTGTACAATTCTAGCATGG
>CAZYOV010000156.1:0-5038 GCA_964649215.1 uncultured Dehalococcoidia bacterium
GTCTCGCCCGACACGGAGGCGTGGGTGCATATCTGGTTGGCCACGCTGATGCCGATGCCGAAGATGTAGCGCAGTGAAACATCGACACGTTTGTCGCGCGGTATGTCCACTCCAGCTATGCGAGCCATAAGACCCTCCTATCCCTGCCTCTGCTTGTGGCGAGGGTTACGACAGATCACTCGCACCACTCCTCTGCGAACCACAATCTTGCAGTTATCGCAGCGACGTTTGACCGATGCCGATACTTTCACGATAGGACCTTACTTGAAGCGATAGGTGACTCTGCCCCTGCTCAGGTCGTAGGGAGACAACTCTACCAGCACACGATCGCCCGGTAGTATGCGAATGTAGTTCATCCGGATCTTGCCAGACGCATGGGCAAGTATAGCATGCCCATTAGGCAATTCTACACGAAACATCGCGTTGGGCAAGTTCTCCTTAACTACGCCTTCAACTTCTATCGACTCTTTTTTTCCCATAAGCGCTTCAGACCCCGCATTTTCAGGCCCTGCGGTGGTTCACCTCCGCTATCGTCTGCCTCCAAAACTCGTACATTACGGCAAAGTCAGCACTTCTGCCTCACCGTCGCGGATCGCGATTGTGTGCTCAAAGTGGGCAGACAGGCTCCCATCCAGCGTCTGCACCGTCCAGTTGTCGGAGTCACGCTTGGTGCGCCAGTCGCCGACGTTAACCATCGGCTCAATGGCGATAACCATGCCCTCCTTCAGGACGGGGCCGGAGTCCGAGTTGCCGTAGTTCGGCACCTGGGGATCCTCGTGCATCTGACGTCCGACGCCGTGGCCGACGTACTCGCGCACCACGGAGAAGCCCTCGCCCTCTGCGCAGGCCTGAATGGCGGCGCCTATATACCCCAGCCTGACCCCAGCTCGGGCCGCCTCTATCCCTCGATTCAGCGACTCCCGCGTCACATCGATGAGCCGCCTCCCTTCCGGCGAGACGTTGCCGACCGCTACCGTGACCGCCGAATCGGCCACAAATCCCTTGTGGACGCACCCCAGATCGATGCTTACGATATCGCCGTCCACTATCTCGCGGTCACCGGGGATGCCGTGCACGATCTCTTCGTTTATAGACACGCATACGGTAGCCGGATAGCCCTGATAGCCCAGGAAAGCGGGGACAACGCGGCGCTTCTTGAACTCCTTACGAACGATCTCGTCCAGCTCCTTCTCCACCAGGCCGGGACGCAGACAGTCCACCAGCATCTGGAGCACGTCCGCATTTACGCGGCCGGCCTCGCGCATGATAGCGATCTCATCTCGGGACTTGAGGACGATGGGCATGAGGGTCTAGCTAACCTTCTGAGGACGGCTCATCGCCGCCAGGAGCTTTTCCTTCACCTGCTCCACTTCCATGTCGCCGTTCACCTCGGTCAGCTTTCCGTCCGCTCCGTAGTACTCCAGAAGAGGCTTAGTCTCCTTAAGGTTGACCTCCAGGCGGGTGCGAACGACATCCGGTCGGTCATCCTCGCGCTGCTGCAGCACGCTGCCACAGCTGTCGCAGACGCCGCTCTTCTTGGGCGGCATGCTCGGCTCGTGGTATACGGCCCCGCACTGAGGGCAGTTCCAGCGGCCGGCGAGCCGCCGCACAAGCTCATCCGTAGACACTTTAATGTAGATGGCCTTGTCGATGCTCTTCCCTTCCCGCGCCAGCGCCTCGTCCAGCGCCCTCGCCTGACCAACATTGCGGGGATATCCGTCCAGCACGAAACCCTGCCGGGCATCCGATTGAGCGATGCGGTCCAGCACCATGCTGACCGTCAACTCGTCCGGCACAAGCAGACCTCGGTCCAAAATGGGCTGAACCTTGCGCCCCAGCTCCGTCTGTCTGCGGATATTCTCGCGGAAGAGTCCGCCGCTAGTTATGTGGGCCATACCCATATCCTGTGATAGGAGAGCGCCCTGAGTGCCTTTGCCCGCTCCAGGCAGGCCCAACAAGATGAGATACAATCTTTTCGTCCGCCCTTACTTGATGAAACCTTCATACTGGCGCATGAGAAGCTGGGCCTCAATCTGGCGCAACGTGTCGAGGACGACACCCACAACAATGATCAGACCGGCTGAGGTGATGCCAAAAGCGGCTGAACGCCCGGTGAGGGCAAAGTCGCCGCCGACGATAGTCGAGAAGACGAACGGCGCCACCGCAACAAAGCCCAGGAACAGGGCGCCGCCCCACGTGATGCGCAGCAGTACACGGTTGATGTACTGCTCAGTAGGCCGGCCGGGGCGTATGCCGGGAACGAATCCTCCCTGGCGCTGGAGGTTCTCCGCCAGATTCTGTTGCTGGAATACAACCATAGTGTAGAAGAACGTGAACACCACAACGGTGACGAACAGGAACGCCCAGTAGCCAAAGTTGCCGGGGTCAAACACCCCCTGTATCCACTCGGCGGCGCTGGCGACGAAATCATTGCTGGAAGTGGCGAAGATACTCCCAGCGTACGCCGGGAAGATGATGATGGAGAAGGCGAAGATAAGGGGGATCATGCCCACGGTGTTCACCCGCAGGGGGATATGCGTCTGACCAGACTGGCGATACATGCGGCCGCTACGGAAAACGCTGCGCGAATACTGGATAGGGATCTGCCGCTTCCCCTCCTGGACGATCACGATCAAGTACACCAAACCGACCATCAGCCCCCCCAGGAGGATGGTGCTGCTCACCGTGTCCCCGGTGCCGGTATAGAGCTGGCCGGCCACAAACTGAGGAAGTCCGGCGATGATACCGGCGAAGATCATGATGGAGATGCCGTTGCCGATACCCTTCTCGCTGATCAGCTCCGCCAGCCAGACGACGAACATGGTGCCGGCGGCCATGGTGACGATCGCCGAGAGGGTAGGCAAGGCCTGCTCGCCGCTGAATCCGATGCCCACGGTGCCGGCGAACCCTCCCTGAGTCTGAATCAGGATCAACTGACCGTACCCTTGAACCAGAGCCATGGGCACGGTCATCCAGTGTGTGTATATCTGTATCTGGCGCCGCCCCTGTTCGCCCTCACGCGATAGCGCCTGCAGGGTGGGCACCAGCGGCACCATGAGCTGCATGACGATGGACGAGGTGATGTAGGGGTAGACGCCCATAGCGGCCACGCTCATGTTCTGAAGGGCGCCGCCGCTGAAGATGTTCAGAAACCCGAGGACGGTGCTGCTCTCGAAGATGGCGGCCAACTGCGCGGGGTTGGTCCCCGGCAGCGGCAGGTTCGCCACAAAGCGGAATATGACGAGCATGGCAAGGGTGAACATCAGCTTCTCGCGGATGTCTCGCTGGAACATCGCGTTGTATACCGCCGTGAGCAGCTGAGGGCGCTGCCGCGGCTGCGCTCTAGCCGCCGTCGCCATCGCCAATCTCCTGGACGGTGCCGCCTGCCGCCTCAATCTTCGCCTTCGCCGTCATAGAGAACTTGTGCGCCTTCACCGTGAGGGCCTTTGTCAGCTCGCCCGTCGCCAGCACCTTCACCGGCCGCCGCAGCGTCCTGAGGACGCGCGACTCTTTGAGCAGCTCCGGCGTCACCTCAGTCCCAGACTCGAACCGCTCCAGGTCGCGCAGGTTCACCGCGGAGTACTCCTTGCGGAAGATGTTGGTGAAGCCGCGACGCCGGGGCAGCCGCTTGATCAGCTTCGTCTGACCGCCCTCGAACCCAAGCTTGGGCTTGCCCCCCGACCTGGACTTCTGCCCCTTGACACCGCGTCCGGAATAGGTGCCGCGGCCGCTTGCGTTACCGCGACCTACCCGTTTTCGGGTATGTTTAGACCCCTTGGGCGGTCTAAGTTCGTGGGCAAGCATCAGTCTTGGGAAACCTCGGCAACCTTAACCAGGTGCCGGACTTTCATAATCATACCACGTATAGCCGGCGTGTCAGTGTGCTCTACAGTATGGCCCAGCCGGCGCAGGCCTAACGCCTGGATCGTGCGCTTCTGGTCAACTTTATAGCCGATGGCGCTCTTGTACCAGCTAATACGAAGCTTAGCCACCGCTGGATGCCTCCGCAGATACGGCCCGACGCCTCGCCAGCGCCTCCTCAGGAGAGCGCAGCTGGGATAGGCCCAGTATCGTGGCCTTGACCACGTTGGCCGGATTCTTGGAACCGAGTGATTTGGTCACGACATCTTTTACTCCCGCCCCTTCCAGCACGGCGCGAACGCCGCCGCCGGCGATGAGTCCGGTGCCCGCGGCCGCCGGCTTCATTAGCACCCGGGAGGCGCCAAATCGAGCCAGGATAGGGTGCGGTATGGTGGAATCCACCATCGGGATGGTGATCATATGCTTACGGGCGATAGTCGATGCCTTGCGGATCGCCTCAGGCACCTCTCGCGCCTTACCCAGAGCGGCGCCCACGTGGCCGTCCCCATCGCCCACCACCACAACGGCGGTGAAATGGAAGCGGCGGCCGCCCTTCATCACTTTGGACACCCGGTTGATGAAGACCACCTTCTCCGTGATCTCCATCTCGGAGTCGTCTATCTTTTCCCGTTTGGCGATGTACTTGTCTGGATTGGACATGACCACCTCGTCAGAAGGAGAGGCCTCCCTTTCGGGCCGCCTCCGCCAGGGCTTTTACGCGGCCGTGATACTTGTAGCCGCCGCGATCAAAGACGACGGCCTTGATGCCCTTGTCGACGGCCTTACGAGCGATAGCGTCACCCACCTTCTCAGCGATCTGGCTCTTCTTCTTACCGTCGCGCTGGCTGCGCACGTCGACCTCCAGATCGGAGGCCGCCACCAGGGTGTGACCGCTGCTGTCGTCAATGACCTGGGCGTAGATGTGCGTTAGGCTCCGGAAAACAGCCAGCCGCGGCCGGTCGGGCGTGCCGCTGAGGCTCCGGCGCACCCGGCGGTGGCGCCTTATTCGCGCTGCGTGCGGAGTCTTGGTCTTCTTCATGACTACTGTATCGCCCTGCCGGCCTTGCCGGCCTTACGACGGACGTACTCACCCAGGTAGCGGATGCCTTTGCCCTTGTAGGGCTCCGGCGGCCTCACCTTGCGAACGTCGGCAGCCGCCTGGCCCACATCTTCCTTG
>CAZYOV010000157.1:0-5033 GCA_964649215.1 uncultured Dehalococcoidia bacterium
CGCTATGAAGACATCAAACGGATGGTGCAGGAGACGGCGAACGCCTTTGGACGGCTGGACATCGTCGTGAACAACGCCGGCGGACCCCGCACTGGCACCTTCGACGAGATGGACGAGACGGACTGGCTAAACGCGATCAGCCAGAACCTAATGTCGGCCATCCGCACCACGCGGGAGGCGCTGCCGCACTTGCGGCGCTCCGGGGGCGGCCGCGTCATCAACATCACCTCCATAGCCGTTAAGCAGCCAATAGACCGGCTGATACTCTCCAACACGGCGCGCCTGGGGGTGATCGGCATGGCGAAGACGCTGTCGCGGGAGCTGGCGCCGGAAGGGATCACGGTGAACAACATCTGCCCCGGCAACATTGCTACGGAGCGGCTGATATCGCTCATCGAGGAGCGCGCCCAGCAGGAGGGGATGAAGATGGAGGAGGCGATAGAGATCGAGGAGCGACGGGTGCCGATGGGGCACCTGGGAGACCCCGAAGCCGTGGCGAACCTGGTGGTGTTCCTCGCCTCCGCGAAGGCCCACTACATCACGGGCACGACGATCCAGGTGGACGGCGGCAGCACTACCGCGGTGTTCTAGGCCAGGGGGCCTGTCACTCCGCCTTAGGCCCGTCCCTCGTAGGAAGGATCGTCCTGGTCCAGCCAAACGTTGGATGCCCAGTGTTGGTTGCCGAACCAGGGAAACGTGTAGCGGTTCTTGTAGTAGGGCCACGATACTGAGGGGGTGTTGAGCGTGGCGTAGTCCAGACGGGCAAAAGCTGCCGTGTCGGGCTTCAGCTCCAGAGGCGCGCCGCTCCCGTCCGGATTCACGCCAAGGAGTATACGCTGGATCTGAAAGCCGATCTCCCGCCTCGCGTCTTCATCGAACTCCGCCCTCTGCGCGTCCAGCAGGGCGTCTAGCTCGGCATCCCTCACCCCGAAGGAGTTCTTGGGGCCGCCGCTGTGGAAGTAAGGGTAGACCCAGTCGTCCAGGTCTATCCAGCCGTTGTCGAACCCCCAGGTGGCGACCATCTGGTCGCACCCCTTGAGGAGGCCTTCCGTTATCTGCGGGTAGGCGCGGATCACCTGCTTCTTGACGTTATCGCCAAGGTTCTGTCGCAGGCCCTCTATGAAGCTGGGTGCGAACTCCGGGATGTTAGACGGCAGGTCGGCGAAGGTGAACTCAATCTCAGGGCTACCCGCCTCCTCGTAAAGCTGACGCGCCAGGGCCAGGTCCTCTTCCCGCTCTGCGACAGGCTGCCGGAATCCGGGGATCGTCAGCAGCTCTTCTTGAGGGAGCGCCCACTTTGAGATGGCTGGCCCCACGGGAGCCGTCAACAGCGCCTCGCCCGCCCAGAGAGTGTCCGCCACCTGCTGGCGGTCGGCCGTCAGGTGGACGGCCTTGCGCAGGCGCGGATCGCTCCATGTAGGGCACGGCGCCCCGGTCTGGTTGTCGAACAGCTTGAAGCGGGTGTTGACCCAGCCGGAGATGACCTCCCGCAGAAACTGCAGCTCCGGCTTCTCGTCCTTGATGTCGAACACCCAGGAAGGGTCGGCGCCGGACGCCCCGGCGACATCAAGCCTCTTGTCCCGAAAGAGCGACTCGTTGCTGGCGTTATCGACGATGAAGAATGAGGTGTAGCCGTCCAGGAAGGGCCGCGCCAGCTCCGGCTGATCCCACCCGAACCACTCGGGGTTTCGGAAGAAGGTGATCTCCTGAAGGGATTTCAGGCTGCCCCAGATAAAGGGCCCGGTGCCGATCATGCGGCCCTGCGGCTCCGACCGCGGAAACTCCAGGGCATCGCGCTCCTCGTCCACCACCTCACGGGGGATGATGAAGGCGTTGGTGTCCGCCAGAAAGTGCAGCAGAGGCGATACGGGCTTGGACGTGGTTATCTTGACGGTGTAGTCATCTATCTTTTCGATCTTCTCCATCGTCAGGTACTGGCTGCTACGGTAGTACAGGGTGTAGCGAGGGCTGGACTCGTTCTTTTGCCTCTCGAAGCTCCACACCACGTCGTCCGCAGTCAGTTCGCGACCGGGCAGGCCCGGAAACTTAGAGTTGGCGTCCTTGATGTCCACCTTATCGCGCACGTCCGAGGAGAGGCTGGCGGGGTCATGGAACTTGACGCCGCGGTGCAGCCTGATGATGTACTCCGTGGGCGCGCCTGGGTCGCCGATCACCTCCGGCATCGACTCCGCCAGGTCCGGCTCCATGATCTGTTCGCGGTGCGATACGTACTTGTAGAGCTTGCTGAACGCCGCCGAATGGCCGCTGTAGAGGGGGCCAAACTGAGTCTGGTGCGGGTCGAAGGTGTCCAGGACCAGCGCGTCGAAGCCGCTGAACCGCAGGGTGCCGCCGGTCGTCCCCGGCGCCTCAAACGGACGACGAGCGTCATGGATGGGGATGTCAGAGGCACGGAACCCGTCCCCGCCGTTAGTTGGGGTCTGACCTGTGCCACCAGTTGTGGTGGTAGTACCGTCGCTGCTGCAGCCGACGATCGTCGCCGCCGCCAAACCGCCCCCTCCCAGGATCACTCCCCCCATCAAGCGGCGCCGCGTTACCCGCTTCCGCCAGAAGTTCTTCCAGTAGTTGGACTCCGCCATTCCCGACTCCTTTGCCCCTAGCCTAGCCGCAATCCGCTAGCCGTCATTATGAATGAAATTAGCCAACGCGCAAGCGCGGGTCAAGTACATCTCTCAGAGCGTCGCCGGCGAGATTGAATCCTAGGACGGCGAAAACGATAGCGCCGCCGGCGGCCAGCGTGTGGTACCCTTCCGGATCGGGCGGCAAGAACTGACGTGTGACGCTCAGCATAATGCCCCAGGAGGGGTCCTGAGGCACACGCTGGGGAGCGATGAAGGAGATCGCGGCCTCCGCCAGGATCACCGCGCCGAGACCGATAGATACTATTATTATGATGGGCGCCATGATGTTGGGCAGGATGTGGAACACCATGGTTCGAAGGTCAGTGGCGCCAAGGACACGAGCGGCCTCAACGTATGGCTGCTCACGCGTGGACAGCACTACTCCCCTCACGATACGCTGCACGCTCGTTACGCCGACGAACCCCAGGCCCAGGGCGAGAATAGTTAAATCCGGATTAAACAGAGAAATCAGAAGGATCAATATCAGCAACGCCGGGAAGGCCTGAAGAGAGTCCATTAGCCGCTGGGTCATGGTATCAAACCAGCCGCGGAAGTAGGCGGAGAGGACGCCCACGGTGGTGCCCACGATGGTGGCGAAGGCGAGCGCCCAAATGCCGATGAAAAGGGAACGCCGGGCCGCGAACACCATGCGGGAGTAGGTATCGCGGCCGCCGCGGTCCGTGCCCAGCCAGTGATCAGCGCTGGGATTGAAGTACTGGGCGATGCGGCCGGTTTCGGCCTCGCGGAAGATCGTCTCGGCATTGTAGCGCGCTAGCCAGGGCTTCCCCAGCTCGAATCCCAGCGGACGCGAGGGGAGCGCCGGCGCCCCGAATTCCGCCTTGGGAGTGCCCAGCGTCATCGCCAGCATCACCAGGACGAGGAGCACCCCAAAAGCGCCAAGCGGCTTGCGCCGAATGAACTTCCAGATATTGGAAGCGACGTTCGGCCGCTTGGGGAGCGTCCACTCGGCAGGTGCGGCCAGGACCGCGGACTGAGCTTGTTGGTCTTCGGCCTGCACGATTCTACCCTCTACCCGTAGCGAATCCTGGGATCGAGCCAGGCGTAAGTGATGTCCACGATTAGGTTGGTGAACACCAGTATCGTCGCCACCACCAGTACCACCCCTTGTATCACCGGGTAGTCGAACTGGCCGATGGCGTTGACCACCCATAGGCCGATACCCGGAATGACGAAGATCGTCTCCAGGATTACGTTTGCGCTTACCAGCGTACCCAGGAGGAGGCCGACAACGGTGAGGACGGGGATCATAGCGTTCTTCAGGGAGTGCCGCAGGATGACGACCCTCTCTCTTAGCCCCTTCGCCCAGGCGGTACGGACGTAGTCCTGGCGCATCACCTCCAGCATCTGCGAACGCAGGAAGCGCATGATTATCGCGCCCGTGCCAAGGCCGCCGATGATCGCCGGCATGGCCATGATCTGAAGGTTGGTCCACACGTCCACAGGTTTGTCCGTTCCGAACGGCGGGAAGCCAACGAGATCGCGGTAGGTTGTCAGCGGCGGCGTGTATCCCAACTCGCGCGAGGAGAGTAGCAGTACGATAACGGCCAGCACGAACACCGGGATCCCCAGCAAGGCGATAGACACGAAGCGGAGGATATAGTCGATTGCTGAGTCCTGCCGTATTGCGGAGATGACGCCAATAGGCACCGCCACCAGCAGAGCGATCATGATCTGGAGCAGCCCCAGCTCCAGCGAGGGGCCGATCCGGCGTCCTATCTCACTTAGCACGTCATCCTTGGCCTGGAACGATTCACCAAGGTCCAGGTGGGCAAGGTTCCAGAGGTATGTCTTGTACTGCTCGAAGATCGAACCGCTCAGGCCAAGGTCGTTGCGCACCAAGTCTCTGGCCTGTTCCGTCGCCTCCGGACTGGTGATCTGGGTCTGCTGGGCGCGCTGAGTCACCACGAAGTCCGTGTCTATCCTCAGCAGCAGGAAGACGAGCGTGGCCACGAAGAATATGACCAGCAGGTTTAGGAGGACTCGCCGCAGGATATACTGCTGCACGTCTAGCTCCCCTAGACCCAGCCTGATGGGAGCGTTGGGGCGGGCGACTGCCTACAAATAGGGACGACTATCATTGCAGTTCACGTTACCCGGGCGCTATAAAGCCTAGCGCGACAGTGGCTAGAAGTTAGCATCGCCCCTATTGCTTGTCAAGGCTTCGCAGCTTTGCTGCCTTCAACCGTGCCCGGTTTGAGTACGATTAGGCGGACGGTCGCGGATTGACGGCCACTATTGTTGGATAGCGAGCCTATCGGCCAAACTCACTCCGCCAGACTGCCCCCTGGAGATGCACGTGGCCTTGACAGGCTGACGGTCCCAATATAATATGTGTTTGCGGTCACAAACGGCCGACACGCCAAATCTGCGTAA
>CAZYOV010000158.1:0-5027 GCA_964649215.1 uncultured Dehalococcoidia bacterium
CTGAGCTACCGGGGCGCCAAGCAACTGGTGGAGATAGCGGGACTCGAACCCGCAACCTCTGCCATGCGAAGGCAGCGCTCTCCCAATTGAGCTATATCCCCACCGCATCGATTATAGGTAGCCCTTCGAAAGGGCGTCAAGGAGAGGCGAGGCGGCTCCGGCGGGCGTCACCCCTTCCTGGGTGGCTCGGGGATCAGCCCCGGAATCTCCTCGATCAGCATGAGACCACGCTCGACGTCGATCTCCTTGATCACCTCATCGGTCGCGGGCACCAGGATCTCGCGCTTCTCGCTGCGGACGATGTAGACATCGTTGGCGCCGGTGGTGAGGATATCGGTAACGCGGCCCAGGACGGCGCCGGTCGCGCTGCGCACCTCCAGGCCGATTAGCTGGAAGCGGTAGTACCGGCCTTCCGGCAGCGGCTCCAGCTCGCTCTCCGGCACGACGAGGAACCGGTCCCGCAGAGAGGAGGCGGCCTCGCGGTCATCGATGCCGGACAGCTTGAGATAGACGAGCCCTTTCTGCCAACGGGAGCTTTCGATGACGCGACGTTCGTCATCCACGGTGACGCTGCGCCCGCGGGCGAGCCTCTCCCGCTTGTCCACCAGGGGGATGACCTTGACGGCGCCGCGCACGCCCCAGGCGGGGCCTATGCGACCCACGGCGACGTGTCCGGGCGGGACATTTTCCATAACCGCCCGCGTTCGCGCTAGCCGATCTCTAGGATCGCCTTCGTCTCTCTGCGGATGGCGGCCACCTTTAGCAGAGTGCGCATGGCGTTGGCGATGCGACCCTGCTTGCCGATAACCTTGCCCATGTCCGATTCCGCGACCTTGAGGTGGAACACGATCTGGTCTTCCGTCTCCTCCTCAGTCACCTCAACCTCATCCGGGTAGTCGACGATGGCGCGGGCCATGAATTCGATGAGCTCTTTCATGGGCTACTCCGTGGCTTTGCTCTCGTTTGGGGTTTCGCCTTCCGCCTCGGTCTCCTCCTCAGCGGCCTCGGCTGCGGGCTCGGCCTCAGCCTCCGCCTTCGCCTCTTCGGCTGGGGCCTCGGCCTTGGCCTTCGCCTTCCTTGCCGCAGCCGCTTTACGCTTCGGCGCCGCCTTTGCTGCGGGGGCCTCAGGGGCCGCTTCAGCCTCCGCCTTCACCTCTTCGGTTGGGGCCTCGGCCTTGGCCTTCGCCTTCCTTGCTGCCGCCGCTTTACCCTTTGGCGCCGCCTTTGCTGCGGGAGCCTCAGGGGCCGCTTCAGCCTCCGCCTTCGGCTCTTCGGCTGGGGCTTCGGCCTTCGCCTCCGCCTTCGTCTCTTCGGCTGGGGCTTCAGCCTTCGCCTCTTCGGCTGGGACTTCGGCCTCCACCTCCGCCTTCGTCTCTTCGGCTGGGGCTTCAGCCTTCGCCTCTTCGGCTGGAGCTTCGGCTTTCGCCTCCGCCTTCGTCTCTTCGGCTGGGGCTTCAGCCTTCGCTGGCGTCTCCTCCTTGGCGGCGGCGGCCGGAGCCGCTGCCGGGGGCTCCTCCGCTGCTGCCTTCTTCGGCTTGACGGGCGTCTTGCGGTCCCACACCACCGGCGCCCGGCCGGCGCGCTCCATCACGCCGATGCGGGTGAGCAGCTTGGCGACTGTGTCTGAGGGCTGGGCGCCGCGGCTGAGCCACTCTACCGCCTCGTCTTCCTTCACCACCAATGTGGTTGGGTCCGTGCGCGGGTTGTAGTGTCCGATGATCTTGATGAAGGCGCCATCTCGCGGCGCCCGCGAGTCAGCGACGACAAGCCGATAGGAAGGTTGCTTCTTCTTGCCTACTCTGGAAAGACGGATTCGGAGCAATAAGCACCTCCAGTGTGCGGGTTATTGGGTTCGCTTACCCGAACAGCGACAGGATCTTGCTGTCCTGTCCGGTGGTTATCTGCTGCATGATGCGCTTCGCTTCTTTGTATTGTTTGAGCACGCGGTTGACATCGGCGGGGGTGGTGCCGCTCCCTTGAGCGATGCGGCGGCGGCGGCTGCCGTCGATGATCTTCGGGTGACGCCGCTCCTCCACCGTCATCGAGTAGATGATCGCTTCCACGCGGTCGAAGAACTTCTCGTCCATCTCGTCTACGTTAAGGCGGCCCTTAATCTGGGAGAGCCCCGGCAGCAGGCCGACGAGCTGGCTGAAGGGGCCCATGCGTCGCACCCGCTGATACTGGGTGAGGAAGTCCTCCAGGGTGAGCGTGCCTTTCTTCATACGCTCGGAGAGGGAATCCACGTCCTCATCCGTCAGCTCGGCCTTCGCCTTCTCGATAAGGGTGAGGACATCGCCCATGCCCAGGATGCGGGAGGCGAAGCGATCGGGGTGGAACGGCTCCAGGGCGTCCGCCTTCTCGCCGGTGCCGACGAACTTGATGGGGACGCCGGTCACGGCGCGAATGGAGAGGGCCGCGCCGCCGCGGGCATCGCCATCAAGCTTGGTCAGGATCAGGCCGGTAAGGGGCACGGCACGGCCGAACTCCTCGGCAGCGTGCACCGCCTCCTGCCCGGTCATGGCGTCCGCTATCAGGAGGACTTCGGTGGGGTCCAGCAGCTTCCTTAGCTCTACCAGCTCTTTGAGCTCTTCGGGGTCAAGCTGCACGTAGCCGACCGTGTCCACGAGGACGGTGGAGGCGCCGCTACGCTTCGCCTCTTTCATCGCGCCCTTGCAGATATCAGCCGGACGCGCCTTATCGTTCTGGGCGTACACCGGGATGCTAAGCTGCTTGCCCAGGGCGACGAGCTGCTCAACGGCGGCTACACGCTCGGCATCGGCGGCCACCATCAGGGCGTTTTCGCCCTGGTGGCGCAGGTGCAGGGCCAGCTTCGCCGTTGTGGTGGTCTTGCCGGAGCCCTTCAGCCCTACCAGCATGAACACCGTGGGCGCAGACTTAGCATGCTCCAGCCGGGCCTGCCCGCCGCCCAGCAGCTCCATCAGCTGCTGCTGCACGACGTCGATGATCTGCTGCATGGGGGTGAGGCTGGAGAGCACGCGGGCGCCCAGCGCCTGCTCCTTCACCCCCTGGACGAACTCACGGACGACCTTGAAGTTGACGTCCGCCTCCAGCAGCGCCAAGCGCACTTCGCGCAGAGCCTCGTCAAGGTCCTGCTCGCTAATGGTGCCATGGCTACCGAGACGCCGAAAGGCGCCTTGAAGTTTATCGGTTAGAGCTTCGAACATAGTTACGGAGAGGATTGTATCGGTTCGTCGCTGAGGGCGTCAAGGAATTTGGCGAGCTAGCGGGCGGGGCTGCGAATGGCCTGGAGAAGCCGATCCATCGCCGGCCGGTCAGCCGGGTCCTCGCTTCGGTGAGCGAAGCGCACTATACCGCCTCCGTCGATGACGAAATCGCCGCCCAGTTGGAAGGGATCGGCCTGGATGCCGCGGAAGAGTCGCCCGCGCGCGATGAGCTTTACGTACTCCCAGATGGTTTTGGGCCCAAAGATGCTCCAGAGGCCGCCTTTGCGCAGCCCGTAGGCTCTGTAGGCGGCTCGCTCGGGGTCGGAGAGCAACGGGAACGGTATCCGCAGGTCGCGTGCGTAGTGCTCCATAGCCCGGCGTTGGGCGAAGGAGATCACCGCTACCTCCGCACCTGCCGCGCGGAAGTCTTCGTACCGGTGTCGCAACTGCGACACGTGCTCCCGTCAGGGGAGTCAGGCGAGATGCCGGATGAAGACGAGGGCGAGCGGCCGTCCGGCGAACTTCTCCAGGGAGTACGTCTTGCCCTCATGTGATCTGAGATGGAGGGGCGGCGCGGGGTCGCCAACGTCTGGGCCGCGGGCCATGGGTCTAGTACCTGCAGCCCCCGCTGGCGCCGCCATCGTCCGGCGCCAGGAGCGGGGTGAGGGCGGGGAGGAACCTGGCTGTGACGGGCGTGAGGATCGGATGCGACATGGACGTTAGCGCTACAGGATCTCCCGGAGCGCCTCCTCGACCTCCTGCGGCCCGACGATGCCCTCAAAGATGCCGGATATGTTCCCGTCTTGGTCAATCACGAAGAGGATGGGCTCGGTGGTCAGGTTCCAGCTCTCACCAGCGGCCGCCAGCTCTTCCTCCGACAGTTTCGGGCAGGGTCCGGGCCCCTCGCCCACACCCTGGCGAGCGAACTCGAGGTTGAACACCGGGACGGAGCATAGCCCCTTATTTTCACGCGCTTCTTTCAAGAAGTAGGGCTCCACGTGGATGAAGATCGCCTCGTCCTCATACGTATCGGAGAGAGGCAGCATCACCGTCTCCAGCACCGGCCCGCAGGTGCGGGTCTCACAGAAGGCTGGCGTGCCAAAGAGAGCGACGACAGGCTTGCCGGTGGCGATGGCATCGGCGATGGTAATGCGGTGCAACTCGGGGTCATGCGGCGACGCGGTGTCGATGTCGGAGATGTCGTCGACATCATCCATGGTCGGTTGTGTGCTGCGGGGCGCCGGGTCTCCCAGCGACAGGGTCTGCCCCTTTTCGAGGACGGTAAAGCCTGTGCGCAACGGGCCGAACTCCACACCGTCCCGCGTCCCTGCCACTTCGACTCCCCAGTCGCCCGGCGTGTCGAATTCCACGTTGGTAACGTACATACCGGTATCGCCGGCGACCACTTTCTCTCCCGTGGATTCGTCGATGAAGAAGGTCTCGAAGCCCACGAACTCGGAGTCCGCCTCGAATCGCGGCTCCGCCTGGTCGCCCTCCAGCACCTTGAAGAAGCGGAACCGCGCTTGGGCGTCGAGGACGGGCGCACCGACTTCCTGGTCCACGATACCGACAGCGAAGCGGTTCGGCCCCTCCGCCAGGACCGAGGTCACAACCACCGCTGTCAGCTGCTGGGCAGATGGGGTTTCGGCTGCCGGCGTCTCACCCCCTGGGCCCCCGCCGCTCGAGCAGGCGGCGGTGATGACGGCCAACGCCGCCAGGAAGGCAAGAGCGGCTGTAGCCCCGCCCGTGAGGGTGAGCTTGCTCACAGGCCCTTGCCGGCCAGGAAAGCGCACAGGTCGCCCGTGCGGCAGGCGTAGCCCCACTCGTTGTCGTACCAGGAGA
>CAZYOV010000159.1:0-4841 GCA_964649215.1 uncultured Dehalococcoidia bacterium
TTCTGCGTCCCAATGTACCACGCCACCCGTCGAGCCTCGCTGCCCTCAAGCTCCCGATAGCCAAACCCACGCTGCCAGAAATGATCTGTCCGAGCATCCAACTTGAGATCCGGAAACTCTTGAAACAGCCCACGCGCAGAGATGCCCTTAAGAAGCTTGACCTGTCGAGACAATTCGTTGGCCCTTGTGGACAGCATCAGATGGACGTGGTCAACCATCGTCTCGCACCTTCTCAAGTCGATCCCTTTGTCAGCGGCGATACGCTTGAGCAGTCGCTTCGCCTGAATTTCGACGTCGCCGGCGAGAAGCCACTTCCGCTGCTTCGTCGAAAACCAGACATGATACAGCCGCGTCTCCCTGTCAAAGCCGCGCAATTCATTGCGCGGTCTGGTCCCATTTCGCGACAACTGCTTGGTCACAGCGGGCTCACTAGAACCCCTTATATCTGTTCGCTATCGGCAGACGACGGTCACGCCCGAAGGCGCGAGGCGTTATCTTCACCCCCGGCGGCGCCTGCCTGCGCTTGTACTCGTTCCGGTTCACCATCTGGATCACCCGCACCACCAGGTCGCGGTCGTAGCCCATCGCCACGATCTCCTCTATGCTCTTGTCCTCCTCCACGTACGCCTCCAGCACCGGGTCCAGCTCCTCGTAGGGCGGTAGCGTGTCCTGGTCTATCTGCCCCGGCTTCAGCTCCGCTGAGGGCGGTTTCTCCATCACCATCTTCGAGATGACCGGCCCGTCCCGCCAGGTGTTGCGATGGCGCGCCAGCCGGTAGACCAGCGTCTTCGGCACGTCCTTGATCACGGCGAACCCGCCGGCCATGTCACCGTACAGCGTCGCGTAGCCCGTGGCGAACTCGCTCTTGTTCCCCGTCGTCAGCGCCAGCCAGCCGAACTTGTTCGACAGCGCCATGACGATGTTTCCGCGGATGCGCGACTGGATGTTCTCCTCCGCCACGCCGGGCTCCGTCCCCGCGAACGCCCGCTCAAGCATCTCCAGGTACGCTGCGTGCGCCGGCTCGATGGGGATGACCATCAGCTCGATCCCCAGCCTCTCCGCCAGCTCCTGCGCGTCCTTCATGCTCCCCTCGGAGGAGTATCGGGAGGGCAGACTCACCCCCACAACGTTCTCCTGCCCAATTGCGTCCACTGCTACCGCCGCCACCAGGCTGGAGTCGATCCCGCCGGACAGCGCGACGACGACCTTACCGAAGCCGGTCTTTGCCACGTAGTCGCGCGTGCCGCTCACCAGCGCCGCGTACACCTCCGCCTCCCCCTCCAGCGGCGGCGCCAACCGCCGTTGGAGCGCGGGCTTATCGGCAACGAACGGCCCGTCGCTGAGCGCGACGTGCCGCACCTCCGCGCCCCGAGCCGCTCGCTTCGCCTCTTCGCACTCGAGGTCGCAGACCAGAAGCTCCTCCTCGAACATCGCCGCCTGGGCCACCAATTCGCCCTCGGGGCTAAGCACCATAGAGCCGCCGTCGAACACCAGCTCGTCCTGGCCGCCCACCTGGTTCGTGTAGCAGACGAACACGCCGTAGTCGACGGCGCGCGTGGCCAGCATCTGGCGGCGGAACTCCCCCTTGCCCGCGTGGTAGGGCGAGCCGTTGATGTTGACGATGACCTGCGCACCCGCCTTCGCCTGCGCCTGCGTCGGGTCCCCAGGGTACCAGATGTCCTCGCACACATTCAGGCCCACTCGCACGCCCGCCACCGTGTACGCCGGACAGCCCTCGCCGGGGCGGAAATAGCGCAACTCGTCGAACACGCCGTAGTTGGGCAGCCTCTGCTTGCGGTAGACATCGGCCAGGCGGCCGTCATGGATGACCGCCGCCGCGTTGTAGATGTCGTCGCCGTCCACCTCCACGAAGCCGACCACGGCGGTGATGCCGACGCAGCCCTCCACCACCGTCTCCAGCGCCTTCCGATTGTCCCTCAGAAACGAGCGCCGCAGCAGCAGGTCCTCCGGCGGGTAGCCTGTCACCGTGAGCTCCGAGAAGGAGACGATGTCCACCCCCAACTCGCGGGCGCGCTCCACGTATTGCAGCACCTTGGCGACGTTCCCCTCCAGGTCGCCCACCGTGGTGTTGACCTGGGCCAGCCCGACTCGAAGATTACGCATGAGATTACACTTAGTGTACTCCGTACACCAACACGCTACCACCGCCCCCGCAGCCCGTCAATCCGCAGCCATTATCCGTTGGCCCACCTCACGCCGTCAACGCGCCGCCGTTCCCCCTGCACCCAGCCCGCGCTATCATGGCTGTGTAGATATGACCGCGACCGCCGCCCCACCCGCGACCGATCTCGCCGCCCAGGTGCAAGGCCTCTCCTTCGCCTACGACGCACGCACCGCCCCTTCGGCAGGCTCTCCGAGCGGAGCATCGGAGTCCGCAAAGCGGACAGGGCAGGCTCTGGACGGCCTGACACTGGATGTCCCCACCGGCGCCGTATTCGGCCTCCTCGGGCCCAACGGTTCCGGCAAGTCCACCCTCCTTTCCCTCCTCGTCGGCCTGCGACAGCCCTCCGCCGGCGAAGTGCGCGTCCTGGGCCAGCCGCCCTCGGCGGCGATCCGCGCCCGCATCGGCCTCCTCTTTCAGGAGACCAGCCTCGACCCCCTCATGACGCTCCGCGAGACGCTGTGGCTCCACGGCCGCCTCTACGGCCTGGCTGGCCACACCCTCCGCACAACCATCGCGCAGCGCCTCGAGAGCGTCGGCCTGGCGGACCGCGCTGATTCGCTCGTCTCAACCCTCTCCGGCGGCATGAAGCGCCGCCTGGAGCTGGCCCGCGTCCTCCTGCCCTCGCCCCAACTCATCCTCCTCGACGAGCCCACCACCGGCCTCGACCCCGACGCCGAGGCCGCCCTCTGGGCCCGCCTCCACGATGCGAACCAGTCCGGCGCCACCATCATCCTCGCCACCAACAAGGTCCACGAGGCCGATAAGCACTGCCGGCAGGTCGCCTTCATCCACCGCGGCCGCCTGGCCGCCCAGGGCACGCCCGCCCAGCTCAAGGCCGGGCTCAAGCGCGACGCCGTGTGGGTAGAGTGGCCGGACCTCCCACCCACCCTGGCGGATGAGATCGCCGCCTGGGAGGGCGTCGGTAAACTCACCTGGGCCCACCCCACCCTCCACGTTACCGTCGACGCCGCCTCCGCATTCGTCCCCCGCCTCTTCCAGGCCGCCGAAGACGGCATCCGCGCCATTCGCATCCGGGAGTCCACCCTGGAGGACGCCTACTTCGACATCGTCGGCGCCTCCCTGTCCGATCAGGGGGTCGAAGGATGAGCGCCCTCGCCGCCTGCGGCGCCCTCCTCCAGCGGGACGTGCGAGCCGTCCTCCGCTCCCGCTCCCAGCTCTACTCCACCATCCTCCTCCCGCTGATGCTCCTGGCGATCCTGGGCACCGGCGTCTCCCAGGGGCTGGACCCCACCCTGGTCCGCGACGGCGACTACGCGACCTTCCTCGTCCCAGGTATGATCGCTATGGCCGTCCTCTTCTCCTCCACCTTCTCCTCCGCCTCCTACTACCGGGACCGCGACTCCGGCCTCATGCGCGTCATGCTCGCTTCGCCCCACTCACCGCGGGTGATCCTCCTGGGCAAGGCGCTGGCCGGCGTAAGCATCGGCGGCCTCCAGGCGCTCGCCGTACTCGCCGTGGCCGCCGCTATCCCCGCCATCGACCTGGAGTGGCAATACGGCGTCATCCCCGGCATCGCCCTGGCCGCCATCGGTATCGCCCTTCTTGCCCTCCTCCTCAACGGCTTCGCTCAGGTAGTCGCCTCCCGCATCCGCACCATGCAGGGGTTCCACCTGGTGATGAACCTGGTCTTGTTCCCCCTGTTGTTCTTCTCCGGCGCCTTCTTCCCCCTGGAAGACCTGCCGGCCTGGCTGAAGGTTCTGGCCACTGCCAACCCCCTATCCTACGGCGTCGACCTGCTACGCATAGCCGTATACGATGACGGCCCCGGCTACTTCGGCCTGCCGCTCGATTTCGCCGTGCTGACGGGTCTGGCGGCCGCCCTGTTCGCATGGGGTCTGCAACGACACCCCGGCTACCACTGGTGAGAGAAATTGACCCTGTGCAATAAGGCAGCGAATCCGATCGCCGGGCGGTCGCGCCTCGGCCGCCTCGCCGCCGTGCTGGCCGCCCTGGCGGTCCTGGCCACAGCGGCCGCCGCCTGCGGAGGATCGTCGGCGCCCTCCGCTCCAGAGTTCCCCAACGTCATCACCCTGGGACAGGGCGAGGTCTTTCCGGTCATCACGAACAGCACCCTCGCCGTCGGCGACAATCGCTTCAGCCTCGGCCTGCTGGACGAGGAGAACGGCCCAGTCCTCGACGCTGAGATCCACCTGCGCTTCTTCGACCTGACCGGCGACGAGCCGGCGCTAAGCTCCGAGGCGGACGCCCGGTTCGTCCCCGTGGAGCTCTCTTTCATCGATGAACAGTCAGGGAAGGAGAAGCGCCTCCTGGGCAGCAACGGCGTCTACGTGACCCAGGTCAGCTTCGATACCGCAGGCGCCTGGGGTGTGCAGCTCGACATGACTCTGGCCGACGGCCGCGAGCTGGAGCCGATCCCCTTCCGCTTCGACGTCATCGAGGAGACGATGGAGCCGGCTATCGGAGACCCCGCCCCCGCCAGCCGGCAGTTGACGCTAGCCGACGTGGACGACGTGACGGAGATCGACTCCTCCTTCCCCTCGCGCCCGCACATGCACGAGATCACCGTCGCGGACGCGCTGACCGCGGGTAAACCCACGCTGGTCGCCTTCGCCACGCCCGCCTTCTGCGAGAGCCGCACCTGCGGCCCGGTCATGGACACGGTGATGGACCCCCT
>CAZYOV010000160.1:0-4827 GCA_964649215.1 uncultured Dehalococcoidia bacterium
ATGACCAGCAGCGACAGCGCCTTGCCGGCGATGTCCACCCCCTCCCAGAAGCTGGCGGTCCCCAGAACTACCGCCCTGGGGTTGGACTTGAGCGCCCTAACGAGCTGCCGCGGCGAGCCGTCGATCCCCTGCGCCAGGACGTCTATGCCGGCCGCCTGAAGCTGATCTCGCGTCAGCGCGTGGGCGGCCCGCAGCGCCGAGTGCGACGTGAACAGCACCAGCCCGCGGCCGCCCGCCGCCCGCGCCAGATCGATCAGGGCACGCGCTATGGCGTCCGTGTAGTCCGGCTGGCTGGGCTCCGGCATATCGCTGGGGACCAGCAGCAACGCCGCGTTCCGGTAGTCGAACGGGGAGTCCAGCAGCATCTCGTGGGCATCCTCCATGCCCAGCCGCTCCCTCACGTAATCGAAGCTCCCCTGAACGGCGAGCGTGGCGCCGGTGAGGATCACGGAGCGCTGACCCTCGTATAGCCGCTGACGCAGCACCTCGTCCACCCGTAGGGGTGCCGAGGCGACGAGCGGTGAGCCGTCGCGCCGGTCGAGCTCCAGCCAGACAACCCTCTGCGGGTCCTCAGTCTCGATAGCAGCGGCCAGTCCGTCACCGATCTCCTTCGCCTCCTGCAGCAGAGCCCCCACTTCGGCCACAACGAGTTCGAGGCCCGGCTCGGAGCCGTCCGTGAGCGCCTCCGCGAGCTTTTCCAGCAGCGAGGTGAGGCTGCTCAGGGCCAGGCGCAGGTTCTCCCAGGCGATCTCCACCTGCGACCAGTCCGGCTGCACTCGCATGGCACGGTTGAGGAGGAGAGGCTGTCGCCCGCCGCCGGCGTCCGCGGCGGCGTGTTGCTTGAGGAACGTGCCTAGCTGGGCCGACATCTCCGCCGCCCGTGGGCGGGCGCCCGCGGCCGCTTGAGCGATCGCCTCAGCGATACCGCCCAGCCGGGCACCGGGGCCGAGGGCGGCAGCGCTGCCCCGCAGGGCGGCGCGAACATCCCCACGAAGCGCCTCGCTGCGCTCCAGCAGACTCGTTATCTCCCGCTCGCCGGCGCTAAAGCCGAACTGACGCGTGGCCTCGGCCTCCAGATGGTGCGCCTCGTCGATGATGACGTTGTCGTAGGGCGGCAGCACGCGGCCACCGTAGGCGATATCCGAGAGAAGGAGAGCGTGGTTGACCACCACCAGATGCGCTGCCTCGGCCCGCTTGCGCGCCCTCTGCAGAAAGCACGTCCCCTCTACCACAAACGGACTGTTATCGGCGGTGCACTCCGCACCCTCGGCGCAGAGACGGCGCCAGATCGGCTCCTCGCCCTGGGAGAGCCTCAGCTCGGAGCGGTCGCCTGTCTCCGTCTGGGTAAGCCAGATGAGGATGCGCGCGGCGATGCGCGCCTCGTCGTCGCTGAGATCGGCGCCGACGCGAAGCGCCTCGAAGCGGCGCAGACAGAGATAGTTGCGCCGACCCTTCAGCACGCAGGCGCGAAAGTCGCCGCCGTTGAGCGGCAGCAGCGCCTCCAGGGTCGGGATGTCCTTGCCGATTAGCTGCTCCTGAAGGTTAATCGTAGCCGTGGAGACCACGACGCGGCTCTCGTTAGCCAGGGCGTGGGCGGCTGCCGGGATCAGGTAGGCCAGCGACTTGCCGGTGCCGGTGCCCGCCTCCAGAAGCAGCCGGTTCTCCTCGTTCAGCGCCTGAGCCACGACGCGCAGCGCCGCCTGCTGCTGCGGCCGCTCCTCGAACTGCGGCAGCACCTCCGGGCGGCCGCGGGCCGAGGCGAGCACGGCCAGCGCCTCCTCCGGATCGATGGGTCGCCGGCGCTCCCTCGGTTGCAACGGCTCCGCGATCTTCGGCCGGGAGAGCGCGAACGGCCGGCCCGCCCTGCCCTCGGCGGCGACATCCTCCCACGCCTCGCGGAAGAAGTTGCGCCAGGGCCAGGCCGTGGGGGCCAACCAGGCGGCAGCCTGCGAGAGGACGTCAGCCGGCAGGGCGGCGGCGCGATCGACCAGCGCCAGGAAAATGCCACGCGCCGTTTCGGCGTCGGGCAGGGCGCGATGATGCACCGGCATCTCGATCTCAAAGTGGCCGGCGAGGGCGGCGAGGCCGTATTCGGGCAGGCCGGGCAGGAGCAGCGTCGCCAGGTCGTGAGTATCGTAGATCTCCTCGCCGCGGCGTATGCCCCTGGCGTCCAGCGCGGGCGCGTCGAAGCCGATTACGTTGCTGCCGACGAGGACGCAACCATCGATGAACCGCTCCAGGTCAGCCGCCACCGCCTCCAGGGGCGGCGCGTCTTGGACATCGTCCTCGCGGATGCCGGTAAGAATCTGTATGCGCTCCGGGATCGGCAGGTGAGGGTTGACGAAGGTGGAGAAGCGGTCCAGGACCGCGTCGCGGCTGAACTTCACGGCGCCGATCTCGATGATGGCGTCGGACTGAGGATCGAGACCGGTGGTCTCAAGGTCCAGGGAAACGTAGGTGCGGCTCAAACCGCCGCTATTGTAGCATCAGCAGCGGCGTCAGGCTAGAACGCATGCTCGGATGCCGGCTTCTGACATCCGAGCATGTCCCTGCCGGCGCAACCCTAGTTCGGCTGGCCTAAAGCCTCACACCTGCTTCACTAGAACTATCGACACGTCATCGTTCACATGGCCTGTATGGCTCGCCGTGCCTGGGAGGTAATACAAGCGAACGAAGGACAACGCATCCAGCGAACTCAGAGCATTGGAAATTCGACTGTTGATATCGCCCAGTCTGCTCGGAATACCATCCATAAGTCGGTCGAGAATGCTCCCCGTCTTCCAGCCCCCTTCCACCCGGGCCCCGTACCAGGCCACATAGCCGCGAGCCCGCCCACCACTATTGACGTACAGGTATATCCAGAGCCGGATCTCGGCGTCGTAGTCGAACCAGTTCGGCACATCGACCCGAACCGGTACGCGGATGTAGACATACTTGCTCGACGGCGAGAAGCCAGGCCACATATCCCAGGTGATTACCGGATCCCCTCTCGGCGAGAGCCTGGGAATGGACGCGGAGAGGTCGCCGATCTGTTGCCTCAATGGCGGCGTACCAAGGCCCCCCAGGGCAATCGGTGGCAGCTCTACGCTAAACCGCCGCACGATCAACGCTGATGAGGTCCTGTCGTTAAAGTTTTCGCCGAATAAGTGGGCTGTTCGGACAGTGCTGCCCGGCGTGGCAGAGAACATCACGTAACGGCCGCGATAGTTAGAATGCTGGAACAATATGGTATAGCCACCTTGTTCCCAACGACTAGCTCCCACGTCAAGAGACGATATCCTATCGTGCAGATTGACGCTGTCCAACCAACCCTTGGAGATCCGCTGGTAGGTGCTAGGGCTGAACTGATAGGGAAGGCTAGCGTACGTCGATCGGCCACGGTAGCTGGTATGCTGGTAGAGCCTCGTCCATATGCTCATCGTCGCTGCTCCCTTTTTCTCTGGGGACGCCCGATCGATTCAAGGACCTGCACTGCCGCGTTCACAAGCTCAAGGCCTACGTCATCTGGCTCACCTGCCGAGATCAACTGGTTGATCCCATCCTCGAGGAACACCTGGTTGGACTCAGAAGGGTCCCTTTTGCATCTCTCGGACAAGGCCTTCAGGGCGGTCCTGACATCATCCTCCTCGCCCTCCCCAACAAAGCGTGTTAGGTTTATGGTCAGGTCGCTCTTGGCCAGATGATCCTGGTCATTCGCCTGGATCTCCTCTGCAGTCGGCCTTTCTGCATGAGGCGGAGGCTCCAAAGCGCCGAGCCGTTCAGCCGCTTCGCCCTCCGTTCCGCCTCTCCCCCCATATCTCTCCTTGATCCCTGCAGCCCTTTCGGTCAGACGCTTCATCCCTTCCGAGTCCATAAGGAGCTGCTCTAACTCATACTTGTGCACGGGAATCCTCCTCTTCGCCGCGGTCGGAATAGGCTAAACCAGGAGCGGAGCGTACCGCCACAGGGGCAATGTAACTGACCTGGAGTAAATGCAGGCCCCAGAACAGTGAATTTGCCCGTGAATTAGCCGTGAAGACGTCGAGACAGTATGCGATTCGAAAGTAAAGTGAGGCTGTGTGTGCAGGCCCTCGTTCAGCTGGGGGCTGTCGCCTGCTCCACGTAGGGGCGGAACTCACCCACGTTCAACCCCTCGTACGCGTGGTAGCGGCCCGCTCGCAGCTCCGCCAGCATGTGAGCTTGATCGCGCAGCTCCTCCTCGAACGCCGTCGTGAAGTAGCCCACGCCCTGAGTGGAGTGACAATCGCTGGCGCCGACGCCCCGCTTACCCAGGACGCGTGCCAGCCGCAGTGCGAACTGGTTCTCCCGCGGCGTGCAGCCGCCGTTGGCGACCTCCAGCTCGTCCACCAGCCGGAAGACGGCCATTCGCTCGGCGGCCTCCTCAGGCGTCATCTCGAACGGCGGTCGCCCATCGCGACGGAAGTGGATCGGGTCGAAGAAGTGGCGGAACGGGTGAGCCACAATCATGAAGCCACCGACTTCGTCCACCGCCCGCCGCAGCTCCGCGGCGCGACGGATCCCCGGCAGGTAGGAGTCCAGCCCGATCACGATCATGTGCCCCAAGTCCGTCGACACCTCCATCCCCCGTGAGACGAACAGCCCGCTCTCCCGGCGGAACTCCTCGATCTGACGCACCTCCCACACGCGGTCGTGCTCGGAGATGTTTACACCGCCGAGCCCGATGCGCTGGGCCTCCTCGATGAGCTCCTCAGGGGTGAGCGAGGAATCGGAGGCGCCGCGCACCGTGTGCACATGCATGTCGACGACGGTCCCGGGCATGAAGTTCGGCAAACCCTCCCGTTAACGTGAAGCTAGCCTCATGGTAAC
>CAZYOV010000161.1:0-4815 GCA_964649215.1 uncultured Dehalococcoidia bacterium
CGCCTCGGTCAGCAGGTCGGGGACTATCCCGGGCCGCTGGAGGATTGCGTCTAGCGGGGCGCTCTTGCCCCGCTGAATACTACCTTGTACCCTGAACCCACGGTTCGTAGGTTCTTAGGTTTGTAGGTTCTAGGTTCTGAACCCCATGTTCACCGGCATCATCGAAGAGGTCGGCGCCGTCCGTGAGGCTGATGAGGGCCGTCTCGTCATCGCCTGCAAGGAGGTCCTCTCCGGCACCAACCCGGGCGACTCCATCGCCATAAACGGCGTTGACCTCACCGTCATGCGTATGGACGGGGAGGTGCTCCACTTCAACTGCATGCCGGAGACCTACCGTCGCTCCAACCTGGGCCAGCTCCAACCGGGCGATGCCGTGAACCTGGAACGCTCCCTCACCCTCTCCGATCGTCTGTCCGGGCACCTCGTCCGTGGCGTGACGGAAGCCACCGGCGCCCTCCTCTCTCTCACGCCGGAGGGGGAAGCCGTGATCGCTCGCTATCAGGCGCCGCTGGACATCCTCAGCCATTGTATCGTCAAGGGTCCCATCGCCGTGGACGGCGCCAGCCTCACCGTCATCGCCAAGGATGAGACCTCCTTCAGCGTCTCGCTGGTGCAATACACGCAGGAGCATACTAACCTAACTCGTAAGAAACCTGGCGATAGTGTAAACTTGGAGAGCGATATAATCGCCCGCTACGTCGGGCAGATGCTCTCTGATAGGGCGCGCTAGCGGGCGCAGCTAGAGCACGGGTACCCCGGGTATCTGGGGACCCGATCTCTCGGGAGGAGGTCCGCCTTGATAGAGTCCATCGACGAACACCGCCGCGCCAAGCAGCGCACCGGCTCCCCGTTGGCCACCGTAGAAGAGGCCATCGACAAATTCCGCCGCGGTGGCTTCGTCATCATCATCGACGATGAAGGGCGCGAGAACGAGGGCGACCTCATTATTCCCGCTCAGTTCGTATCCGCTGAGACCATCAGCTTCATGCTCAAGTACACCACGGGTATCATCTGCGTCCCTATGACCGGCGAGCGCCTCGATGACCTGCACATCCCCATGATGGTGGGCCATCAGCAGAACCAGGCCCAGTTCGGCACCGCCTTCACCGTCTCCGTGGACGCCCAACACGACATAACTACCGGCGTATCCGCCGCCGACCGAGCGAAGACTATCAGTGTCCTGGCGGACCCCGCTTCGGCGGCCCAGGACCTGGTCATGCCGGGACACATCTATCCCCTACGGGTGCGCGAGGGCGGCGTTCTAGTTCGCGCCGGCCACACTGAGGCCAGCGTTGACCTCTGCCGCATGGCCGGCCTCCGGCCCGCGGCTGCCCTCTGCGAGGTGATGCGCTCCGACGGCACCATGGCTCGCCTGCCGGACCTCAAACGCTTCGCTAAACGCCACGGCATCAAGATCATCACCATCTCTCAGCTCATCCGCCATCGCGTTCAAGGCGAACGGCTGGTTGATCGCGTCGCTGAGACCGCTGTCCCCACGCGCTACGGCGAGTTCCGCCTCTTCGCCTACCGCTCGGACATCGACCCCGACGAGCACGCCGCCTTCGTCCTGGGTGACATCAGCGGACCGGAACCAGTTCTCGTGCGTGTCCACTCCCAGTGCATCACCGGCGATGTCTTCCACTCCCTGCGCTGCGACTGCGGCGATCAGGTCGAGCTCGCCCTGGAACGCATCGCTGAAGAGGGGCGCGGCGTCCTCGTCTACATGCGTCAGGAGGGGCGTGGCATCGGCCTCTGCAACAAGATCCGCGCCTACGCCCTCCAGGAGACTCAGGGCTACGACACCGTCGAAGCCAACGAGGCGTTGGGCTTCCCCGCCGACCGCAGGGACTACGGCATCGGCATGCAGATCCTCCTGGATCTCGGCCTTAAGGAGATACGCCTCCTCACCAACAACCCCGATAAGCGCGCCGGCCTGGAGGGCTACGGCCTCAAGGTGGTTGAGCGCGTCTCCATCATGGCCGCGCCCAACCCCCATAACTGGCGCTACCTGGAGACGAAGCGGGACAAGCTTGGCCACTTCATCGATATGCCGGGCTAGGATCGGCTAGAATACCAGGGCCACCTCAATGACTAAGGACGTCTCCGCAACAGACAACTCCCTAGAACAGGCTAGGGACGCCATCGCGCGCCACGCCTGGCAGGAGGCGCTCGATCTCCTGACTGCTGTCGACGCTTCCGAAGATCTGTCTCCGGAGGACCTCGAGAGATTAGCCGAGGCCGCCTTCTGGACCGGTCGCACCGATGAATGCATCGAGGCGCTAGAGCGGGCCTACGCGTGCTTCACGGAGGCAGGGAACGCTCGGAGCGCCGCCTCTGTTGCTATCAACCTCTGCTTTCACCATTTCGCCAAGCTGGCGCCTTCGGTTGCGGCGGGCTGGTCGAGTCGAGCGGTGCGTCTCCTGGAAGCTGAGCCGGACTGCCCTGAGCACGGTCACCTGGCCAGAATATCTACCAACGTAACTATGTCAGTTGGCAACCTGGATGGCGCGCTTGACTACGCCAGGCGGACCTATGAAATCGGGAGCCGCTTCGGCGACCGCGACCTTCAGGCGTTTGGCTTGTTCGACCAGGGCAACGTCCTTGTGGCCAAGGGCCAAGTCGCCGAGGGTATGGCCCTGCTGGACGAGGCGATGGTCGCTGCCGTTAG
The DNA here is from genome assembly GCA_964649215.1 of uncultured Dehalococcoidia bacterium. Lineage (GTDB taxonomy): Bacteria > Chloroflexota > Dehalococcoidia > SM23-28-2 > RBG-16-64-32 > JADFNQ01. The sequence continues at coordinate 2,669 of CAZYOV010000161.1, forward strand.
CGGCGAGCTCGGCCCGCTCGCCACCGGTGTTATCTACTGTAGCATGATCACTACCTGCGATCGGCTGGCCGATTACCGCCGGGCCGCCGATTGGACCGACGCCGCCCAGCGCTGGTGCGGCCGGCAGTCCATCGCGGGCTTCCCCGGGCTGTGCCGCGTGCAACACGCCCAGATCATGCGCCTTCGAGGGGCTTGGGCCGAGGCCGAAGAAGAGGCCACACGGGCCCGCGACGAGTTGCAAGGCTTCAACCTGCAAGCGACCGGGGAGGCCTTCTACCAGATCGGCGAGATCCGCCTCCGTATGGGCGACCTGCCCGCCGCTGACGACGCCTTCTGCCAGGCCCACGAGCTGGGCCGCGAGCCGCAGCCGGGGCTCGCGCTGCTCCGGCTCGCGGAGGGAAACATCGATGCCGCCGGCAGCATGATCAATCGTGCCATCGCCGACCAATCGTGGGACCGGCTGGCGCGCGTCCGACTGCTGCCGCCGCAGGTCGAGATCGCCGTTGCCGCCGGTGACCTGGAGACGGCCCGCTCTGCCGCGGACGAACTGGAGGCGATCGCCGAGACGTACGACACACTCGCGCTCCGGGCCAGCGCCGCCTGCGCCCTCGGGGCCGCCCAGCTCGCCGAGGGTGACGCGGCGGCGGCGTGCGAGAGCCTGCGGCGGGGATGGCGCCTCTGGCAGGAGGTGGACGTCCCATATGAGGTGGCCAGGGCGAGAATGCTCCTGGCGGCTGCGTATCAGGCCGGAGGGGATGGCGAAGCTGCGAATCTGGAGCTCCGGTCCGCCAAGTCCGCCTTCGAGCGTCTGGGCGCCGTGCCCGACGCGCGCCGGGCCGCCGAGCTTCTCGGGGACGGCGCCTCCCAGAAGGCCACCCCCCGCGCGGTCAAAACGTTCATGTTCACCGACATCGTCAAGTCTACGAACCTGGTGGAGGCGATCGGAGACGAGGCCTGGGAGAACCTGCTGCATTGGCACGACCAGACCCTCCGCTCGCTGTTCGGCGAACATAAAGGGGAAGAGGTCAAGCACGCCGGCGATGGCTTCTTCGTGGCCTTCCCTGACGCCGCTGGGGCAGTCGAGTGCGCTGCGGCCATTCAGCGCACCCTGGCCGATCACCGCCGCGAGCACGGCTTCGCCGTCCAGGTTCGTATCGGCCTGCACGCTGCCGAGGCCACCCGCCGCGGCCGCGACTACGGTGGCAAGGGTGTCCACAAGGCCGCTCGCATCGCGGCGCTCGCCGAAGGGGGAGAGATCCTGGCCAGCCAGGCGACCCTGGCGGGAGACGCGGTCCGATACTCTCTATTGGAGCCGCGCCTCGTGAGCCTGAAGGGCATCTCGGAGCCGGTTCCCGTCGTCGCCATCGAGTGGCGATAGGCCGCGTGACGGAGCCCATCACGGCTACAACTGCACTCCGTCTGGACTCTATCGAATCCGCCGAAATCCGCGGCCGGAAGACCCGCGTCCGCCCCATGCGCGCCCACGAGGCCCCCCTCTTCTACGAGTGGGCTAGCGACCCCGAAGTCCAGCCCTTCTGGGGCGAAGGTGGTCACTACGACTCTCTGGATGGCTTCCTCCGCCACTGGCAGCCCTACAATTTCGACGGCTCCAAGCCCCGTCTGGGCCGTTGCTTCACCATCGAGGTCGATCACCATCCCATCGGCGTCGTCGCCTACAACCGCGTCGAGCTCCTCCACAGGATGGCTGCCATAGACATCCTCATCGGCCATCCCGACTATAGCGAGCGTGGCTACGGCACCGACGCCCTCCGCGCCTTTCTCGCCTTCCTGTTCGATACAATCGGCCTGCACCGCGTCTGGCTCGCCACCTTCGACTACAACGACCGCGCTCGCCACGTCTATGAGAAGATCGGCTTCGTCCAGGAGGGCGTTATGCGCCAGTCGGACTGGGTGGACGGGCGCTGGGTGGACAGCGTCATCTACGGCATATTAGAGCACGACTTCCGCCGTCCGCAGACCTAGAGCCCGCTGGCTCGCGTCAAGGCTTATAATGCAGATCAGGATCACCCCGTACCTGTAACGCATCAACAGAGGAGGGGCTACCTTGGCTGAGCCTGTGGTCTACCGCTCCCGCGTACGCGTCGAGCCTGTGAAGGGCCCTCTGCGCCGCGCCTACCTGCCGGCGG
>CAZYOV010000162.1:0-4639 GCA_964649215.1 uncultured Dehalococcoidia bacterium
GTGGGCCGCTCCCAGCGTCACTGGCGGATTGGAGCCAGGGACCCGCCAGAGCCGCAAGTGGTAGCGATGAAAGAAGCCTTCCTGAAGGACGATCTGCTCGTCCTGGGGGACGAGAGTGGCGTCGTTGAAGTGCAGCCACTGGGTGGACCCGCTGCCGCTTGTCCAGCCCTCCGCCTCTAGGGCCGCGCTCACCTGCTGCCAGGTCGCCTCTGGGAAGACGAGGTTTACCGGGTCACAGTTCTTTGTGCTCTCATCGGGCCAGTCGACGCAGGTATTGTTATCCGGATCCATGGTGAAGGGATGGAAGGAGACACCGTCGTAGGTGTCTGAGACAGCGAAGGCTGCTGTGGCCCCGATCAGGGCCAGTACCAGCAGGCCGATGATCGCGGGTCGCAGGTAGTTCACACCGCCCCTCTTCTCGTCCAAGCGCCGCAATTATACACCCGTGCGTCCAGCCCGTTGACACCCGCCCCGCCCAGCAGCACAATCGCGGGCCTACCGCAGCCCACGCCTACTGGCGGGCCGCCGCCTGCTGACGGCCAGTGACACCGAGACAGGGATAGTCCAGAGGCGTACAATATCCCCGCCATGGAGCCGAGCATCCAGTACGCCAAGACCAAGGACGGGGTGAGCATCGCCTTCTGGACGTTGGGGGAAGGGATACCCCTTGTGCACCTGTCCTTTCCCTACAGTCACATCCAGCTGGAGTGGCAATTACCTGAATCGCGCATCTGGTATGAACGTCTGGCGGAGAAGCGAAGGGTAGTCCGATATGACGCCAGGGGGACTGGGCTCTCCGACCGCGACGTGACCGATTTCTCCCTGGACGCCCAGGTGTCCGACCTGGAGGCGGTAGTAGGCCGTCTGGGCCTGGCAAGGTTCGCCCTATTCGGGCCCTTCCTCTTCGGGCCTGTGGCCATAGCCTACGCAGCACGTCACCCTGAGCGCGTCTCTCAGCTACTTCTCTGGTGTTCCTGGGCGCGAGCCACTGACGCATACCAATCGCCACAAGCCCAGTCAATAATCGCACTCAGGGACAAGGACTGGACGACGTACACGGAGTCAATAGCCCACATTCTCATGGGGTGGTCGGCAGGTGAACAGGCGCGCCGGTACGCTGCGATGACGCGGGAAAGCGTCACGCAAGAGACAGCGCAGGCCCAAACGCGCGCGACCATGCAGTTTGATGTGACGACCTTGCTGCCAAAGTTGAAGGCGCCGACGCTTGTGCTGCATCGTCGCCAGCTCGCCTTCCCAGAGGTGCACATCGCCAGGGGTCTCGCCTCCCGCATTCCGGATGCGCGCTTCGCCTTACTTGAGGGGGAGTCATTATTGCCGCCGCAGGGTGACATGGAGGCGGTGCTCCAGGTCATCGACGAGTTCCTGGGCGAGGGTGAGGAGACCGAAACCGGAGCCGAGGGGCTGTCAGCCGACATCGTTCACACCATCCTCTTCACAGACATGGAGGGCTCCACGGCGCTGACCGCGCGCCTCGGCGACGCCAAGGGCAGGGAGCTTCTACGCGAGCACGAGCGCATAGTGCGGCAGGCGCTGAAGGCCCACGGCGGCTCCGAGGTGAAGACGATGGGCGACGGCTTCATGGCCTCCTTCTCCTCAGCGACCAAGGCCCTGGAGTGCGCCATCGCCATGCAGCGGGCGTTCGCGGAGCACAACGAGGGGGCGGATGAGCCCATCATGGTGCGGGTCGGGCTGAACGCAGGGGAGCCGATAGCGGAGGATGAGGACCTGTTCGGGACGGCAGTCAACCTGGCGGCACGGATATGCTCACAGGCTGAGGCGGGTCAGATACTAGCCTCCAATGTCGTTCAGGAGCTGGCTGCCGGTAAGGGCTTCACCTTCGACGACATGGGCGAGGCCACGCTGAAGGGCTTCGAGAAGCCGGTACGGCTGCATGAGGTGAAGTGGCAGGAGTGACGGAAGGGAGAAGCCATGGAACTAGATGAGTCGAACCGATCGTGGCTGGGAAGGCTGACAGTCTCGTTGGTCTCGTCACGGCCTGGAGCGTGGTTCTTCCGAAGGACCATGCATCTCGTGGACCGGCCACTGCTACGGCTGACCCGAGGTCGGGTTAGTTTCGCATCCAGTTACCCGGTACTTCTACTGACCACCACCGGTGCGAAGAGTGGCGAGCCCCGCACGGTTCCCCTACTCTACGTCGAACGGGATGACGGCCTGGCGGTCATCGGAACGCGATTTGGGAGTACTCGACATCCCGGCTGGTATCACAATCTTCGCGCCAGTCCCGAGGCAATCGTAGAGATCAGCGGTAACCGCGGCACCTACGTGGCCCGCGAGGCCGAGGAGGCTGAAAGGGCAGAGATCTGGGAGCGTGCGGTTAGGATGTACTCCGGCTACGAGAGGTATAAGGGGCGGGCTGGTCGAAAGATCCCGATCATGATCCTGGCGCCGTCTGAAGGAGAGGGCGTGAAGGCAACCGCGGAGAAGGTTGAGCAGACGGAGTGACTGGAGCCTCGCATCCAGTACGCCCAGACCAAGGACGGGGTGAGCATCGCCTTCTGGACGCTGGCGACAGCGAGCCATAGGCCTTCAGCAGGCGTGTCGGGACTGGCTGGGCTACGATTCGTAAGGCGACGACCCTACCACGTGCAGCCAGTCCTGGCGTCGCGTTGCCCTTGGACCCTTCGCCTGGAGAGGATTTGCGAGCCGCGAGCTTCCAGTCGCGGAGGCTTAGAAGGGAGAAAAGCGTGACCAAAGAGGATCTCCTGCAGACCCTTGACACCGAGTTCGCCAGCCTTCTTTCGACACTGGAAGGGCTAGGCGAGGAGGCCGCGACCCGCGTCTGGTACGGCGACTGGAGCGTGCGCGACATCCTGGCCCACGTTTCCGGCTGGCACAGGGAGATGGCTCAGGCCTTTGAGAGGATAGCTCGTGGCGAGCGCCCGGTGCCTGAGGGCATAGACTACGGCGACCCTGACCCGTGGAACGCCGGGTTCGCTGAGGCGAAGGTCGACACCACCTTTATAGAAATGATGCAGGAGCTGAAGGCCAGTAAGGCGGCTTTCGTGGAAGCGGCCGAGCAGGTCCCCACGGACCGCTTTGAGGAGGGACGTGCCACCTATCGCATCCTCCACGCTACCGGCATCGACCACTATCGGGAGCACGCTCCAGTGATCCGCCAGTGGCGGGAGCGGGAAGGCATCTGAGGGGTAGGAACGGTCTGCGCTCGCAGCTTCTAGCAGAGGTTGAGCAAGGCTGGTGCCGACTCTTGGCGTTAATCGAGGGCTTTAGTTCGTTAGCTGGAGGGAGATGACGCAAGTGCTTGCCTCGGTGCAGGACATTAAGACGTGTCGGGAGGGTGACCGTGTGTCCTTCCGGGCGCGAGCATTACGGCTGTGGGAGGTCGGCGGGCTGCGGATGTGCCTGGTGGGGGATAAGTCGGCTCTGACCCGCGTGGAGTTGGGAAGGGCCGTGGTGGAGGAGAGCCGTAGCTACGAGTTCCGCGACGCCCTGGTGCAGGCGTACCCTGGCCGCTGGCATACCGTATCACTGACGGGGGGTGGCAAGGCGTTGCCTCTGGCCGAAGACCTCCCCATCTCCCGGAACGAGGCTTACATAGAGCGGACGTACAAAATCCTGACCGGAGTGCAGCGCAAGAAAGCCCGCAGGGAAGGCCGGATAGAGCCTTGGAGCCGCTCGGGGAAGAGAGCGGGGCGATGATCGGGTTTCCGCGGGGCACTGAGACCAGGTTCGGTTGTTTGAGGTGGTCTGGAGCCTATCCCCCTGCCGCGGGAGCTGGAACCTTCCGGCGTCCCCGCACTAGACGCGCTAGCGGCCAGCGCCGTCGAGGCAGAAGGCGAACGTCTCCCGGGCCTGAAGTTGTTATCGAGGCTCCTACATTACTCAGCCGGGATCACCAAGCGTTAGCTCCTCGGATAAACGGGCCGTGCCTGGGCCACGGACGGCGGCCAGACCACCACCTTTTTTCCTCCTTGCCACTGCACCCAGACCATCTCGTGTCCGCTCTGGATGCCCGTCCTCGGGTTGATCCTGGATTGGCCGAAGAAAGTGGTGCAATCGAGGGCGCAGGCGGCTCGCCACAGCGCTTCATCGTCGGCGCTGCCGGCCTCCTCCAGGCAGTGCTGAGCGATCAGACAGGCAGCATAGGCCTGGGCGGCGGGGTAGTCGCTGGCGCTGTCCATCGCGCTGATGCGCGTAGCCACTTGTTGGGCGCTCGGGCCGAAGTCCACCAGGTACCGTGCATCCGGCTCCCACTGGCTGGGAGCAAGGATGGCCTCGGCGCCGGTCCCCAGGGTCTGCCCGAACTCCCGCATCGCCGCCGCTGTGAGGGCGAAGGTCTTCGTTCTCACCCCTGCGGCGATGATCTCTCGGGCGATGGCGCAATCGTCCTCGAACGATCCGACGCTGAGGATGAGGTCGGGCCGCTGCCGGCGTAGCTTTGCTAAGAGCCGGGGGAGGTCAGTGGGGAGGGACGAGTAGGCCAGTGCGGCAACGATGAACCCGGACCGCCGGCCCGCCGCCTGCGCCCCTCTAGTTGCTAGACGGCCGAAGCGGCTGCCACGACGGTAGAGGACCGCAATCTTATGGGCAGCGGCATCCACTCTCCTAACCAGCTCGAGCACGCCGCCGAAGTAGCGGC
>CAZYOV010000163.1:0-4532 GCA_964649215.1 uncultured Dehalococcoidia bacterium
CACATCACCTTCGATAACTACTCGTTCCTCTCCGCCCCCTGCTTGTTCGACTACGATCGGATCATCGTAGACATGTCGGCCCTCTCCGAAGCAGTGGAGCAGGCGAGAGACGGTTCGCCGGAGCACAGAACTCGCGACGGGCAGACGGTGGTGAACGGCCCCAGCAGCACCAGGACGTTCTCGCTGGCGGAGCTGCTGCGGCTGCGCCGCCTGGAGGCCGAACGTGCCCTGGCCCGCGGCGGCACAGTGGCCTGCTTGGCCTACCCGGATGTGGCCCACGAAGGTATCGCCGGCCTGCCCGGCTGGCGGCGCTACGATTGGTTACCGGCGCCCAAAGGCTTCTCCTACACCGGACACCTCCTGGCTGGATTCGGGAAGCCAGGTGTGGAGATAGCAGATGCGGAGCACCCGTTCGCGCCTTACGTGGAAGCTTTTGGGGCTAGGTTAGCCTTCCGCGCCTACGCATCCGAGCAAGACGACGGCTTCTCTCAATACGGACGCGTGTTCGCCCGCAGCCTCGGCGGCGCCGCCGTCGGGGTTGAACTGAAAGTCGGGACGGGACGCGTCCTACTGCTACCGCCCCTGGACTCGTTGAACTATGGCAATGACCGCGTCCCCTTGGCGAACGTCCTGTGCGATTGCCTGGAGCGTATGCAGGCCGGCACGGCTGATGAGCCCCCACAGTTGATTGATAAGGAGGCCTCGTGAACCGCTGTGCTTCTCACACGCCCGAAAGAACGGTGATGCCGAGATGAACCTCTCGCACACAGGGCTCCTGGCAGGCAAGAAGGCCCTCATCATGGGGGTGGCCGACAAGCACAGCATCGCCTGGGGAATAGCTCAGGCGATGCACGAACAGGGTGCGTCCCTGGCCTTCACCTACCAGGAGGAGCCGAAGGGCAGGCTCGAGAGGAACGTAAGGAAGCTGGTGGCCACTCTGGGCAACCCGGAGGACTTCCTCCTCTTCCCGTGTGACGTCGCGGATGATTCCAGCATCGACGCCATCTTTCAGGCCATACGGTCGGAGTGGAAAGGGCTGGACACCCTGGTCCACTGCATCGCCTTCGCGGATCGGGACGACCTGAACAGGCCCTTCTCGCAGATCTCCCGCACGGGATACAAGCTGGCGATGGAAGTGAGCGCGTACTCATTGAACGTGCTGGCGCGGGCAGCCGCGCCGCTAATGGATGCACGAGGCGGTGGCAGTATCATCGCCCTGACTTACAACGCCGTCGAGAAGGCCGTGCCGGGGTACAACGCCATGGCAGCGGCCAAGGCCGCCCTGGAGGTGGGGATTCGCTACCTCGCCGTAGAGCTCGGCCTCAGCAAGGTCCGAGTTAACGCCATCTCCGCGGGGCCCGTACGCACCCTCTCTGCCAGCGCCGTCAAGGGCCTATCGGCCCTCCGACAGTGGACGGAAGAGGTGTCACCGCTCCGCGAGAACATCACGCCCGAAGACGTCGGAAACACGGCGGTCTATCTGGCCAGCGACCTGTCCCGCATGGTAACGGGGAACATCATCTTCGTGGACAGCGGAACGCATGTGCTCGCAGCGCAGATCGGTGCCATGCGACAGTACGAGTCCGGCTCTGAGCGGGGAGGCGCCTGATAAGACGCGACGCTAGTTGAGCTGGTCGTCCCTCTCGTCTTCCTCTTGCTCTTCGTCCTCGCCGCTGGCGCCTTCCTCCCCACTCTCGAACAGGTGCATCAGCTCTTCGCCAAAACGACGACGCTCTCGGCCGCCCTCCCGCAGCAGATCGGCGATATCGCCAATCCCCTTGAGCTCCTCCGCCAGCTCCGGAAAGTCCTCCTCTGATCCGCCCTTGCCACTGATGAGCTCCTCGAGGCCCCGACGCCGCGGCTCCTCCGCCGCCTCAGGCGCCGCCGGCCGCCTCTCACGGCGCCGTGGGCGCTCGTCCGGCTCCTCCTCGGCGCGCCGCTTCCCGGGAGTCTCCATAGTAAAGACGGACTGAAGGACAGTGCGCAGCCACCGCTGCTGACCCGGCGTCAGCGCGGCCACCCTCCCCAGGAGTTCTCGGTCCATTTTGGGCTTGGTTCCGGCCATCCGGCGCCATTATAACGCGGTAAGCTGAGCGATGATATAGATGTCTAAGGGGAGGCGTCCCGATGGAGCAGCCCTGCGCGCAGCCCCCTCCTTCCACCCCTGTCACCGCCTGCGCCCACCAGGTCCCACGCCGCCTCCCCCTTAGACCTGCCGCCGCCTTACCGTACCATGGTGGTGCCATGACCGAAGATGTCGCACTGGTGGTGCCGCCGCCCAAAACAACCAGACGTTTCGCCCGTCTTCAGATTCGCCAGGCACCCTCAACGGTAACTTTTTCAGGGAAAACAACCAGACATCAGATACAGCCGCCCCTAACGACCAACCGCCCGGACTCGCCCCTACTTCCCGATCCGCAGCAGCGACATGAACGCCTCCTGCGGGATCTCCACGTTACCGACCCGCTTCATCCGCTTCTTCCCCGCCTTCTGCTTCTCCAGCAGCTTTCGCTTCCGGGTCACGTCGCCGCCGTAGCACTTCGCCAGCACGTTCTTGCGCAGCGCCCGCACCGTCTCCCGCGCCACGACGCGACCCCCTATCGCCGCCTGGATCGGCACCTCGAACAGCTGCCGCGGTATCAGCGAGCGTAGCCTCTCCACCAGCGCCCGCCCCTGCTGCTGCGCCTTCTCGCTGTGGACGAGGAGGCTTAGGGCATCCACCGGCACGCCGTTCACCAGGATGTCCAGCTTCACCAACCGCTCCGGCTCCCAGTGGGAGAAGCTGTAGTCCATGCTGGCGTAGCCCTGCGTGCGCGACTTCACCTGGTCGTAGAAGTCCACCAGCATCTCGGACAGCGGCATGCGGTACTCCAGCAGCACGCGGCGGTCGCCCTGACGAGCGCCCGGGCCGTGATCCAGATAGTCCATGCGAACGAACTCGCCCCGCCGGCCGGTGACGAGGTCCATGACGGCGCCGATGTAGCGGTCGGGCGTGATCAGCGAGACGTTCATCCAGGGCTCGCGGATCTCCTCGATCTCCGAAGGGTCGGGCAGGTCGGCCGGGGAGTCCACCTCAACCTCCTCGCCGCTGGTGCGCAGCACCTGGTACTCCACGTTGGGCGAGGTGGCCAGCAGGTTCACTTCATACTCACGCTCCAGACGCTCCTGAACGATGTCCATGTGAAGGAGGCCCAGGAACCCGGCGCGAAAGCCGGGGCCCAGCGCCACGGAGGACTCCTGCTGATAGCTCAGGGCGGCGTCGTTGAGCTGGAGCTTCTCCAGAGCGTCGCGGAGGAGTTCGTAATCGTCGGAATTGGCCGGATAGAGGCCGGCGAACACCATCGGCTTGGCGGGCTGGTAGCCGGGCAAAGACGTAGCGGCGGGAGCGTCGTCGAGGATGAGCGTATCACCGACGCGGCAGTCGCGGACCGTCTTGAGGCCGGTGGCCACGTAGCCCACCTCGCCGGCGGTCAGGCCATCGGTGGGCGAGAAGGCGGGCCGGAAGGCGCCCACCTCCAGCGGCTCCAGGGCGCGACCGGTGGCGAAAAGCCTCAGCTTCCCTCGCGGCACAACCTCCCCGTCCACGACGCGGACGTAGGCGATGACGCCCTTGTAGGAGTCGTACTTAGAGTCGAATATGAGGGCGCGCAGAGGCCCGGCGGGGTCGCCGGCCGGGGGCGGCACCCGCTGGACGATCGCCTCCAGGAGCTCCGGCACGCCGGTGCCCTCCTTGGCGGAGACGAACAGCACGTCCTCGCGGGCGAAGCCGATCACCTCCACGAGCTCCTCGGCCACGCGCTCCGGCTCCGCCGCGGAGAGGTCGATCTTGTTGACCACGGGGATGACGGTGAGGTCCTGCTCCAGCGCCGCGTAGACGTTCGCCAGCGTCTGGGCTTCGATCCCCTGTGAGGCGTCGACCACGAGAATGGCGCCCTCGGCAGCGGCGAGCGCCCGCGAAACCTCGTAGGTGAAGTCTACGTGGCCGGGGGTATCGATGAGGTTGAGCTCGTAGGAGCGGCCGTCAGCGGCGGCGTAGGTCATGCGAACGGCGGCGGCTTTGATGGTGATGCCGCGTTCGCGCTCCAGGTCCATCTGGTCCAGGACCTGCTCGGCCATCTGACGCTTGGGGATCGTGTGGGTCAGCTCCAGCATGCGGTCGGCGAGGGTGGACTTGCCGTGGTCTATATGGGCGATGATACAGAAGTTGCGGATACGGGACTGATCCATGCTGGGGCTATCGTAGCAGACGTTGGAGGTTGGAGGCGGCGTAGGGCGGGACCGAGCGCCGCGGAGAATCGAGAACCTAGAGCCTGCGAACGATCAAGGGTTTTCGACGTTCGATCAATTTGTTTTTCGTGTCTGGTTTTTGATGGATTGGGCGCCGGCAGGTTTGGGGTTTGATGGTTCGGGGGGTGAAATTATTCTTGCGGGCTCGGGGCGAATCTGAGGGACGGGGTCCGCGGCTTCGTATTCATTGATGGTTTGACGTTCGGCCATTGAGCGCGCGCGTTCCATCATTGCGTTGAGGAGCA
>CAZYOV010000164.1:0-4512 GCA_964649215.1 uncultured Dehalococcoidia bacterium
CCGTCGGCCACGGCATCGGCGGCTCGGCCCCGTACCTGGGGGATGAGACGCAGATCGTTCTGTTCGGGGGGTTCGAGATCGGTCAGCCGGCGCTGATCCGGTTCTACACGCTACACGTCATTGCGCTGCCCCTACTGGCGGCGATCATGATGGCGGTCCACTTCTGGCGCATCCGCCGCGACGGCGGTATGGCGCGGCCGCTCTAGGGGGCTGAAGGCAGGCATATGGCCGTAGAGGCCCAACGCCAGGCGTCCGCAGCTCCCGCCAGGCCCCGACCCAAGCGATCGCGCGAGGAGGAGGTGCTGGTCTGGCCGGACCTCGTGTTCGTCGAGTTCATTTCGGCGGTGCTGTTCACCATCACGTTCACGATCCTGTCGGTCTTAATCAACGCGCCTCTGCTAAACCGCGCCAACCTCAACGTAACGCCTAACCCCTCAAAGGCGCCGTGGTACTTCGGCAACCTCCAGGAGCTCCTCCTGCACATGGACAAGGCCTGGGGCGGCGTGCTGTTGCCGACAATCTTCCTCGGCTTCCTCGCCTCCATCCCCTTCATCGATCGCAGCCGGCACATGCAGGGGATCTGGTTCGGCACGAAGTACTCGGCTCGCATCACCGTCATCACTACCTTATACACTATCGTCGTCATTTTCGCCCTCGTCTCGTTCGATTCGGGGGAGGCCACACGCGCGGAACGTCTCACTCGCTGGATTCCGGCCTGCGCCGAGAGGGCCGAAGACGTCTCCTGGCCCTGCCTTCGGGACGACGCTGGCGCGGAGCACCTGGGCATCGTATCGACGAAAGATATCTCCAAGCGGCTGGAGTTCGAGGTCTTAGGAGTGAAGTGGCCGGAGGACCTGGACCATATAGCCTGGCCTTTCAACGACTCGATAGGCGACTGGGATCTGGGAGGCATCGGCCTGGGGAGCATCCACGGCTGGGGAGGTGAGCACTTCAACATCCCGTCTATCATGGCGGAGCAGGTGATACCGCTGACCCTCACTATCGTCGTCTTCCCCGGGTTGATAATCTATACCCTCTTCCGCTTAGGCTGGGTACGGACCAGACGTGACGTGCTGATCGTAATGTTCACGGGAGCTGTGATGGCATTCGTGACCCTGACCCTGGTGGCCGCCTTCTTCCGCGGCCAGGGCCAGGACCTGATTTGGCCCTGGAAGATCAAGGTGGACGAGGGTTAAGTGATTTTGCTTAGTCCATCTACGCCAGCGCCTGGATCGGAGGCCGGGGCCGGTTGGATACAATGTAGGTGAGGTGAGACGGTATGGATTCTGAGACTCAGGAGCCACAGGGCGGAGACACAGGGGGACAGCCTCAGTCTTCGGCCGCTCAGCAGCCCCAACCGGCAGCGGCGGCCGAGCAGCCCATCGCTGCCACGGTCGATACGCCGGTTGCGACGCCGGTACCGCGGCGGCCGTTCGTCACGCGGCGCCTGTTCATACTGGGTGGCTTCTGGACTACCCTCAGCCTCGCCCTGGTGGGGCTAGTGGGCCCTTCTCTGAACTTTGCTTTCACCCGCAGCCCGGCCGGCGCCGCGCGCGAGGTGTTCGTTAGGCCGGAGCGGATTCCGGCACCCGGGGACGACCCGGTAGTAATAGCGGAGGGCAGGTTCTTCCTGCTGAACCTGGAGGCAGGGACTACCCCCAACCGGGAGAAGACGGACGGCGGTCTTCTGGCGTTATGGCAAAAGTGTCCCCACCTGGGCTGTACCGTCCCCTACCGGTCGGACTTTAATTTCCTGGGCCGCACGGGATGGTTCCGCTGCCCCTGCCACGGCTCCACCTACACTAAGGAGGGCGGCATCCTCGTCGCCGGTCCGGCGCCGCGACCTATGGACTTGTTTGAGATACGGGTCCAGGAGGACAATAGCATCGTCGTGAACACGGGCGTTACCGTAGCGGAGAAGGGCAGCCCGGAAAACCCATCTAAGACTGTTGAGTACAACGCCTAGAAGTCCGGCGAATACGAGAGGATAGGCGCCCGCAGCCCGATGAACACCAGCAAGCAGGTAAACGTGATGATCGGCCTCATGTTCGTGACCCTGATCGGCGTGTTCCTGTACTTCATCTGGGACGACATCCGCGCTGAGGACGCCAAGGAGAAACAGATCGTCGAGAACGCCGAGCGGGGGGGAAAGCTGTTCTCGCTGAACTGCCGTTCCTGCCACGGTATGAACGGGCTGGGCACTCTGGAGAACGCGAACCTGCCCGGCCTTCCCCTGAACCAGGAGATCAACCGGCCTGACGAGCTCGGCGAGCTGATGACCCGCCAGGCCCGTATATTGGACACCATTCACTGCGGCCGCGTCGGCACGCTGATGCCGGCCTGGGCCGAGGACCAGGGCGGTCCCCTGAATGACTTCCAGATCCAGCAGCTAGTCGCGCTCATCACCGGCGCTATGCCGGGCCTGGACGTGCCCGACAATCCCAACGCCGTGAGCGAGAAGGGCTGGGAGGCGGCCGTGGAGGAGGCGATTCGCACGGACTTCCTGGAGGGCAAGCAGCTGGCCAAAGCAGTCGGCCTCACGGACACGACGTTCGTCCTGACCGAGACGGTGGATCTGGTTGAAGGCAGCCTGCTGCGCATCGACGATGAAGTCGTCAAGATCGTTACCGTTGCCGCTGACAGCGATGGGATAACGGTGGAGCGCGCCGCCTTCGCCACCGAGGCGGCGGCGCATGAGGAGGGGGCGCAGCTCTTTAACGGCCCGATAGAGCCGCCCACGGGCCCGCTCACCGGCGAGAACGGGATTCCGCCCTGCGGCCAACTTGCCGCAGCCCCCTCGGGGCCGTCCGGTGAGCCGATCCCTATCGAGGGCGAGGTGGCGATGGAGCTGGGCGACAACTTCTTCCAGACTGATGGTCAGCAGAACCCCATCTTTGAGGTCTCGGTTGGCCAGGATGTGACCATCGACCTGGTCAACAGCGGGCTGGCGATCCACAACATGCACATCGCCGGCGTCGACGATACGTTCGACGCCGTCTTTTGCGAGGTCGGGGGCGATGAGCCCTGCTCTGACCCAGACCAAATGGCGGGCGGCGACAGCGGGACGATTGCGTTCCGGTTCGACGAGCCAGGCACCTTCAACTTCCGCTGCGACTTCCACCCTGTGCTAATGACCGGCCAGATCGTTGTCACAGAATCGTAATCTTTCTCGCCCGAATTCTACAATCCAGAGCGCCAGCTCTTTCGTTGTAGTCGATTAGGGCACTGATTTTTAGTAGGAGGTCACCTCATGTCAGTCTTGTTCGTTCTCCGCAGCCGTGTCTCTCTGGCGTTCCTGGCGCTGGGTCTGGCTCTCATCTTGGCGGTTGCTTGCAACGGTGACGATGGCGGTGGCGAGACGCCCGCTGGTGGTGAGACGCCGGCCGGTGGCGAGACGCCAACTGGCGGCGGCGACACGGCGGAGATTCAGATGCTGCCCGGCACCACGTTCGACAAGGGTGAGCTGACGATCGCCGCCGACACCGACGTCACGATCACCGCCGACAACACGGATGGCACCCACAACTTCGCGGCCTACACCGGTGATCCCGGCGAGGGTGGAGAGCTGGTTGACGAGACGGAGATCTGCGGCGCCCCCTGCGTGGACAGCGTGACCGTCAATCTGGCCGCCGGTGAGTACTTCTTCCGCTGTGAAGTGCACCCCACGATCATGACCGGTACGCTCATCGTTCAGTAGGGCGCGGTTGACGGGTGTATGACGCTTGCGCTATATTCGCCGCTGGGCCTACCTGTGGGATGGGCCTTTAGCGTCTGGGAGGATGAGAAGTAGTGGCGAACCAGGTGGGCAAGCGATACCAGTGCACCAAGTGCGGCACAGAGATGATCGTGACCAAGGGCGGCGAAGGCAGCCTGAGCTGCTGCGATCAGCCGATGGAGCAGAAGAAGTAAGGCGGAGGTAGGATGTGACCAATCAGCTTGGCAAGCGCTTCCAGTGTGATTCCTGCGGCAGCGAGGTGCTGTGCATTAAGGCGGGTGAGGGTGGTATCGCCTGCTGCGGCAAGACGATGGAGCTGATGCAGCCGAAGGTGCTGCCTTCGGCTGACTAGGGCCGGCTGCGCTTATCGAGAGCAGTAACGCGGCTTCGGTCTACTGCCGCTTCTTTTTCGGGCCTCTCTTGGACTTGGGCAGTCGTTCGGCGTCCGCGTCCGCCGGGAAGAGGCTCTGGCCCAGCGGCGCCACTTCACCCAGTGTGCTGCCGCCCACGTCTCCTGACTCCTGGTAGTTGCGAAGATACTCTTCGCTCACGAAGAACATTCAGATACAGAATCCGTCCCGCGATATGTCCTCGTGGTGCCTCTCGCAGGGGCATATCTTCTTGCGATCCTCATCAGGATCGCCGGAGAGGGTCATTCAAGGGCAGAACAGGTGGCCGTGCTCAACGAGGTTCTTCGCCAGACCCCCCTGGACCTCCTCCACGATCTCCGGTAAGGGGAAGAACTCGTAGGGGCCTTTCTCAACGTAGCGCTCTGACATGCGCTTAGCGCGAGTGAG
>CAZYOV010000165.1:0-4503 GCA_964649215.1 uncultured Dehalococcoidia bacterium
CGAGGATGTACTGGGCGATGTTGGTGTCCTGGAACTCGTCGACGTGGATGTGAAGATAACGCTCGGCGTGCTTCTCCAGGACTTCCTGGCGCTCCTGGAACAGCTCTACCGTCTTGTTGAGAATGTCGTCGAAGTCCAGGGCGGAGTTCTGCTCCAGTATGTCCTGATAGCGGAGGAAGACGCGGGAGGTGACCTCCTGGAAGTAGTCCGCGACGAGGGCGGCATACTGGCGCGGGCCCTGAAGCTCGCTCTTGGCGCGAGAGATAGCGGAGAGGACGGCGCGGGGGGCGATGCGTTTAGGGTCCAGCGCCAGGTCCTGCATCGCCTGCTTGACGGCGGCGATCTGGTCGGCGGCGTCGTAGATGGCGAAGGTGCGGGGTACACCGATCTGCTCGCCGTCTATGCGGAGGGTACGGGCGCAGACGGCGTGGAAGGTGCCGAGGGTGATGTCCTGAGCCCGCTCCTGTCCAACCAGGGCGAAGATGCGGTCACGCAACTCGCGGGCGGCCTTATTGGTGAAGGTGACGGCAAGGATGCGACGGGGATGGACCTGGGCCTCAGCGATGAGGTAGGCGACGCGATGAGCGATGACGCGGGTCTTGCCAGAGCCGGGGCCAGCGAGGATGAGGAGGGGGCCATCCGTGTGCTCCACGGCCTCCCGCTGGCGGGGGTTAAGGGGAACGAGGATGGGGCTCCGGGTGGGGGTGGTCATGCCCGAATGATACAGGTGTTCGGGTGAGCAAGGCAACGGAGGAGACGGCCCTAGACGCGGCTATGCGCTAAGGCCTGGGCAGGGCGGGAGTCAACGGGACAATAGGTAGGCCAGCGCCACTCTATGTTCTCGTGATGGGGGTAGCCGCCGTACCGCCCACTCCTCCTTAAAGGGTCTATTCGATCTTTGCCCAGACGCCGCAGTCGTACGAGTCAAAGCCGGAGTCGCCCGGCTCAATGATGACGATGTGTTGGCCCTCTCTGTTGTCGGTGGCGATTATCTCGCTCACGTCACCGCCAAACCCACTTAGCCTTGCCCAATAACAGAGATCGCCGACACCATCGTTGATCCATGTTCCCGCCGCTATATCCACACCAACCTGGTAAATGCCTTCGCCAAACGGGTCTGTCGGACTAGCAGTCGCGGCCGGCGGGTTCAGCGTCCAAGTTCCACAATTGTTCGATGTGAAACCGGCATCGGTTGGGCTGATCGTAACAATCTGCCTGGTATTCACGACCGCGCTAGCGATGATCTCGTCGGGGGTGCCACCGAAGCCACGCGACCTCTCCCAGTAGCAGAATATCGAGGACCCTGAATTGGCATACGTGCCCGGTTCGATCTCGGTGCCTACGATGAATGTGCCGCTTCCAAACGTCGAGGCGGGCCCAGCCGGTTCTGGGGTCAGCGTTGGCTCAGGTGTTGCCGTAGCCTCCGGGGTAGGAGCTGGCGCTTCGGTCGCGGAATTTGTGGTATCCGGCGTGCCCTGATCCAGGGCCGTCGCGCCGGAATCGTCATCGCCGCCGCCGGAAGCCACCCCGATAATGACGATAACCACTACCCAGGCGATGCCCGTTCCGACAGCCGCCGGGACACGCCAAGCCTTGTCAGGGATGACGCGGCGCCAGAGCGGCAGGAGAACGAGCCATTCGAAAACTCTCATATCGCGTACCCTTCATCATTCAGCGACTTCGTTTCCCCCCGCGACTGTGCTCTTATGCTGAGCGGGTGTCAATATTTTGGGCGTCCATTGGGCGGCAATTTGGCCGCAATGGGCCGTTTCCAGATACGCAATTGGGGTACACTCGAATGATACAGGTGTTCGGGTGCGCAGGGCAACGCGGCTGGGCGCCTGGACGGGGCGGGTGTCAACAGGGCTGCGTGGGGCGACTAGCGAACGATTGGCTCCTCCGACACCGGGGTTATTGTGGCGCTGCAGCGCGTCCAGCCAGGATCGAGGAACTTGTGAATGGCGCTGAGGTCGTTGGCCTCGACAACGTAGTAGATAATATGGTCTGAGAAGGCCCCGTACACGGCCCTCAGAGTGACGCCCTCAGCTTCGCCATTGTACAAAGCCTTCGAGCCGCCCGTGTCCTTCGGGCAGGATTCCGGGGTGTGTTCTTGTGCAATCAGGAACAACATGTTCGCCTCCTCTAGACTGGGGAACCGTTCTGCCACCGCCGCGATTGTGCGCCTGAGCCGGGCGGATGTCAACGGGACTTCGAAGCCCTCACCACCGGCACCTGGCACGCCATTAGGTGCCGGCTGCGGCAGGGGGCTAACCGAGACGGCCTCAAGACGTTTACCCGAATAGGTCAATCCTCCCATTGGGCTGACCCCTTGACGTGGCTGTTGGCGATCGTCCAACCACGCCGGGAAGGTGTTGCTTGCAGACTGGAGGCATGTAGATGGCTGACGTGGAATACGACGTGACCTATGCGGCACGTAGCCCGGCGAGCATGAAGCAGGATGACTTCGCTGAGATGGTGGACGAGTTGTGCAACGGTCGGGCTGTAGGAGGATGGCGGCTGTTCAGCGCAGTAGGCGATTACGGGGCGAGGGTGACACTTGGCGTTTGGCTCATCTTTACCAGGGAGGCGGGAGCAGCTTCCGACCGGCCCCCGGCCGAGACCGATGAGGCTGTTCCAGATTACGGGGGAATGGACGATGACGGCGGCGAGTCACAGGAACCGGCCGGGATTGATGACGAGGAATCGACGCAATGATTCTCGCGCCAGCCGTGGACCGCTGGGCGGGAGCGGTTCGATGCGTGGGTAAAGAGGTGCGGGCAACGGCAGGAAAGGGAGCCGGCTCCCGCGGATGTGACGCGGGGGCCAGAATGGTGTGATGGAAACGCAAATTTAGCGGGCTGGGGGCTACTCCACCAGCTTGGGGCCATAGCCTGGCACTGGTATTTCGACATAGGGGAAGTATTCGACATTGATCACGCTGCCACCCCCGAATGAGATCGTGTCGACGATCATCTGCAGGGCGCCTAGATCGCCTCCCCCTAACAGCTCCAACTGTGCGCTGGGGGCATAAAAGACGCCACTTCCCCCGCCGCCCCCTTCGCCGCTTCCTGAGATCCTGACAGCGTCGGTGCAGGCTTCGTCCTGCCAGAAGAGCACATCTTCGTATGTGCCGCTGGTCGGAGCGGTGAGGGTGTAAGCAGCAGATCCACGCAGGTCGATGGACCCGCACTGTCCGTCGGCATTCGGGTTGAGGTTTTCCGGGTCGAAGGTGTTGTAGATGAAGACTTCGTTCCCAATGATCGTTCCGCTGCCGGAGATTACAAAGCCTCCACCGGCCATGATGTAGGTTCCGGGAAGCAGGGTCACGTACTCTGCCTGAAGCAGCACGCCACCCCAGTAGACACCCGGACGGAGAGTAACAGCGCCGGCGTCGTTGACGTTGAGGGTGTCGGGGTCGGCGGCGGTGCCGCCCGAGTCCGGTGAGGTGCCGATGGCGTACAGGTCCGGCGGCGTCAGGTCGGCTAGGGGGTCGGAAATCCGTGAGGGTACCGGCTCCGGCTCTGGGATCAAAGCGCCCGAGCCGGACAATGTCCAGTTACCTTCTCTGTAGTAGAAGATCCCGCCCTCTATCGTCGCTACGCTGCTTCCTCCTTTGTTGATCGCCCCGTTTAGTTCGTTGGCGCAGTCCGAGTTGACCATGATGGCACCGTTGTTGATGATCGACAGATCGTTGGTGCCGACCATCTGGAAGGCGCTGCACTCGTGCTCGTTGAGGACGAGGATCGCGGCGCTTTTGCCGATGGTTTCTGGGGCGAAGCCAGCTACGGCGCGGGCGCTCACGTCGACGCTGTCCAGCCCCAGAGCGCGGGCAAAGAGGAATGGCTCCTCCACTTCGATGATAACCTCGATAGCGTTGACGTCGCCCTGGTAAGGAGTGCTCACGGTGATCGTAGCGCCGTTCTCAGCCGTGTAGCCGTTGTTCTCAGCCCACTCCAGGGCCTTGGCCTCGGCCGCGCTAGGGGATTCCGGGAGCTCTGGGACGCCGGCCAGAGCGGCGGCGTCGGCGGCGTTCTGCAGGCTACGCCTCTCCTGGAGGATCATGCCCACGTCGATTGACATCGCCATGAAGCCCATGAGGACGCCAAGCGCGAGTACGAACAGGACGAGCATCTGGCCGCTCTCACGGCGGCCGCGAGCATTCTGAGCTTCCATCGCTGCCTCCGTCCCAAACCCTCGATCAGAACGGAGCGCCGGGCTGACGCTCGCTTTGTCTAATTCGTTTATCGCATGTTTAGGTCAGAATTAGGGCGAAGATAAGGCACCGTTCGGTGAACGGTTGGTGAATAAGACACTCCAACCAGTGACCTAAAGTTTGGCGTCGCAGCGCTCTAGGGCGCCAGCGGACACTTCGCGCACTGGGGCAGGAGATCCGCCGGAGCCACGCGCGTCAGATCCAGCCCTGCCCGATCCAGCAAGCGTATCGCCGTCCACAGGGGCAGGCCCATCACGTTGCAGTAGCAGCCCCGTTCGCCAGAATCGACA
>CAZYOV010000166.1:0-4464 GCA_964649215.1 uncultured Dehalococcoidia bacterium
CTGAGGGTGGACCTGGCCGCTATCGCCTGTCCCGTGCTCCACGTGATGGCAGAGCATGACGACATCGCTCCCATCGATGCTACACGTTCTCTCACATCCCTGGTGGGCTCCGAGGATAAGGAGGACGTGGTCCTGAAAGGCGGCCACGTGAGCCTCGTCGCCGGCCGCAATGCTTGGTTCCGTCTCTGGCCCAAGATCTCCGAGTGGCTAGGCGTGCGCTCCGTTTGAGGACGATCGCTTGCACGTAGACGGACGCACCGTAATAGTCACGGGCGCTTCGTCAGGGATCGGACGCGCGACAGCGCATGAGTTCGCCCGCCGGCGCGCCCACGTTGTCCTCGCCTCACGCAGCCGAGACAAGTTGGATGTCCTGGCCGGCGAGCTTGCCGACTACCCAGGGCGTCGTCTTGTTGTTCCGACCGATGTGACCGACCGACTGGCGGTGGAGGCGCTGGTGCGCCGCACTGTTGAGGAGTTCGGTGGTGTGGACGTGCTGGTGAACAACGCCGGCGTCGGGCTGTTCGCGCCGATCGCGACCGGCAGCCTGGACAACATGCACCATCTGTTCAACGTCAACTTCTGGGGCGCCGTTCACTGCATTCAGGCCATCGTCCCTTACATGCGGCGTCAGCGTCGCGGCCATATCGTCAACGTCTCTTCTATCGCGGGTAAGGTGGCGACACCCTATCTGGGTGCCTACAGCGCCACCAAGTTCGCCCTTACCGCCGTCTCCAACGCCCTTCGCTCCGAGCTGGCAGGCACCGGCATCGGTGTGAGCACGATCTACCCGGGGCTTACCGATACGTCGTTCCAGGAGAACATGCTGCGTGAGGTGGACGTGCCTGACCTGCCCGCGTACTTGCGAACGGCGGGCCCAGCGGCTGTCGGGCGGCGCATCGTTCAGGCCGTGCGCTGGAACCTTCGCGATACCTACGTTACGTTGGCGGACTTCGCCGCCGTCAACGCCTACCCGCTGGCGCCGGCGCTGGCCGATTGGGCGCTGCGCCTCTTCTGGCTGGGTCCAGGCGCTCGCATTAGGCGCGAAGGTAGGCCTTTCGAGGCCACCGGGGAGCTTGCGGAGCCCTCCGCCGCCGACGCGCTGGAGCCGCCCTCGGAGTCACCGTAGGCGACATAAAGGCGAGCCGCCCTCAGAGCGCAGCAGTCTGAGGGCGGGCGAATGCGTCTTTCTCGCCGGTTGTGTATCGCTCCGGGTTACTCGACTAGGCGCACGAACTTGACGCCGCTGTTCGGGTCGAAGATGCCGAGGACAGCGTCGTTGGTGGGGTCGAAGACGGTCTTGACGAAGGTGCCCGAGACCTCGCAGGAGTTGCCCGTGCACTCGTTGTTCTTGAGGTCGTCAAGGAAGAACCCCGTGAAGTACAGGATCGTTACCGTGCAGCTGCCGTTGCAGAAGCTTTCGACCACCGGGATCAGCACTAGGCGCAGGCTGTTGGAGCCCTCCGTCCAGGGGTTGCAGGCTCCGTTGACGCGGTAACTGCCGTTGCCGTCGGGGATCAGCACCTCGTCGAACTCGTCGCAGGCTTGGCTGGTGTTGTTGAGCCGGTACTTAATCCCGTCGCGGGTACCGCCTACCAGGTTTCCCGTCTGCGTTGTTTCGGTCGGGTCCGCACAGGTGGGCTGGCTGAGACCGCACGCCGAGATCGTGGAGCCGCTGACTATTGACTCCTCATAGGTGGAAGACCCCGGTCCGTCGATCGCGAGGGGCGCGAAGTTGCCGGTGGTTGGGTTATTGGCGTCGTACTTGATTGTCGTGGGGCTGACGGTATAGTCGATGGCGCCTTCAAGGACGGCAAATGGCATTATGCCTGCCAGGGAAGCGGGAGAGCCTACCCGCGCTACGGCGGACGCATGCACGTCTACGGTCGTCAGTCCGAGGGCGCGACCAAAGATGAACGAGGTCTCACGCGTGACCTTCACGGTCACGAATGTCGGGTCGTCTGCGTCGTCTGTGGTGATTAGTATTTCATCGCCCTCGGCGAGGTCGATGCCGTTATTGGCGGCCCACTCCTGGGCTCTGCTCTCGGCTAGCACGGTGCTTTGGGGCAGCTCAATCGCCCCGGCCAGAGCCGCCGCGTCAGCGGCGTTCTGGAGCGAGCGGCGCTCATGCAGGATCAGCCCCACGTCGACGGACATGGCGACGGAGCCCAGCAGGACGCCCAGCGCTAAAACGAACAAGATCAGGGTCTGCCCGCTCTCGCCGCGGCGCTTGACGCGCTTTGGTTCGCTCTTGAGGCCTATCACACCCGCCTCCTGCCACTAAGCCAAATGGTTGCCCGTTGGGACTTTCCATAATGTAGACGCCCTAGGGGAGGGCTTGTTTCGGTTGAATGGTGAACAAAAGGTGAACAGGGTGAATATTGAGTGGAAGGGTGCGCTATGGGAGAGAGGGAAGCAGAGGCGCTTCGTGTGGGTGTAGAGGGGGTTCTCTGCCGCTACGCTTCAGCCGCTGGTCTGGCGGCTGCGTGCTCTCCCAGGTGTCGCACCTGGGGCATGACCTTGTCACGCATAAGCTCCATGCTGCGCAGGACCTTATTGTGGGCCAGGCCACCGATGCGCGTCCAGGACAGGTAGTGAGTGATGCCGCACAGTTCGTGGATCTCGGCGATGCGCTCCGCTACCTCGTCTGGGCTGCCGCAGACGACAGAGCCCGCTGCCACTATCCGGTCCCACTCCGCGGACGCGAGCATGTCCCGGGCGGCTGCGTAGAACTCGTAGGTCTTGACGGCGGGTGTGCCCTTGGGCGGCGCGATGTACTTGGCAAAGGTGCGCATGTACCACATCACGGAGTCTCGGAAGTCCGAAAGCGCCTGCTGGGTCGTCTCCGCCACGTAGGTCATGATGAGGCCGGCGATCTCGTAGCCCATGGGGTCGCGACCGTGGTCGCGCAGGGCGGTCCGGTACTGCTCGATGAGGGCAGCGCCGTTGTTCACGTCGAAGCCGAACACCGGCGCGCACATCAGGTTGAAGCCATAGCGGCCGCACAGCTCGAACGTCTCCGGCGAGAGGGAGGCCATCCAGATGGGCGGGTGAGGCTTCTGAAACGGCTTGGGCCGCACCTGCAGGTCGTGCACCTGATAGAACTCACCTTCGTAGGAGAAGCGCTCCTGCGTCCACGCCCGCTGAATCAACTCCACTGACTCGCGGAACATATCTCTTGAGCGGGTCTGGTCAACGCCGTAGCCGGCGAACTCGTGGGGCTGATAGCCGCGGCCGACGCCCAGGTCCACTCGCCCGCCGGACAGGAGGTCGAGTATGGCGAAGTCCTCCGCCACCCGCAGGGGGTGGTTCAAGGGCAGGACTACGACGCCGGTGCCCAGTCGCACCTTCTGGGTACGCGTGGCCAGGGCGGCGAGGGTGACCGCTGGGGAGGCGCAGTAGCCGTACTCGCTGAAGTGGTGTTCGGCTGGCCAGATGGAGTCGAAGCCGAACTCCTCGGCGCGCACCATGATATCGAATTGCTCGTCGACGATCTCCTTCTCCGTGCGCTCCATCGGGTTCTCAAACAGGTGCAGCTGACCGAACTTCATGCCTGACCTCCGTTTTCTGCTTCCCACCGCCGGGTTGCAATGCCCCATTGTAGGCGTGAACGCAGGCGCTTGTCTATCAGGTAGAGACTGGAGTCCTCTGTGGGGCTTTACCCGACAGCGTCGGGTCGGAAGGGGACGGGATGTTGGTCGACACAGGGCCACGACGGCGGGTAGACTGTCGCGGGGACGGCGGTCAGAGAGACGGGCCGCCTCCGACCGATGGAGGAGAGCAGGAGCGAGCTGACATGAGTTACGAGACGCTGAAGATTGAGCGCGAAGGGCCGCTGATGACCATGCGTCTGAATCGCCCCGAGAGGCGCAACGCGATCAATCGTCAGATGCACCTGGATCTGCAGGAGGTGTGCCAGGAGCTATCGGAGGACTTCGAGACGCGCGTCGTCATTCTGGCTGGGGAGGGCGCCGCCTTCTCCTCCGGCGCCGACACCAGCGAGTGGGGCGAGCCCGGACCGGACAACGAGCTGGCGCTGCGGCACATCTCCGGCATAGGTAGTCGCACCTCGGCGGCGCTGGAATCGCTGGACCAGGTGACGATCGCCGCCGTGCACGGGTTCGCTGTCGGCGGCGCCGTCGTGCTCGCTCTGTGCTGCGATCTGAGGGTGGCCGGCGAGTCCACCTGGTTCTCCATCCCCGAGGTGGAGCTGGGCATACCGCTGAGCTGGAACGCGCTGCCCCGCCTCTCGCGGGAGGTGGGGCCGTCGCGAGCGCTGGAGCTTACGATAACCTGCGACCGCTTTTCGTGCGCGCAGGCGTATGAGTACGGAATGCTGAGCCGCGTGGCGACTGACGGCGAGGAGATGGTGGAGGCGCGCCGACTGGCGGAGAGGGTCATCGCGATGCCGCCGCTGCCGGTGGCCCTGACCAAGGCGACGATGAGAGCGATCAAGCGGGGCAGCGA
>CAZYOV010000167.1:0-4443 GCA_964649215.1 uncultured Dehalococcoidia bacterium
CCCAGCCCGCCCCCGAACTCCGTTCAGACTTGGCCCCACCCCAAATGTGGGCGCTTCGATTAGCCTTTCGACGGGCTTCCGCCAGAGGCGGACAGGGAGGGCGAGCGGATGCGGGTGGAGTCCTCGAAGTAGGTGGCGATGCCGTTGGCGTAGAGATGAGGCACGGGGAGAACCCAGAACCGAGAACCTAGAACCTAGCGCTCGATGAGGAAATCATCGGCGCGAACGGCAGGCCGGGGTGCGGGCTCTGATTTTTCGGCGGGGTAGCCGAGGAGAGCGAGGAAGGCGGGCTGCCAGCCGGGTGGCAGGTCGAGCGCTTCCGCGACCGCCGACCGGCAGAAGAGCGGTGCGCCCTTCAGATAGCCGCCGAGGCCGTAGGCATGAGCGGCGAGCAGCAGGTTCTGGAGGGCGGCGCCCAGGCTCTGCGCGTACATATCGCGCTCGGCGGCTCGGCGGCGCTCACCCGGCCAGTCGCGGGCGCTCGCCAGTTCCAGGCAGGCGAGGAGGAGCAGCGGCGCCTGCGTCAGCTGCCGGCGCGAGCGGGCGAGGAGCCTGTCGAGAGCCTCACGTGGCCGCCCGTCGCTTTCCAGGTCCGTGCGCCAGGCGGCGGCCATCGCCTCGATCAAGCGGGGCCGCGTCTCGGGCCTGACCTCGGCGAAGCGCCAGGGGCGGTCGTGGTGGGGTGCGGGGGCGGCGCAGGCGGCGGCGATGAGCTTGGGAACGAGATCGCGCGGGACCTCACGGGGCGCGAAGCGGCGGACGGAGCGGCGGGTGGCGATGGCGTCCAGGGCCCGCATGTCTATCATCCGTCGGAAGTTGACCGGCCTCCGGTGGGGGCAGGACGGGCGGCATCCAGTCGCTCGGCGATGCGGAGCTCAGCCAGCAAGCGGTGGGTGACGGTCTCGGCGGGATGGGCGAGCAGCGCCGCCAGGTCGTTCGGCTCATCCACGTCATGGGCGAGCGAGTCCAGGTGAAGGACGCGGGCGGGCAGGCCGCGGGCGACCGCCTCTCGCTTGTGGAGGACGGACGAACGACGGCCGTAGCGAAAGGGGACCGCGCCGGGCGGCCGCAAGGCGAGAGCGCCGGTGCCGCGGTCGTCGGTGGAGACGAGAGCGATGCCCCGCGCGGGGAGGGCTTCGAGGATGGCTTCGACATCCGCGGGCAGGGCGGTTGGGATGTCGGCGGCGACGACGAGGAGAGCGTCGGCGCCCTGCTGAGCGAGGACGGCCGAGGCGTGGGTGAGAGCCTGGTTGACGCCTCGACAGAGGGGTGGCTCCGGCAGGGGCGTAGCGCCCAGCTCCTCGGCGCGGGAGAGGGCGTCCGGGTCGGGGCTGACGACGGCCGTCCGGTCGATGCGCGACACGGCCTGGAGGACGCGCAGAACATCCTCCAGCATCGCCAGGGCGAGGCGGCGGCGTTCGTCGCCGGTCAGTAGCTCGGCGAGGCGACCCTTCGCCTCCTGGAGGCGCTTGACGGGTACGAGGGCGGCGATCATGAGCTCACGCCGGCGGCTCGCAGGGTGGAGCGGGCGAGAGCGGCCTTCCTTTCCATCGAGCTCATTATCGTATCGGTGACGGTCACGGCCAACCCCTGCCTGCCGCCGTGCGGGTCGGGCGCCTCGATCTGCGGAGTGAGGTCCGCGTCCACGCTATCTATGACGATGGCGTCCAGGAAGTCGGCGTAGAGGCGGGCGATGGTGACGGCGCTGGCCTCCAGCCCCTGGTCGCGCAGCATGCGGGCGGCCGGGCCCTTGATGGCGGCGCCGCCCACGATAGGGCTGACGGCGACGACTTTCGCCTGCGTGCCGCGGAGGGCGTCGCGGAGGCCTGGGACGGCGAGGATGGGGGCGATGGAGACGAGGGGGTTGGAGGGGGTGACGAGCACAGCGGCGGCGGCGGCGATCGCCTCCAGGACGCCGTCGGCCGGGCCGGCCGAGTCCGCGCCATCGAAGATGACCTCGCGGACGGGGTCGCCGGCGCGGCGCTTGACGAAGAACTCCTGGAAGTCGAGGAGTCCGGCGTCAGTGCGGACCTTCGTACGAAGGCGGTCGTTGGTGGCAGGGATGACGGCGGCGGGGACGCCGAGAGCGCGGGCGATCTCGGCGGTGGCTTCGGCCAGGGTGAGGCCACGGCGCAGGAGATGGGTGCGGGTGAGGCAGGTGGCGAGGTCGCGGTCGCCGAGGCGGAACCAGGTATCGTAGCCGAAGCGGGAGAGCGCCTCGAGAGTGTGGAAGGTGTCGTCGCGGACGCCGAAGCCGCGCTCCTCGTCGGCGATGCCGGCGAGGTGGTAGAGGACGATATCGATATCGGGTGAGACGTGGAGGCCGAAGAACTCCATATCGTCGCCGACGTTGGAGACGATGGTGACGTCCGAGAAGGGGTGGACGGCGAGGAGGCCCTGGAGGAAGCGGGCGGCGCCGACGCCGCCGGCGAGGACGGTAATCACGGGAGAGAACCGAGAACCAAGAACCTAGAACCTAACTTTCGCGCCGCTGCCAGAGATGTCGCATGAGGGCCATCTGGTCAACGTGGCCGCGCAGATGCTCCGTTGGGTGGATGATTGCGTACGCCGCGGTGACCTGCGGCGGGGCGTCGCCGCCCCGGCCGCGCGTCTCTCTCATCGCGGCCCAGTCCACCTCGTCGGCCGAGCGCAGCAGGACGCGGCAGTCCTCCGACAGCTCATCGACCAGCCGCAGCAGCGAGGCGGCATCGTCCGCGGAGGCTCGAAACTCCGAGTCGCGGTCCCGGTCCGGTACCAACGCGCCCATCGCCAAGCTGAGCCAGAGGCGGGTGGCGTACAACGTGTGAGTCGCCAGCACGGCGAGCGAGTTCGTCTCGTCGTCCGTGGGTCGCCAGTTCAGCGCCTCGACCGGCAGCCCTTCGATCGATGAGCGCAGCTCCACCAGCGCTTCGTCCACTAGTTCGCGGGCAGACTCCAGGACGGGATCAGTCACGGCGCGATTCTCGCTGCTCCCAGAGCTGGCGGGTGAGGGACATCTGTCCGACGTGCTCGCGGAGGTGCTCAAGGGCGTGGAGGAGGGCCCAGGCGGCGAAGACCTGGCGGGTTTCGGCATCGCCCGGGGCCGGCTGCGCGCCACGGAGGGATGACCAGTCGACGGTTCGGGACTTGTCGACGAGGGCAAGGCAGGTGGAAAACGTATCGTCGACGGAGGCGAGGAGCGCCGCGGAATCGCGGGCGGTGAACTCGAACTCGGTGGGGCGGTCGCGGTCAGGGCGAGGCGCGTCGACGGCGACGGAGAGCCACACGTGGGTTGAGCTGAGTGAGTGTATGGCGAGGACGGCGATGGAGTTCGTGTCGTCGCCGGCGGGGCGCCAGTTGAGGGCGTCCGGGGAGAGGCCATCGATGGCGGCGCGCATGTCGTCGCGGGCGGCGCGCAACACGGCGCGGGCGGAGGTGAGGATAGGGTCAGGGGCGACGGTCATGTCGACAATTCTACTACGGTGACGCCGTCGCCGCCGGAGCGGGGCGGGGCGGAGGCGTGGGCGCGGACGAGGGGGTGCTTGGAGAGCATCTCGCGGACGGCGCGGCGGAGGGTGCCGGTGCCCTTGCCGTGGACGATGCGCAGCTCGGTGAGGCCGGCGCGGAACGCCTCGTCCAACCGCTGCTCGACGGCGAGGAGGGCTTCGTCGGCGGCCATGCCGCGCACGTCGATCTCGGCGGGAGGGGCGACGGCTCGCCCTTCGACAGGCTCAGGACGAGCGGGGGAGGAGGGTTGCCGTTCCGCCTCGGGCTTCTCCACGCGCTCAATCTGCCTGACCGACACGCGGGCGCGGAGGGCGCCCAGGCGCACCTCCACCTCGCCCTGGTCGTCGGGGGGCGAGAGCGCCTCGCCGGGGAGGGGGAGGTCGCGGAGGTAGAGGAGGTCGCCGGGCTCGATGGGGGGTAGGGGACCGCGGCGGGGGCGACGGCGGCGCTTCTCCAGCTTCTCGACCGTCTTCTCCACAGCCTCGATCTCCTGCTCCGCGACCTGGACGGCGGCGGCGCGCTCCGGCACGGGCAGGCGGGAGGCGCGCTCCAGGTCGCGCGTCGCCTGGTGGAGGCGGGCGCGGGTCTGGGAGAGCTGCGTCTGCATCTCCTCTCGCGTGCGCTCCAGGAGGCGTTCGCGGCCGGACTCCAGGGCGGCGAGGCGGTCGGAGACCTGCTTCTCGGCCTGCTGAGCGCGGGCGGCGGCGGTCTCCTGCTCGAAGCGGGCGGACTGGGCGGCGTCGCGCTGGCGGGCGAGGTCGACGATGAGGGACTCGACGGCGAGGCGGTCGGGGGCGATCGCCTCACGGGCCTCGGCGAGGACGTCGTCGGGCATGCCGAGACGGGCGGCGATGGCGAGGGCGTTGGACTGGCCGGGGAGGCCGATGGTGAGGCGATAGGTGGGGGCGAGCGTCTCAGGGTCGAACTCGACGCTGGCGTTGGCGATGCCGGGGGTGG
>CAZYOV010000168.1:0-1875 GCA_964649215.1 uncultured Dehalococcoidia bacterium
AGACCAACGTGCGCCCGCAGCGGCAGGAAGGTCACGTCGCGATCACCGTGACCGTGCCTATGGGCAACCTCTCGCCGGAGCAGTTCCGCGGCCTGGCCGACGTAATGCGGCGGTTCAGCGGCGGCAGCGCCCGAACCCAGCAGAATCAGAACCTGGTCCTGCGCTGGGTACGGGAGGACGCGCTGCCCGCACTCCACGCCGAGCTCACCGCCATCGGCCTGGGCGCCGCCGAGGCCGGACTCATCGCCGATGTCGTCGCCTGTCCGGGGACGGACAGCTGCAAGATGGGTATCACCTCCTCCCAGGGGGTGGGATACGCCCTGCGCGACGCACTTATGGAGATAGGCGATGACGATCCGCTGGTGCAGGAGATCACCGTTAAGGCCAGCGGTTGCCCCAACGGCTGCGCTCAGCACCACCTGGCGGGCATCGGCCTTCAGGGCTCGTCCTTCAAAGCGGGTCAGACGCAGATCCCCTGCTACGACATCTTCCTGGGCGGCGGCAACTACATCGGCGGCGGCAAGTTCGGCACCCGCGTCGCCCGCATCCCCGCCAAGCGCTTGCCTCAGGCGATCAAGAAGATCATCGGCGTCTACAAAGAGGAGAGGCAGGACGGGGAGCCATTCCTGGACTACATCGACCGCGTGGGGGCCAAGTACTTCGATCCCATCCTGACTGAGTTCAAGGAGGTGGGCCCCATCAGTGAGGAGATAGACGTATATATGGACTGGGGCAAGGATGAGCTGTTCGAGGTCATCCGTGGCGAGGGCGAATGTGCCCTGTAGACGGCCATCAGTTTGAGGAATGATTTCAAGGAGGGACGGATTAAGTGAGCAGTGAGGTAACGGCGGCTGTCTACAGCTCAGAGGAGCTGAAGGCGCTCAACGGGCAGCTTAGGGGCAAGCCCGCTGAGGAGATCATACGCTGGGCGGCGGATAGGTTCGGCTCGGAGATCACCTTCGCCAGCAGCTTTGGGGCGGAGGATGTGGTAGTGATCGAGATGATCGCCAGGGTGGCACCAGAGATAAAGGTGTTCACCCTGGACACCGGCCGTCTGCACGAAGAAACCTACGAGGTGATGGAGCAGGTTCGCGTTCGCTACGGCGTGCCCATCCATAGCTACTTCCCAGACCGCGAGGCGGTGGAGGCGCTGGAGCGAGAGAAGGGGTTTTACTCCTTCCGCGAGAGCATCGAGAACCGGAAGGAGTGCTGCGGTATCCGTAAGATGGAGCCGCTGCGCCGCGCCCTGTCCGGGAAGAAGGCGTGGATGACAGGCCTTCGCGCCGCTCAAGCTGTGACCCGTACCGATATGGAGGTGGTCGAGTGGGACGAGGGGAACGGCCTGGCCAAGGTGAATCCCCTTATAGAATGGAGCGAGGAGCAGGTCTGGGACTACATCCGCGCCAAGAAAGTCCCATACAACGCTCTCCACGACCGCGGATTTCCCAGCATCGGTTGTTCGCCCTGCACCCGCGCCATCAAGCCCGGTGAGGACGTTCGCGCCGGCCGCTGGTGGTGGGAGAACCCGGAGAACAAGGAGTGTGGCCTGCACAGCTAAAGATCAGGCGCCGCAAGGAGCACGCAGACCGGGCCGCCTGACCGCGGCCCGTATTCCTAAGGACAGACGACCTGATGAGTGATACGATCCCCGCCCACGGCGGTGAACTCATAGAACTGACAGTAGAGGGCGAGGACCGGGAGGCGCTGAGGGAGTTGGCCGCCTCTCTGCCGACACTTCGCCTCGACGCCCGTGCCCTCTCAGACGTGGAGCTGCTGGGCAACGGCGGCTACAGCCCCCTAAGGGGGTTCATGGGCAGTGCCGACTACGAGTCTGTCGTCGAGTCCATGCGGCTGTCGTCCGGTCTCCCCTGGTCT
>CAZYOV010000168.1:1975-4373 GCA_964649215.1 uncultured Dehalococcoidia bacterium
CGAGAGGCGATCTTCCACGCCCTGGTCCGCAAGAACTACGGCTGCACCCACTTCATCGTCGGCCGTGACCACGCGGGGGTGGGCGAGTACTACGGCACGTACGATGCTCAGCACATCTTCAGCGAGTTCGCCCCCGGGGAGCTGGGGATCACGCCGATGTTCTTTGACCACACGTTCTTCTGCAAGAGCTGCGATGGTATGGCCAGCGTCAAGACGTGTCCCCATGAGGCGAAGGACAGGGTGACTCTATCGGGCACGCAGGTGAGGGAGATGCTGAAGGGGGGGCTGATGCCACCGCCTGAGTTCACGCGGCCGGAGGTGGCCGAGGAGCTGATTCGGGCGATGCAGGAGAGGACGACGCCGCGCTATGCAGTCTGACGGGGTGCCTGATGGGAGCGCCGAGGCCGCCCTGGGCGATGGGCTGACAGCAGGGGAGGTGGCTGTGCCGGCGCAGGCGTCCTGGGAGGCTGGTCGTCGGGGCCGGTTGCGGCTGGCGAAGGGCTTGCTGCGGGTCGTCTACACGGCGGGCGCTCTCCTGTTGTTCATCCTCGCCCTGGAGGTGCTGAGGGCCGCGGCCGGCGGCGTCGCCGATATTCTTTCGGGCGTCTCAGCCCAGGGGACGGCGAACATTCTCGGCTTCGGCTGGCTGGGTGCTTACGGAGCCCTCAGCGGGTCGCCGGTGGCCGCTATCGCCTTGAGCCTGTTCGCGGGGGGAACGATCAGCGACAGCGAGGCGTTCGCGATGCTCAACGGATCACGTATGGGCGCCTCGTTCATCGTCTTGTTCATCGGGTTCCTGTACTACGTGAGCAAGCGGCGCACCGCTGACGGCATCTTCATCGGCGTGGTGGCGATGCTCACGACGTTCACTATCTACGCGCCGGTGGTGCCGCTGGGCTCGTTGGTGCTGGAGCAGGGCTGGCTGGACGGGGTGGAGGTCTCGGCGCCGGGTTTCCTGGTTAGCTTCACTGACCTCGCCTTCAGGCCGCTCGCCGATGAGGCGACGGGCAACCTGCCGGTACTGCTGGTGTTCGCCGGCGGCATCGGGCTGCTGCTGGCGAGCTTCGCCATCTTCGACCGCGCGCTGCCCAACCTGGAGCAGCCCAGCTTACGTGTGGAGCGCATCTCTCGTCTGCTGCAGCGGCCATGGGTGATGTTCCTGCTGGGGTTGCTCATAACGACGATGACTCTCTCCGTCTCGATCTCTCTCACTCTCCTCATCCCGCTATCTTTGAAGGGGTACGTGCGGCGGGACGGCATCATCCCCTACGTGATGGGCGCGAACATCTCCACCTGGGTGGACACGATGTTCGCCGCTCTCCTCCTCGACTCGCCGCGGGCGTTCACCATCGTCTTCACGCAGATGGCGGTCGGCGGGGCGGTGTCGCTGCTGGTGCTGCTGCTCCTGTACCGTCCATACTCGAGGGTCATCCTCAGCGTGGCGCACCGGGTAACGCAGAGGCGACGGGAGTTCGCGCTCTTTCTGGGCGCTATTTTCCTGGTGCCGCTGGTACTGTTCTTCGTGTGATTGCTATGTCGAAAGTGGAGAGTATCGCAGCTGCAGACCCCCAGGTCTGCTCTCCTGGAGCAGGGCTGAATCCAGGCAGCTTCAGTCAAACGGTAGACGCCGCTGGCCGCGTTGCGACGGTGAACCGGCGCATGCTACGATTGTTGAGCAGTTTACTCCACTTTCGCCCCTCTGAAGGTCAGGTATGAAGGTATCCACTAAAGGCGATTACGGCATACGCGCGCTCATCGAGCTGGCGCATCACTACGGCGAGGTGAAGCCGACCCAGAGCGGCGAGATCGCGGCCCGACAGAGCATCCCTGAGTCGTATCTGGAGCAGCTCCTCACCACCTTGCGCCGCGCCGGCTTCATCCGCAGCGTGCGCGGTCCCCAGGGGGGGCACGCCCTAATCCGCGACCCGGAGACCATTCCGGTGAGCGAGGTGATCGTGGCCCTGGAGGGCTCCATCCTGCCCAGCGATTGTCTGGACGAGTCCAGCGCCTGCTCTAAAGGTGGCGGCTGCGCGCAGCGAGACATGTGGCAGGCTGTCCGTGAGGCGATCCTGGGTGTGCTGGACAACGCTACTATCGCCGACCTGGCGGAGCGAGATCGGGCGTTGAGCGCGGGCAGCGCGCGCTACGTCATCTGAGAGAGAAGCATGAGCAAAGACGGAAACATCGCGGAGACGGTGCTTGACCTGATAGGCGGCACCCCGTTGGTGCGGCTCAACCGTGTGGTCCAGGAGGGCTGGGCCGAGGTGGTGGCCAAGGTGGAGTCGATGAACCCGGCGGGCAGCGTCAAGGACCGTATCGCCCTGAGCATGATAGAGGCGGCGGAGCGGGAGGGGAGGCTCAAGCCCGGCGACACGATAGTGGAGCCGACCAGCGGCAA
>CAZYOV010000169.1:0-4372 GCA_964649215.1 uncultured Dehalococcoidia bacterium
CCACCTCGAACCGCGAGAGCCTGGCCCGATGCGACTCCGCGAGCCCAACCGAAGTTGCCCTTGGCTACCGAACCTATATCGGCACAGTAGACAATGATAGTCTCAGCGGCCATCCCTTCATCCCTCACTAGGCCGGCGCCTCCCAGCCTACCACCCGACCGCCGCAAGGGCGACGACACCCCCCGTTGACAGCCGCCCAGCCCAGGCACAATCGCGGCGGCAGTCCGACGCGTTGGATAATGCCCCACGTAGGCCTCTTGCCGCTCAGTGCCCCCTCCTGCCTACGGCGAAAACGCACGTGCGTGAATGTCATGCAGATCTCGACTCTACCGCAGCGCAGAGCTGCCGGCGCTGACCAGCTGCTGCGCATGGTAGCATCGGCCTGGTAGGCTTCGCGCCCGCCGTGTACGGAGCGACGGTAATGCCCTGGACCGCGCTCCGTACAGTTCGTCTGGGGCCGCAGATGCACAGCTTCGACCAGGTCCTGGGCGCTGCGTGTGGATAAGCTGCCTATAGGCCCAGGTACGCATAGGTTGCAGCTTTACCTAATAGTTATAGTGCGACCGCTGAGTGTGTAGGCGCCTTGACTGATCCGCCTCGACGAGCAACGTCGAACGCATGTCGAACGCAGCTAGTCGGGACGAGCGGTCGCTATGTTTGCGCCGCCGGTCGCGGTAGGCGAGCCACGTGAGAGGGACTCTTTTTCGTGCCGGAGGCTTGTTCTACGGCTGTTCTACGGTGTGTAGTGTCCATGCATTCGGGAACGCGCCCTAGTGAAGGCCGCGACCTTGGCGAGGGAGCCCAACAGACCCGTTGATGATCCTTACGAGGGCCGTTAAGCTGGACCCATGAAGCGCAGGTGCCTGTAGTGCGGTGCGAAGTTCTACGCCACCGTCCCTCAGCAACGCTACTGCTTGCCTTCACACCGTTAAATAGTGTACGAGAGCCGCAACATGGGGCTGAAGACCGAACGGCGTACGAAGGCACACCCAGCTGAAGGAGGGCAGCGATGAGTGAGACCGTCAAGGCCGCGATCTACACCCGCGTCAGCACCGAGGAGCAGGCCCAACCCGATAAGACCAGCCTGGCCCAGCAACGGGAGAGAGCCGAGGCGTTCTGCAAAGCTCACGGCTGGCAGGTCGTCGAGGTCTACGAGGACGCTGGTGTGTCCGGTGCTAAGTCCAGCCGTCCAGCCCTGAACAGCATGCTGGCCGACGCGGGCGAAGGCAAGTTCCAGCGGGTCGTGTTCTTGAAGTTGGACAGGCTGGGGCGGAACCTGCGCGATCTCCTGAACATCTCTCACGGACTGGATGAAATCAGCGTCGGTATCGTCTCCATCCACGATTCCTTCGACACGGGCACCTCCAGTGGACGCCTGTTCTTCAGCATCCTGGGTGCTGTGACCGAGTTCGAGCGAGATCTAATCACCGAACGCACGACGAGCGGCAGGCTCGGTGCTGCAAGGAACGGGAGATACCTCGGCGGCCAAACGCCCTTCGGCTACGACTACGATAGCGATACCAAGCGTCTGGTGGTCAACGACGCCGAGGCCGCCGTGGTGCACCGGATCTACCGCATGTACATCGACGAGGGGCTGTCTCACCAAAGGATAGCCCGGCGACTGAACGATGACGGCGTCTCCACCAAGACGACGAGGGTAGCCGCCCGCTCCCACGACGGTATCAAGAAGGGATGGATGGGCTCTCAGATCGGGAAGATGCTTATCGACCCGCTGTACAAAGGCCAGACGTACTACAACCGCACCAGGAAAAGCGGTGGTCGCCATCCTGGGGAGGAGTGGATACCAGTGGAGGTGGCCTCCGTCGTCACTGAAGAAGAATGGGAGGCGGTGCGGCTTCGGGCCAAGCGCAACCTCCGCGAGTCGCAGCGGCCCCAGGACAAGAGGAGCGAGTTCCTCCTGTCGGGGCTTATCCGATGCCAGGAGTGCGGCCAGACGATGACTGCTTCCACCAAACGTCACCGCGCCAATGGCAAGGCCTACACCTACCGCCGCTACGTCTGCGTGGGCCAAAAACAATACAAGACGAAGTGCCGCACACCTCTGGAGCCGAGCGCGGAGTTGATCGAGGGTAATGTGCTGGGCCTCCTCGCCGACACGTTCTCCGACCCGGTGAAGGTGCTGGCGGCCTGCCGGGCCTACGGCGATCAGTTCCGCGCCGAGCAGGAGGAGCAGGAGGGTCACGTAGCAGCCCTGAAGCGTCACCTGGCAAAGGCTGAAGCGGAGCGCGACCGCTACATTGAACTCTACGGCAAGGGCGCCATTAAAGAAGCAGACCTGAACAAGCGGCTGTCCGCTCTCGACGCCGACGCGGCAAAGTCCGAGGAGGACCTTCTGCGGTTGGAGGAGGCGGCCCAGCAGAAGGCAGTAGTGCAAGAGATCGAGCAGTCAGCCTACGCCATCGCGGAACAGATCAAGCCCATCATCGACGAGATGACGCTGGAGGAGAAGAAGGAGCTGGTGAGGACACTCGCCGAGCGGGTATGGGTGGACTCCGAGAACGAGGTCACTGTTGAGTGCGTGGTGCCGGGCCTGATTCCAGGTAGGAATACGGCGACTACTCGCTCTAGGTCGCCGGCTCAGGCGGTATGACGAGCTTCGTCACCAGCTTCGCCTCGATCTCCTCAGCCAGCGCGAAATCGCGGTCAGTCAGCGCCTTCTCGCTATGAGTGATCAGACGTAGCGTAACGCGGTTGTAGTTGATCGTAATGTCCGGGTGATGACCCGCGGATTCCGCCACGTAGGCTACGGAGTTGACGAAGGCGATTGCCCGCAGGAACGTCCGGAACTGGAACTGCTTGCGCAGGCGGCCGTCGCGCAGCTCCCACCCCGCCAGCCCCGCCAGCCCCTTCTGTATCTCACCTTCAGAGAGCAGCCTGGGCTCAGCCATCGGAACCCACCTTTCCGGACTATCTCACTACCGAGAGGCAGGATAGCACGACGCGCGGCGGGCGTGCCATAATGGTTGCCGCCATGGCAGTCCACGACATCTCCGTTCCCCTGCGACGCGATATGCCCACGTACGCCGGCGAGCCCGGCCCGGATCTGGAGTTTCGCAAGCTGCTGTCCAAGGGCGACTCCGCCACCGTGAGCGTCCTCTCTCTCGGCTCGCACACGGGGACACACGTGGACGCGCCCTCCCACTTCCTGGACGGCGCCCCCGGCGTGGACAGCCTGTCGCCGGACGCCCTGGTGGGCCCGGCCTACGTTGCCGAGTTCGGCGGCGACAGCCACATCACGGCCGCGGACCTGGAATCGATGCCAATCCCTGCCGACTGCGAGCGCGTCCTGTTCAAGACTGGCAACGGCCGCTTCTGGGACGACTCAGTCTTCCACACGGACTTCATCGCCCTAGCACCGGACGCCGCCCGGGCGCTGGCAGAGCGCGGCATAAGGCTGGTCGGCATCGACTATCTGTCCATTGAGCGGTTCCACGCCGACCCTCACGCAGTGCACGAGACGTTGCTGGCCAGCGGTGTGGTCATCCTGGAAGGGGTGGACCTGCGCCGCATCGCGCCAGGCAGCTACTTCCTGGTCTGCGCTCCCCTGAACGTCGTAGGCGCGGAGGGCGCGCCCGCCCGCGCCTACCTAATCGATCAGACGCCGTAGCGCCGGTCGTTGAATCCGACCGATACTAGTCCTCGTATCACAAGTGGCGCTTTCTGAGTCTCATCGCCGCACCCCCGCGAGCAGCACAGGCTTTGGAGGCGCCTTTGCATTAGATATGGGAAAGCAAGTCTGGTATCACGTCTCCAGCCACGGAGCGGTGATTTACTGCATCGCCGCGGCCCCTGACTGCACCACCAAAGAGATCGCCGAGGCGTTGTGCGTGACCACTCGCACGGTATGGGGTATCATCGGCGACCTGCGTCGAGCGGATATGCTCCGCGTTCGGAAAAAGGGGCGTATCCATCACTACACCGTCAACCACAATGCCCATCTCCGTCACCCAACCCTCAAGAGATTCACCCTCGGCGCTATCCTGGGTGACATCACAGCGCAGGCAGCGCAGCGAGACGCCAGCCGTAAACAGTTGACGGCTGCGCGCTCTTAGCGACCCTGTTTGCCCAGTCCCAGTGGACCCATATACCGGCCGCGAACCATCTCCGCCACCTACTCAGTTGGCGACACAGAGCCGCCCCTGAGCCGCTTCGTTATGCCGTACTGAAAGCGCCACCAGCCGTAGCGGCGCATAAGATCGAGCCCCCGAAGCTGTGTCCGGGGGCTCGTTGGGTCTCTGTAGAGAGAACGCCTAGTTCTTCGGCGGGTCCAGGTACTGACGCAGCATCGGGTTCATTCGATCTCTGCGATCACCCAGACCGGCCACCGTGAGGCGGTGCATGTACTCGTTCA
>CAZYOV010000170.1:0-4239 GCA_964649215.1 uncultured Dehalococcoidia bacterium
AGCGTCCGCTTCTCGCCCCGCACCTCCTCCTCCGCGTAGGAGTCGATCAGCACCGTCAGGAAGCAGCGGTCCACGCCCATAGACGGCTCGATCACGTAGGGCACGATGTGCTGGTCTGACTCCTCGTCGAAGTACTTGAGCTCGCGGCCGGCGTGCTCGGCGTGGCGGCCGAGGTCGAAGTCGGTGCGGTTGGCGATACCCTCAATCTCGGCGAATCCGGCGAAGGGGAAGTCGTAGTCTATATCCACCGTCCGCTTGGCGTAGTGCGAGAGCTCGTCCTCGCTGTGCTCGCGGATGCGCAGCTTCTCCTTGCGGACGCCGAGGGCGGTCCACCAGTTGAACCGCTCCTGGATCCAGCGCTCGTGCCACTCCTCGTCGGTGCCGGGGAGGACGAAGTACTCGATCTCCATCTGCTCAAACTCGCGGTCACGGAAGATGAAGTTGCCGGGGGTGATCTCGTTGCGGAACGCCTTGCCGATCTGGGCGATGCCGAAAGGGAGCTTACGACGGGAGGTAGTGAGGACGTTATCGAAGTTGACGAAGATACCCTGGGCGGTCTCCGGCCGCAGGTAAGCGATGGAGGCGTCGTCCTCCACTGGCCCAACGTACGTCTTGAACATCAGGTTGAACATGCGCGGCTCGGTGAGTTCGCCGCCGCAATCAGGGCAGGGCACGCCGGCGACGTCCACGGCTTGCCCGTGGACGCTCTCCGCCTCGTGCTTGTGCTCGACCAGTTCGTCGGCGCGGAAGCGACGCTTGCAGGACTTGCAGTCGACCATGGGGTCGGCGAAGGTGTCGACGTGGCCGCTGGCCTGCCAGACGCGCGGGTTCATGACGATGGAGGCGTCCAGGCCGACGACATCGTCCCGCTCTTGGACGGTCGCACGCCACCAGGCCTGTTTTATGTTGTTCTTAAGCTCCACGCCCAGAGGCCCGTAGTCCCAGAAGCCACCGATACCGCCGTATATCTCGCTACTCTGAAAAACGAACCCCCTGCGCTTGCACAGGGAGACGATAACGTCCATAGATGGCGCGTCGGCCATTTAGCTCACCTGGATAGACACTTCATCGCGGCGTTGGATTTGAAGGTAGCAGGTCAAGTTGCCAAAGTCAAAGCGATTTCTCTTGACAAGGATACAGCCGTTGACTAGTATCGGGCTGGCAGTCTGACCAGATCCCCCCGGAACGGACGGTTTTCAGTTCAGGCAGACGGAGGTGGGTCATGCGGTTCGTCCTCGGTCTCATTCTAGGCATTGCTCTGGGCGTTAGCCTTGGGTTACTCGTGGCGCCGCAGCCTGGCAGCGAGACCAGGCGCGTGCTACGCGAGCGGGTGCAGCGGCGCGGCGAAGAGGAAGAGGAGCAATAGGCCGTCGGATTGTCCGCCAAAGAGGAGTCGCGGCAAGGCGATCAGAAGCTCCTTATCATCATCGCTGCCGATACTGACGCAGAGACCCTTATCGAGAAGCTGGTGCAGCGGGGCTACCCCGCGACGAAGGTAAGCAGCACCGGCGGCTTCCTGCGGCGGGGCAACGCCACTATTTTCTCCGGTGTGGACGCCGGAGACGTCGACACCGTCATAGCGCTCATACGCAGCGAGTGCGAGGCGCGAACGGAGTTCCTGCCGGCGCAGGCGTTGCCTTTCCCTGAGAGCATCCTGCCCTCGGAGCCGGTGGAAGTGCGAACGGGCGGAGCGATCATCTTCGTGGTCTCCGTGGAGCGCTTCGAGAAGACGTAACTAGGCTTCGCCCCGGAGCTGCCGCAGCCAGGCACCCAGCCTGCGGATCAGGGTTGCGGCTTCGAGGCTGGCCAAGCGTGCCATCGCGGCTACAAGAACAACGGCCCGAAGACGACGGCCACGATCGCCATGAGCTTGAGGAGGATGTTCATGGAGGGGCCGGAGGTGTCCTTGAACGGGTCGCCGACGGTATCGCCGACGACGGCCGCCTTGTGAGCATCCGAGCCCTTGCCGCCGAGATTGCCGGCCTCGATGTACTTCTTGGCGTTGTCCCAGGCGCCGCCAGAGTTGGCCATCATGAGGGCGAGAAGCGCCCCAGCCGCGATGGAGCCGACCAGGAGCCCGCCCAGCGCCTCCGCGCCTATCAGGGCGCCTACCAAAATGGGGACGGTGACGGCAAGCGCGCCCGGCAGGATCATCTCGCGCAGGGCGCCATCGGTTGAGATAGAGACGGCGCGGGTGTAGTCAGGCTGTTCCGTGCCATCCAAGATGCCGGGGTGCTCGCGAAACTGACGTCGCACCTCGTTCACCATCTCCTTGGCGGCGCGGCCTACGGCGAGCATGGTAAGAGCGCCGAACACGAACGGCATGAGAGCGCCGACCAGCAGCCCGACCAGGACCTCGACCTCGAGGAGGTTAAACGTGTCGATCCCCACGACCTGCGAATAGCTGACCATAAGGGCTAGCGCCGTCAGGACGGCGGAGCCTATGGCGAAGCCCTTGCCGGTGGCCGCAGTGGTGTTGCCAAGGCTATCCAGGGCGTCCGTTCGCTGACGCACTTCCGCCGGCAGGTGTGTCTGCTCTGCGATGCCGCCTGCGTTGTCGGCGACGGGGCCGTAGGCGTCGGTCGCCAGGGTGATGCCGAGAGGCGCGAGCATCCCGACCGCCGCCAGAGCGATGCCGTAGAGCCCCGCCAGCTCGAAGGTGATCCCGATCGCGGCCACGATCGCCAGCAGGGGGATCGCCGTGGAAAGCATGCCGAGGCCGAGGCCGCCGATGATAATCGTCGCCGCGCCGGTCTCTGACTGAGCGGCCAGGTTCCGAGTGGGACGGTACTCGTACGCCGTATAGTACTCACTTGCCGTGCCTATCACCTGGCCGGTAACGAGACCTACCAGCACCACCCAGAACAGCTCGAACTCCAGATCCAGAGCAAGGATGGCGGCCGCGGTGCCGAGGAGGACCAGCGCCCCGGCGCCGAACACGCCGGTCCGCAGGGCCCAGAGCAATCGCCCTATCGACGCCTCCTCGCCCGTGCGGACGAGGAAGGTGCCGATGATGGAGGCGAAGATGCCGATACCCATGATGAGGAGTGGCAGCACGAAGGCATCGGAATCGTAGTCGATAATGGCGGAGGAGTCGAAGACCGCGTTCTCACCGACTCCGACTATCGCTACCGTGGCCAGGGACATGGTGGCGACGATGGCGCCGGTGTACGACTCGAACAGGTCAGCGCCCATGCCGGCGACGTCGCCGACGTTGTCGCCAACGTTGTCAGCGATGACGGCAGGGTTTCGCGGGTCGTCCTCAGGAATGCCGGCCTCGATCTTGCCCGAGAGATCGGCGCCCACATCGGCTGCCTTCGTGAATATCCCGCCCCCGACACGAGCGAACAGGGCGATGGAAGAGGCGCCGAAGGCGAAGCCGACAAGCGGCCGCACGTCCTGAAAGATCAGATAGAGGACTGTGATGCAGAGGAGGCTCAAGCCGGTCGCGGTGATGCCCATGACCGCTCCGGAGGAGAAGGCGACGCGCAGCGCCGGATTCAGCCCCTCACGGGCCTTAGCGGCCGTCCGGACGTTCGCGCGGACCGCTACGTTCATGCCGATGTAGCCGGCGCTCGCGGACGCCAGGGCACCGATCACGTAGGCGATGGCGGTACGGGGGAGGTCCGTGAGGTTGCCCCTGTCGCCAAGAGCCCCGAACTTGTCGAGCACGTCGTAATCTACGAAAACGGTAAGGACGACGAAGACGACGACCACGAACGCCGTCAAGAACATGTACTCGCGCCTGAGGAACGCCGCCGCGCCCTCCTGAATCGCGGCGGCGATCCGCCGCATGGCTTCTGTTCCCGTGTCTTGAGCGAGGATGCCTCGGGTGAGATAGACAGAGAAGAGGGCCGCGCAGCCGGCGCCGACCAAAGCGGTGATGATAAGGCCCACCGGTTAGAGTCCTCTCCGGGGGGCCGATCGAATTAGTTCCATTTTTCACTAAACCTCCGACGGCTCAGTCTAGCAGAGCGGTACGGCTGGGTTCAACCTGAGCTCAGGCGGGGGATCCAGCAGAGCGTCTACCGTGGAAAGCGGGAGAAGTCAGGCTCGCGACGCTCAAGGAAGGCGTTCTTCCCCTCATCCGCCTCGCCGCTGGCGAAGAAATCGGGCGCCAGCTCCTTCACCCAGTCGCGGCGCGAGGCGTCTCGTAGAGGCTGGTACAGGGTGCGGAAGGAGGCCTTGAGGATCTTGAGGCAGCCGGGGCTCTTCTCCAGCAGCTCAGTGCACCAGCGG
>CAZYOV010000171.1:0-4227 GCA_964649215.1 uncultured Dehalococcoidia bacterium
TCCCAGGCGAACATCTCCGCCTCCCGCCCCTCCGCGATCTTCTGGAGCTCTTGCCGCTGCATGGCCAGTATTATAGCTGGGCTCGTTCGGCTCCAATGTGACCGCGATCACGCTTGATACACGGCTCCCCGTCCATGCCTCCGGCTTCAGTCGGCGGTTCCCCATCTCCCGGCCCAGTCATGCCCCAGCCTTCAGGCTGGGGTAGCGCCCAACCAACCTACCCACTCGCTCATCCTGAGCCTGTCGAAGGACGAACGTATATGCGATAATACCCGCGAAATGGCCGCCCGCAAGCGCCAGAAGGCCCCCGATATGTTCGCCCAGGCCGCCGCCAGCCGCGCCGCCGGCCAGGCCCCCCTCGCCGCTCGCATGCGCCCCCAGACCCTCGACGAGTTCGTCGGCCAGGAGCACCTCGTCGGCGAGGGCCGACTCCTCCGTAAGGCGATTGAGGCCGATGAGGTGCCCTCCATGGTCCTCTGGGGCCCGCCCGGCTCCGGCAAGACCACCCTCGCCCGCATCATCGCCGGCCTCACCAAATCCCACTTCGCGCCCGTCTCCGCCGTCGCCGCCGGCGTCGCCGACCTCCGCCGCATCGTCGCCGAAGCCACGGATCGGCTCGGCATGCACGGCGGCCCCGGTACGGGCCCGTCTGGGCGCACCATCCTCTTCATCGACGAGATCCACCGCTTCAACAAGGCCCAGCAGGACGCCGTCCTGCCTTATGTCGAGGACGGCACCGTCACCCTCATCGGCGCTACCACCGAGAACCCCTCATTCGAGGTGATCTCGCCCCTCCTCTCCCGCTCCCGCGTCTACGCCCTCGAGCCGCTGACCGCCGAGCAGGTCGAGACGATCCTCCGCCGCGCCCTCGCCGACGAACAGCACGGCGTGGCCGCCTCCCTTCGCCCTGAGCCTCCCGCCACCCTCTCCCGGACGCGGGAGAGGGTCGACCCGAAGGGTCGGGGTGAGGGCGAATCCGCCGTCCGCATCGACATCGACGACGACACCGTCGCCGCCTTGGCGAACGCCGTCGGCGGCGACGCCCGCATCGCCCTCAACGCCCTCGAGCTCGCCGTCAACGCCGCCAAGCCGAACGACAAGGGCGTGCGCAGCGTCTCCCTCGCCGACATCGAGGAGGCGCTCCAGCATCGCGCCGCCCTCTACGACAAGGCCGGCGACTGGCACTACGACATCGTCTCCGCCTTCATCAAGTCGCTCCGCGGCTCCGACCCCGACGCCGCCCTCTACTGGCTCGCCCGCATGCTGGAGGGCGGCGAGGACCCCCTGTTCGTCGCCCGCCGCCTCGTCATCCTCGCCTCCGAGGACGTCGGCCTCGCCGACCCCCACGCCCTCCAGGTCGCCGTCGCCGCCCAGCAGGCCGTCCACTTCATCGGCATGCCCGAGGGGTTCTACCCCCTGGCCGAGGCCACCATCTACCTGGCCACCGCCCCCAAGTCCAACTCCACCGGCGCCGCCTACCTGCGCGCCCTCCAGGACGCCAAAGCCACCCAGAACGAGCCCGTCCCCCTCCACCTCCGCAACGCCCCCACCAACCTCATGAAGGATATGGGCTTCGGCCGCGACTACAAGTACGACCACGCCTTCCCCGAACACCACTCCGGCCAGCAGCACCTCCCCGACAAACTGTCGGGCCGCACCTACTACGTCCCCACCACCCAGGGCTACGAGCAGCGAATAGCGGAGTGGATGCAGCGCCTGCGGGAGAAGGCGAAGGACAGCTAGGAAGAAATGCGCATCCTCAGCATTGGCTACGCGGTGGGTCTACACAAGTCCAAGTCGGGACAGGAATGGGACGTTGCTCGAAAGCCGAATGTGAACGAGTCCAAGCTAAACGCTACCGGAAGCACGAGAGTCTACGACTCTGACTTTTTCGTAGTCGACTGCGTCAACAT
Organism: uncultured Dehalococcoidia bacterium; assembly: GCA_964649215.1. Classification (GTDB taxonomy): domain Bacteria; phylum Chloroflexota; class Dehalococcoidia; order SM23-28-2; family RBG-16-64-32; genus JADFNQ01. The sequence continues at coordinate 1,914 of CAZYOV010000171.1, forward strand.
ACCCCTTGCCGATGAGCTTGAGTGGGAAGAGGAGGAAGAATACGAAATTCAGGGCCAGATTGCGGAGCGGATACGAACTGGCGCGCCTCTGATCTGTTTCGCAGCTGATGGCAAGATGGGCTGGCTGCCTGTGCGGGTAGAAACGGAGAGTGCAGGCGGGACGGAAATCGATATCGCAGCAGACACCCCGTTCACTAGTATCCTGAGCAGGCTTCGCCGCACCATACGGTACGAAACGACTCTCAGAGTTGGCCCTGGGCACACGGTGCTGGCCACCAACAAAGCTCGCCTTCCCGTCGCGGCCGCGGTTCCTCATGACGATGGGCTCATCATACTTCTGCCATATTTCGAGAAACAAAATGAGATAATCGATGCGATAATCACTGAGGTCATCCCGAGCCTCGGCTCCTCGCGGGTTGAAGCGCACGGCGAGGTAGCTCCCAAATGGATAGAACAATTCCCCATTAAGCCCTTGGAAGAGCTACGATCGAAAGTAGACCGGATTGACCGAGACATGGCCAAGATCGTCACTCGTCGAGAAAAGCTGGTGGGGAATGTGAGGGGGCTAGAGCAGTATTATGATCTCCTCTGGCAAAAGGGGAGAGATCGCCTGGAAGCGGCTGTTCGGATCGCGTTAGGTCTCCTAGGCATTGAAGCGCAACCGCAGGAGCCTGTGGACCTCCTTCACGAATTTGGTGACGAAGTCCTTCTAGTCGAGATTGAAGGCACCGAAGGGGTAGTGCAGGTCGCCAAAGGTGCTCAGTTGCTCCGCTACGTTTCGAACTATCTGGAGCGCTATCCTCCGAAAAAAGTGCACGGTGCCATTATCGGCAATCCGTATAGGCTTGAGCCTCCGGATAATCGTCCTCCCAAAGGGAAAGAGCAGCGCTTGTTCTCCAAGCCGCTCGCGGATTTGGCAGAGCAGCAACAATGGCGACTCATTACTACCGTGGAAATCTTCGCTCTCGTCAAACGGCACCTTGAGGGTGATAGCAGTGCTCGCGCAGAATTGCGTGAGAAGCTTCGGCTTCCGGCACCCTCGCCAACCGCAAGTCCCGCTCGTAGCTCCGGCTGACCGGACCACACACCCCTCTTGACCTGCGCCGCGCCGCTCGCTTACCATTCGCCCCGAAACCGAACGCCTAGCGAGAAGGAGCCCCCAATGCCCGCCACCTCACCCGAGCAGCTCTCTCAGCTCTTCTCCCAGGCCATCGGCCAGGGCGACCTCGAGGCCGTCATGGCCCTCTACGAGCCCGGCGCCGTCTTCCACACCCAGTCCGGCGAGCTCCGATCCGGCACCGACGCCATCCGTCAGCAGATGGCCCCCTTTGCCGATATGAAACCCGACTTCAAAATCAACGTCGACAAGGTCGTCTCCACCGGCGACATCGCTCTCATGTACAACACCTGGAGCATGTCCAAACCCCAGTTGTCCGGCCGAGCCATCGAGGTCGCCCGCCGACAGCCCGACGGCAACTGGCTTTACATCGTTGACGACCCCAACACCCTCAGCGCCTGACCGCATGCCTGCCCGCCCCTGCCTACCGCGTGCCCGCATCTGGTGGGGCAGGCAGGTCTGGCATGAGCCGCTCCTAATCTCCCGGCGGCGAGGTTGTGGGGCAACACTGCGCCTTGACGCCCAACCCCGGGGGCGGGCCGGGCGGGACAAGACGTGGGGGTGGGGCGGTTAGGCAAACCCTCCGTTCATCCAAAGCCTCAGCCCCCTGCCATGGGGCGGGGGCCAGCGCCGGAGTCTAACGCCCAACCTCCGAGGGCGGGTTGGGCGAGACAGATAACCTTGGGGCGGGGTGGTGAGGCAAACCCCGCCCTTGACCCGCGCCCGCGCCCCCAGGTACGATTTCCCAAGACCATACCCTATCCACAAGGAGGCCACCTCATGCCCGCGAGCAACCCCGAGGACGTCGGCCGTCTCATCGTCGAGGCGATCAGCAACGGCGACGTAGATGCCGTCATCGCCATGTACGAGCCGGAAGCCGCCATGCCTAACCAGCAGGGCGAGGTCGTTTCCGGAACCGATGCCCTCCGCCAGATGCTGGCGCCCTTCATCGCCTCGAAGCCCGACCTCAAAGTGGAGGTCGAGAAGGTCATCCAGGCCGGCGACATCGCGCTGACCCATTCGAGTTGGCGTATGACAAAGCCCGAGCCGGTGTCCGGCCGCGCCATCGAAATCGCCCGTCGCCAGCAAGACGGCACCTGGCCCTACGTCGTTGACGACCCCAACACCCTCAGCGCCTGACCGCGCTCGCCGCTCCTAGCCCGCGCGGCGAGGTTGGGCCACATCGGAGCCTGAGTC
>CAZYOV010000172.1:0-4215 GCA_964649215.1 uncultured Dehalococcoidia bacterium
CCCGGGGCCGCCATCATCGGCGATATGGCCGTGCTCATCAAGGACCAGCTCAGCCGCGTGAACATCGACGTTCAACTCGACGAGGTCGAGCTCGGGGCCTACATCGCCAACGTGATCCTCCCCGGCAACTTCGACATGACCTTCTTCCCCAACCTCCCCTACCAGGAGCCTGACCGGCCCCTCAGCTTCTACCACTCCCTGGGCGTCACCGGCAGCGGCAACTGGACCAACTACTCCAATCCCGACCTGGACAAGCTCATCGACGGCCAGGCCGAGGAGTTCGACGTAGAGACGCGCAGGCAGATCATCCTTGAGGCCCAGCGCCTGATCCTGCCGGAGCACGGGCCGCAGTTGACCCTTCCCGGCAGCTTCGGCTACGCTGCCCGCTGGAAGCACGTCCACCTCCCCACTGTGTTCGGTGACCTTGGCCCGGAGCTACCCGCCGATGCCGGCCCCATCGGCTCCGACATCTGGGTTGACACCGCGTAACCGCCGGTAGTATCAAGAGAGGGCAGCCGCAGGGCGATCGATCCATGCGCAACTACATCATCCGCCGCCTGCTACTCCTGATACCCATAATGCTGGGCGTCTCCTTCCTCACCTTCGCCGCGTTCCGCATCATCCCCGGCGATGCCGCCATCCTGCGCTGCGGCTTTGGCTGCACGCCGGAAGTAGTAGAGGCCCTCCGCCACGACCTGGGCCTTGACCAGCCCTGGTACGAGCAATACGGCAACTGGGTATGGGGCATCGCCCAGGGCGATTTTGGTGAGTCCATTACCGAGAGCGGGCTCCCCGTCACTACCGAGCTGGGGCGCCGACTTCCAATCACCGGTGAGATCCTCATCATGTCGATTGTCCTTTCTGTGGTCATGGGCATACCTGCCGGCATCCTCTCCGCCATCCGGCCGGGCACTCCCCTTGACTTTATAGCGCGCCTCGGCAGCGTTCTTGGGCTCTCCGTACCCAATTTCTGGCTGGGCACACTCGTCATCACCTTCGGCCTCATCTGGTTTGGCTGGAGCCCACCCCAGTTCGGCACCGGCTACGTCCCCTTCTTCGATGATCCCTGGGTCAACCTTCAGCAGTTCTTCTTCCCCTCCTTGGTCCTGGCTACCGGCATAGCCGCGGGCATCATGCGCTTGACCCGCTCCTCCATGCTGGAGGTCCTGCGGAACGACTATATCCGCACCGCCTGGTCCAAGGGGCTGCGGGAGAGGACTGTGGTCGTCCGTCACGCCCTCAAGAACGCCCTCATTCCCGTCGTCACCGTCCTCGGCCTTTCAATCGGGGCCCTGATCGGCGGTGCCGTACTCGTAGAGACGGTCTTTGCCCTCAACGGCGTCGGTTTTTGGGTCGTCTCGTCGGTCATCCGCAGAGACATATTCGTCGTAATGAGTCTGACTCTAATCTTCGCCCTCGTCTACGTGCTGGCAAACCTGGTTGTGGATATCCTGTACGGCTGGCTTGACCCCAGGATCCGTTACGCCTAGAGGTTAGCGTGGCTCGGCAAGTCGCTGTCCCACTGGAACTGGAAGAACAGGGAAAGATACAGCGTCCCCCTCTGGGGCGAAGGCTCTTCAACCTGGCCCGGCAGCACCCCTTGGGCCTGTTCGGCCTCCTCACCATCGCCCTCCTCTTCATCGCCGCCATCTTCGCCGACCTCATCGTCCCCTACGACCCTCAGGCGATCGATAGAGATGCCCTCCTGGCTGAGCCCTCCTCGAGCCACCTCTTAGGCACGGACCGGCTGGGCCGCGATGTCCTCAGCCGCACGATCTTCGGGGCGCGCATCTCACTCTTTATCGGACTCGTCTCCGTCGTCTTCGGTGTCACTATCGGCGCCGCCCTGGGGATTATCTCCGGCTACCTGGGACGCTTCGTGGACAGCGTCATCCAGCGCTCCGTCGACATCCTCCTCGCCTTCCCGGCGATCGTCCTGGTGCTGGCGGTCGTCACCGTAATCGGCGACGAGGATTCCGCCGTACGCCGTTTCCTGGCCGACGACACGCCGCTGCCCGAGGGCACCTTCCTGGGCATCCCCTTCTTCCTGGACATCTTCATCATCTCTCTTGCCATCGGCGTGGCCATCGTCGCCGGCGTGGCAAGGATCGTACGCGGGGCCGTGCTCTCTCTCAAGGAGAACGTCTACGTCGACGCCGCCCGCGCCATCGGCGCCAGCGACGCCCGTATCATGTTGCACCACATCTTCCCCAACGTCGTCGCCCTGGTGGTGATCCTGGCCAGCATCACCTTGCCCATCGCCATACTGGCGGAGGCCGCCATCAGCTTCCTGGGCATCGGCGTGCCGGTGCCCACCCCTTCCTGGGGCGCCGATCTCACCGGCCCCAACCGTGCGACCGCCCAGTCCGGCGCCTGGTGGCCCGTCTTCTTCCCTGGACTCGCCCTGAGCCTGGTGGTGCTAGGGTTCAACATGCTGGGTGACGCATTCCGCGATATATCGGATCCGCGTCTCCGCGGAGCTCTAGGCTCCGGCAGCGGCGGCGGGAGCAGGTCCGGCGGCTTCTAGCCGCTCGCCGCACCGCCCCTCAGTCGCTTCCTGCCGCAGGAACCCCTTAATGCGCGTCCGCAGGTCGTCACGCGCGGTACGGAACGCTTGTCGCGATGGCTCCTCCCACGCCTCCGCCTCGGCCGGGTCCTCCACGCTCCAGTGAATGCGCTTGCCTCCGCTGGGGAAGGCGGGGCAGCGCCCGCAGAGGGGCAGGGCATAGCGGCGCCATGATGCGATGCGCTGGGATCGCCCGCGAGAACGGCTGACGGCTATCAGAAATCGGTTTTCTGAGAGGCCTGGCCGTGAAGTGGCATATGTCACAACCAGACCATGACGTTTGGCCTAGAAAAGACCGTCCGTGTGCCCCTGTGTTAGTGGCCACGCGAACGGCTAATGTTTAAGTAGCAAAGGGTTCTACGAGCAAGGAGGTTAGACATGAAGCTCGGAAATTGGGTGAAGCTGGTCAGGCACTGGATCTGGATCGCTCCCCTAGCCCTCGGCGTTGTCTTCGCGGCAGGTGGCGTCTACATGATTAGCGAGGGCCAAAACGCCAAGAATGAGGTTCGCGATGCGATCGTCGCAGAGAACATCATCACGGCCGAGGACGCATCCATACCGAACGTTCAAGTCGACAGTTCAGCCACGGCCAGGGCCCAGGCGGACGTTATCGAAAAGCACTATCTCGAGTCCACAGGCGGCAAGACGTACGCTGAACTGGATCGCGATGACCCGGCTCGCGATACGGCGTTCACAGCCGCCAACCTCCGCACCAGCCTTAACCTGGCGGTGATGGGGTTCGAGGTTTCCGATCTGGTTATCGGCATGGGCGCCTTCATGGTCGTGATCGGCGCATCGTTTGTCCTCTTCATCGCGCCGGCGATCTACTACTCAGCGGAGGTCGCGAACCACTACAACGAGCTGATTAAGAAGGAGGAGGGCCAGAAGGTCACGGGCGCTGCCTCGCAGCAGCACACCTAGAGTCTAACCCCTTCCATAGCGCAGAGAGGCTGGACCCCCGATGGCCCGGCCTTTCTGCTGTCTTGTGCCTGATTCCTTGACTACCAGCTGACGGGCTTGAAGGGGTGCACCTGGGCTGGGCGGGTGTCAACGGGTGGTGCTGGCTGCGGCAGGGTTGCTGCCGCGACTCTTGGAGTAGGGTGGAGGAGTCGCCGTTGCCTTTCGAGGTTCCGCCGCACATCCCCCAACAGCGCCCCCTCCATCCGATGTAGAGGACGGGCAAGCTCGTTCGCTGGCCGCCGCGATCGTGCGCCTGGGCTAGCTTACCCTACAGCGTCGCTGAGAGAGCAGGCGTCCGCACTCAATCTTCTCTTCGACGGTCAGGTCGCCTTCGAAGACGATTATTCCGCCCGGATTCACCTCAGCGTCCCCGTTGACCGCGTTTGGAGCGCCATGCTAGACTTCCGTTGCGGCCCCGTCTGGCTTCGGGGTTTTTCTATCGCTGCGCGGTGGGCGTCGCCTAGTGGTCTAAGGCGCCAGGTTGTGGCCCTGGAGATCGAGGGTTCGAATCCCTCCGTCCACCCCAACCCCCTTCCTCCTTTCGGCGTCACTGTTTACGTGAGCTGATCGATCAGCAGCGCCCCCAGGCCCAGCAAGAACAGGAAGCCTAGCACGTCCGTGAACGCGGTGAGGAAGATTCCCGAAGCGATGGCCGGGTCCAGATTGAGAGCGCGCAGGCCGAGGGGAAT
>CAZYOV010000173.1:0-4212 GCA_964649215.1 uncultured Dehalococcoidia bacterium
TCGAATATGCGGCGGAAGAAGCTCTGCGCCTCCTCTCGCTGCATGAAGATGTCGTTGTGCGCTACCTCCTTGTACTGGAACCCGGGCGAAACCATCATCCCCTCGACACCCATATCGTTAAGCATAGCGAACAGCTGGTGGTACTCCTCCGGTCGGTTGCCGCTAAACAGCGTGGTGTTCGTGCAGACCCGGTAGCCCCTCGCGCGGGCCTCCTTGATCGCCTTGATCGCCACGTCGTACACGCCTTTTCGCTCCACCGCGATGTCGTGCGTCTCCCTCAGCCCGTCCAGATGCACCACCAACGAGAAGTAGGGTGACGGCGGGATGACTTTCATCCCCTTCTTAAACAGCAGCGCGTTGGTGCACAGGTAGACGAACCGCTTCTGTTTGATGATCCCGGCCACGATCTCCCCGATCTGAGGGTGCATCAGCGGCTCCCCGCCGGCGATGGAAACGACAGGTGGGTCGCACTCCTCCACCGCCCGCATGCAGTCCTCTACCGTGAGTTGTTCATTGATGATCGGCTCGTACTCACGGATGCGGCCGCAGCCGGTGCAGGTAAGGTTGCAGTCCTCCAACGGCTCCAGGATCATCGTCAAAGGGAAGTACTTGCGGCCCCGCAGCCGCTGTTTGAACAGATACCATCCCAGCTTCAGAGACAGCCAGAGAGGTTGCCCAGCCACGATAGTTCCTTCCTAGGGATCAGTAATCCCGCTCCAAGATAAAGTCCGCGACCTGCCGCAGCTCCGCGGCGGGCCCCCTGTTTAGATCAGCACGCTCTAACGCCGTCAACGCCCGCTCCCTGTATTCCTCAGCCAACATGCGACAGTACGCCTGCGCCCCCACCGAATCCAGCGCTGAGAGCACCGTGGATACGTCCGAATCGCTCAGACGCGACTGCGAGTAGACCCGTCGCAGCTCCTCAGCCGTCGCGCCTTCCGCCCGTGCCAGCGCGTACACGACTGGTAGCGACTTCTTGCGATTGCGGATGTCCGCCGCGGGCTGCTTTCCCGTCCGGTTCTCCGCTCCCCACACTCCTAACATGTCATCACGGATCTGGAATGCCACGCCCAGCCAGCGGCCGCCGCGCCCCAGCGCCTCCGCCACCGCGAGGTCGTCAGCGCCGACCAGGCCACCCAGCCGAAGGGCGCAGTCGAACAGGGCGCCGGTCTTCTTCTCGACCATCTCCAGGTAGGCCTCCGAGCCGACGTCAAGACGCTCCTCGAAGCTGATGTCCAGAGCCTGACCCTCCACGATCTCCAGCGCGCCCTCGTCCAGGACGCGGGCAGCCTCCACAACCCGCTCCGCCGGGACTCCTTGAGAGCCGAGTTTCAGCACCGCCAGGCGGCCCAGAGTCAGCAGGGCATCGCCGGCGTTGATCGCTTGGGCCTCACCCCAGACGCTCCACACCGTGGGGCGGTGCCTGCGCTCCGGGTCGCGGTCCTGGATGTCATCGTGCACCAGCGAGAAGTTGTGCACCAGTTCCAGCCCGGCGGCGGCGGGAATAGCCGCACGCCAGTCACCTCCGGCGGCCTCACAGGCCAGCAGGCAGAGGGTAGGCCGCAACGCCTTGCCGCCCTCGGAGCGCAGAGGGCGTCCGTCGGCGTCCTCCCACCCCAGGTGATAGCGCAGCATACGGTGCAGCTCCTCAGGGTGGCTCCCCGTGGGCAGGCCGTCGCTCAGCAGGGAGCACAGCCACTTGTCCAGCGCCCCCCGGTAGCGACCGAAGGCAGGCGGCAGATCCACCGCTACTCGCCCATGAGCTGTACCACCACCTCGCGGTCGCGGCCGTGATCCAGCTCAATCAGGAAGATCCGCTGCCACTGGCCAACGATCAGCTTGCCGTCCACCACAGGGACGGCTTCGCTGGCGCCTAGCAGCAGGTGCTGGCAGTGGGAATGCCCGTTGGGACGCTCGCCGTTGTCGGAGAAGGCGTGGGCGAACACGTTATGCTTGTAATCAGCGCTACACGGAGCGATCTGCTCCAGCATCCGTTCCATATCCGCCAGGAGGGCAGGCTCGTTCTCGTTGATCCGGATGGCGGCGGTGGTGTGCCTGGAGAAGACGACCACGAAGCCGTTGGAGACGCCTGATTCACGGGCCGCCTCTTGGATCCGCTCCGTTATGTCGATGAACTGTGGCCCCTTTTCGGTCCGGATGTTGAAGGTCTGCGAGAGGAACTTCATTGCGGGTTTCCTCCTTCTCAGGCGTCCATTAGATTGGAAAGGGGCAAACGTCGTGCCCTCTGCTCTTTCGCATGGAGCATCTCAGCCAGTTTCTCCAGGCGCGCCACCACCTCGTCTATCGATTCGTCAGGCGTAGATGCGCCCGCTGTCACACCCACGGTCTCCTTGCCCTCCAGCCATTCCGGTTCCATTTCACGGGCCCGCTCGATCTGGTGCGTCTCGACGCCGCTGTCGGCGCAGGTTTGGGCCAGCTTGCGCGTGTTGGCGCTCCTGCGGCCGCCCACCACTATCAAGAGGTCGCACTCCGCCGCCAGCTCGCGAGCCGCGTGGTAGCGCTCGTCGGTCTCCGGACAGGTAGTGTTTACGATCCGCAGCTCATTTATGCGACCGATGTTGCGGCTGACGAAGCGACCCACGAACTCCGCGAACGACTGCTCGCTCTTCGTAGTCTGGGCCAATAGCGCTAGCTTACGGTGAGGTATGTCGATCTCTGCCTCCGGGTCCAGGATCGCCCTGCCTTTCCCCTCCGTCCACGCCAGCACACCCATAACCTCGGGATGGTCCTCTTCGCCGTAGATTATCACCCCGAACCCGTCGGCGCATAGGCCCTGGGCGGCCTTCTGTGACTTTCTGACGATGGGGCACGTAGTGTCAACGAGGTCCAGCCCGCGCTCCTCCGTTTCCTCCTCGATCTCCGGCCCTCGCCCGTGCGCAGTCACAGCGACCGTGCCGCTCTCTACGTCCTCCAGCCCGCCGACCACCCGCACCCCCTTCGCCGTCAGCCCATCTACGACCACCGGGTTGTGCACTATCGAGCCCAGGCTATCGATGGGCCCTCGCTCTTCGGCGGTATCCGCTACCATGTCGATGGCGCGGCGAACGCCGAAGCAGAATCCCAGCGCCTTCGCTCTCACTATCCTCATTTCGGCTCCTCTAGACCATATAGATTATAGCTTCGCTTGGGAGCTCCATTCAGGTTGCGCTTACCACCTCCTTTCCGGCGGCCGCTCGCCCCGTCGCCACCAGAACCTCCCACGCCGCCATCATGCCGCTGCGTACGGCGCTTTCCATGGTTGCCGGCCAGCCTGTGTCTGTCCAATCCCCGGCCAGGAACAGATTGCGCACAGGTGTGCGCTGGCTGGGCCGCAGCCGTGAGACGCCCGGATGAGCTGCGAACGTGGCGTCCCGCTGCTTCACCACCAGCCCCCGCCTGAGCTCCGCCGTCCTCGCCGCCGGGAACAGGGACTGCACCTCGCGAACGAACAGCTCGATGATCTCTTGCGCGGGCATTTCCGCGAACTCCAGGGCGCCGCTAAGTGAGATATCCAGGTACTGCCCGTCCCCGTCCTGCCCCCACAACTTCGACTTGTTGAACACCCACTGTAGAGGCGTGTTCAGGAAGGCCGCGAACTCCATGTCCGTCACCTGGCGGTCGTACCACAGGTGCACGTTGACGATGGGCGAGGTGTCCATGTGCCCGATCCGTCCGAAGAACGGCTCCTCTCGCAGCGGTTTCGGCAGCAGCATCAGCAGAGACTGATGATCCAGAGCCGTCACGATAAACTGCTCATCCTCATCCGGCCCGCTGATCGCCGCGCGTCCGTCCTCCACCCGCATCCCGGAGATGCTCCGTCCCAACCTCACCTCTCCTCCACGGGACTCGATGTACTCCCGCGCCGCCTCCGCCAACAGCGCCGACAACCCAACCCTGGCCCAGCCAACGTTGGCGCCGTTCCGGTCGCGCAGGAACCCTTCCTGAAAAACCATCAGCGCCAGGTCAGCGCTCACCGTAGTGACGTCTCCGTTCAGCGTCGGCAGGACGATCAGGTTCCAAAAGCCGCGGATGGCGTTCTCCGTCTGACCGTGGGCGCGGAGCCAATCGGCGAAGCTGACGCCGTCCAGGCCCCGGCGGGCCGCCCGGTCCAGGGAGCGTATCCGCGTCATAGCGTAGGCCGCGCGCACCTTCTCCGTCGGCGAGAGCGAGCGGAACCGCAACAGCGAAGGGAGGAGATGCAGCGGCGGCGGC
>CAZYOV010000174.1:0-4142 GCA_964649215.1 uncultured Dehalococcoidia bacterium
ATGAAGGGGCGGAATCGCCGGCGGCCAGCGGCTCGGGGGCGCAGGCGGGCCGATGAGCGAGCTCCGCTTCCTTACTGCAGGCGAATCCCATGGCAAAGGCCTCACCGTTACGGTGGAAGGCCTGCCCGCCGGTCTGCCCCTCAGCGAGGAGTATATGGAAAGCGATCTGCGGCGGCGCCAGGGCGGCTACGGCCGCTCCAAGCGACAGCAGATCGAGCAGGACCACGCGGAGATAATCGCCGGCGTCCGTCACGGCCGCACTCTCGGCAGCCCCCTGGCGCTGTTCATTCGCAACCGCGACTGGGAGAACTGGGGCGAGGTGATGCAGGCGGAGCCGTTCGAGGGCGAGGTGAAGCGGGTGACCCGTCTCCGGCCCGGCCACGCCGACCTAGCCGGGGCGATGAAATACGGCTTCGACGACGTCCGTAACGTGCTGGAGCGCGCCTCCGCCCGCGAGACGGCGGCCCGCGTCGCCGTCGGTGCCGTCTGCCGCCGCCTGCTGGAGGAGTTCGGCGTGGCCGTCCACTCCCACACCGTCTCAATCGGCGACGTGTTCTCCGCCCCGACGAGTCGGGACGAGCCGGACTGGGAGGCCGTCGAGGAGTCGCCCGTCCGCTGCTCCGACGCCAAGGCCTCCGAGCGCATGGTAAAAGCGATCGACACCGCCCGCGACGCCGGCGACACCCTGGGCGGCGTGTTCGAGATGCGGGCCAGCGGCGTCCCTATCGGTCTCGGCTCTCACGTGATGTGGGACCGCAAGCTGGACGGGTTGCTGGCCCAGGCGGTCATGAGCATCCACGCCGTCAAGGGCGTTGAGATCGGCGGCGGCTTCGCCTTGACCTCCACCCCTGGCTCCCAGGCCCACGACGTAATCCTGCCGCCGGAGAAGTGGGACGGACGCCCCTGGCGTCGCGCCACTAACCGCGCCGGCGGTCTGGAAGGCGGCATCACCAACGGCGAGCCGGTCGTCGTCCGCTGCGCGCTGAAGCCGATCTCCACCCTCTCCAAGCCGTTGCCCTCCGTGGACCTCATCACGGGCGAGGAAATACAGGCCCACTACGAGCGCTCCGACGTTTGCACCGTCCCCGCCGCCGGCGTGGTGGGCGAGGCGATGGTGGCCATCGTCCTGGCCCAGGCGATGCTGGAGAAGTTCGGCGGCGACCATCTGGAGGAGACCCGCCGCAACTACGAGGCGTACGTCCAGACCCTCGGCCCGCGCGGGCACGGGTAACTCAATGCCCCGCCGCCCCCTTCGCATCGTCCTCACCGGCTTCTCGGGCACCGGCAAGAGCGTGGTCGCACTCATCGTCGCCGAGCGCCTCGGCTGGCAGGTCATCGAGACTGACTCCCTGGTCGAACGGGCCGCCGGCCGGCCCATCCTCGACATCTTCCGACAGGAAGGCGAGGAGCGGTTTCGGGAGCTGGAAGCGGACGCCCTGCGCGAGGCGTGCAACGAATCGCGCGTCGTCGTCTCCAGTGGCGGTGGCGCCGTCCTCCGGCCGGACAACCGTCGCATCATGGCCGAGGGCGGCTTCGTCGTCTGCCTGGAGGCGCGGCCGGAGACGATCCTTCGGCGCCTTCGCGATAGAGCTGAGGAGGAGCCCCTGGACAGGCCTCTCCTCGCCGTCGCCGACCCCCTCACGCGCATCCGCGAACTCAAAGCTGGGCGGCAGAGCCTCTACGCTCTTGCCGATTGGACGGTTCAGACCGACGGAATTTCGCCAGAGGATGTAGCAGATGAGGTCATTCGCGTCTGGCGCAGCCTGGCCGCGTCGGCCATCGCCGACCCCAAGCGCGTCGAGGAGATGACCGCCGTTGAAGCCCCTTCGCCGGCCGCTACGCTCCACGCGATCCCTGATGGCACGGCGTGCGTAGTACGAACGGCATCGGCGTCCTACCCGGTGTTCGTGGAATGGGACGCTCTTCAGGACCTCGGCCGGCGGATGCGGGAGGCCGGCCTCACCGGCCAGGCGTACATTATCGGCGATGAGGCGGTCATCGGGCGCTACGGAAAGCAGGCTGAGGCCGCGCTTGTTCAGGCCGATATATCTGTTAGCTCCTACGCCGTTCCTCCCGGCGAGGCCAGCAAATCGCTGGAGACCGCGAGTGCCATCTACGATTGGCTCATCGAGCAGCGGGCGGAGCGCGGGCACGCCATCGTCGCCCTCGGCGGTGGCATGGTCACAGACCTTGCTGGCTTCGTCGCCGCTACCTACGCCCGTGGCCTGCCTCTGGTACACGTCCCTACCAGCCTGCTGGCGATGGTCGACGCCGCTATCGGCGGCAAGGTCGCCGTGAACCACCCGCGGTCCAAAAACGCCATCGGCGCCTTCTACCAACCCCGCTTCGTCCTGGCCGACGTCTCGACCCTCCGCACTCTGCCGCCGCGGGAGCTAAGCGGCTGGGCGGAGGCGATCAAGCACGCCATGATCCTCGATGCCGACCTGCTGGCGTTCTTCGAGGAGCACGCCGATGCCGTCCTGCGGCTGGAACCGGGGCCCACGACGGAGGCGATACAGCGCAGCGTCGCAATCAAATCGACGGTGGTGAGCGAGGACGAGCGGGAGGAGACGGGCCGCCGCACCATCCTCAACTACGGCCATACTGTGGGCCACGCCATCGAGGCCGTCACCGGGTACGAGCGCTTTCGCCACGGTGAAGCCGACGCCATCGGCATGACGGCCGCTGCCGCCATCAGCAAGCGGTTGGGGCTCCTCTCGGCGGACGTCGAGGATCGCCAGAGGGAACTGCTGCAGCGCTTCGGGCTGCCCACCAGCGCCGAGGGCCTTGGGCGCGAGGCCGTCCTCTCAGCGATGGCGTTGGACAAGAAGGTGCGCGCCGGGGCGATCCGTTGGGTGCTCCTGGAGGAGATCGGCCGCACCGTTCTCCGCGACGATGTGCCCCGGCCGGTGGTGGAAGAAGCCTTAGGCGAGGTGCTGGCGTAACTCGATGGGCGAACCCCTTGCCGCCGTCCGCGCCGTCGTCCGCGGGCGCGTCCAGGGCATCGGCTTCCGCGACTACGTCCTCACACGCGCCGGCTTCCTGGGACTTACGGGCTACGTCCGCAACCTGCCTGACGGCCGCTCCGTGGAGGTCGTTGCTGAGGGCGCCCGATCTGACCTCGAGCAGCTCCTGGATTATCTGCGTGAGGGGCCGCGTATGTCGCGCATCGACGCCGTAGATGCCGAGTGGAGAGAGGCCACCGGCGCCTACGACGGCTTCGGCGTGGGATTTACTCGCTCCTAGGCCGGCAACGCCGGCTTCGGTGAGCCCGCCTCCGGCGGCGGTGGGCTGACCCTGGTACTGATTTCCCTGTAAGACGGCAACTTGCCTGCTTATCGATATAACAATCGGCCGCCTCCGTACGTCTAATAACCAGGAAGGAAGGAGGCGCTAATGGTTTGGGGCAGAGTTGCTCTTGTGATGGCGGCTGTCATCGGACTGCTCCTCATTTCGACTGGGTCTCTGAACGCCGACGAATACCGCGTCTTGGAAGGGGATACTCTATCTGAGATCGCGGAGAGATACGGCATGACCGTCGAGGAGTTGGCCGAGGCGAACGGCATCGTGGACCCTAACTACATCCTTAGCGGTCGAGTGCTGCTAATCCCTGGCGGCGCGGCCGGCCACGCTGCCATCGCCCAGCGAGGTGGCCAGACGTCCGGCGGAGTCACGTATGTAATCCGGTTCGGCGATACCCTCAGCGAGATCGCGGAGCGGTTCGGTGTCCCCGCCGTCGCCATCGTCATGGCGAACGGCCTGGCCGATCCGCATTTCATCGTGGAGGGCGTGACGCTCACGATACCCGTCGTCGAGAGTCCGCTGGTGCCGCCGGTCTCCCCGCAGATAGAGGCGCTGCTGGAGGAGTTCGCCGCGGTGGAGGGGCTGGACGCGGGGCTGGTGAAGGCTCTGGCCTATACGGAGAGCGGCTGGCGGCAGGACGCGGTAAGCGCCAGCGGCGCCGCCGGCGTCATGCAGATCGCGCCCGCGACGGGCCACTGGCTGGAGGCGGAGGTCTTCGGCTACGGTCTGAACATCGAGACCAGCGCCTACGATAACATCAAGGCCGGCGCTCGCTACCTGCGTATCCTCCTGGACCTCACCGGCGATATCGACCAGGCGGTGGCCGCCTACTATCAGGG
>CAZYOV010000175.1:0-4075 GCA_964649215.1 uncultured Dehalococcoidia bacterium
CCAGATCCTTCGCTTCGCTCAGGATGACAGAACGAGGTCAAGCGCAGTGTGGGCAAGCAAGCGAGGCGTTGAGCTGATGTGGACGAAGTTGATGGAGACGAAGAACGCCTACACGGCGGAGATCTGGAAGGAGCTTCTCAACGCTGAGGCGGTTTCGGTGCAGGTGGTGCCGGCCTCCGGCTGGGCGAACGCGGCGGAGCTGGAGCCGCACACGCTGTTCGTGCCCTGGGGGAAGACGCACGTGGCGCAGGAGATCCTGAGGAAGATATAGGGGTGCTGAACCAGATCCCCGAAGGCGTAATCTGGGCGATACTGTTTCTGCCCTTGGGGTCGTTCGCGGTCATCTCCCTCGCTGCCCTACTGGGGTTGACCGGCAGCGGGCGGTGGGAGGCGCGACTCAGCGGCTACCTGACGATGGCGGCTATCGCCGCTTCATTCCTCCTGTCGCTGTGGGCGCTGGATAGCGTCCTTCAGGAGGACGGAGCGCGCATCGGCTTCGAGGCCCACGAGTGGTTCGTCGTCGGGCCGCTGCGAGTCGACGTCGGCGTCACCGTCGACGGGCTGACGGCGATCATGCTCATCGTGGTGACGTCCGTGTCGCTGCTCGTGCAGTTCTACTCGCAGGGGTACATGCGGGGTGATCCGGGCTACAACCGCTACTACGCCTTCATGTCGCTGTTCACAGGGTCGATGCTGGGGCTGGTGCTGGCCTCGAACATCCTGCAGCTGTTCGTGTTCTGGGAGCTGGTGGGGCTATGCTCCTACCTGCTGATCGGCTTCTGGTTCTACCGCGATTCGGCGCGCCGGGCGGCGACGAAGGCGTTCTTGGTGACCCGCATCGGCGACCTGGGGTTCCTGATCGCCATCCTGCTGATCTGGTCGGAGACCGGGCAGCTCCAGATTCCCGCGATTCAGGAGCTGGCCGTGACGGGGCTGATCGGATCGACAGTCCTGACCTGGTTCGCATTGGGCATCTTCGCCGGGGCGGCGGGCAAGTCGGCGCAGTTCCCGTTGCACGTGTGGCTGCCGGACGCGATGGAGGGCCCGACGCCGGTCTCCGCCCTGATCCACGCCGCGACGATGGTGGCGGCGGGCGTGTACCTGGTGGCGCGCTTCTTCCCTGTGTTCATCGTGTCCGAGGAGGCGATCAACACCGTGGCAGTGGTGGGGGCGATCACGGCGATCATGGCGGCGAGCCTGGCGATCGTGGCCACCGACATCAAGCGGGTGATGGCCTACTCCACGATCAGCCAGTTGGGATACATGATGATGGCGCTGGGCGTGGGCGCTATCGGGGCGGCGATCTTTCACCTGTTCACGCATGCCTTCTTCAAGGCGTTGCTGTTCCTGGGCGCGGGGTCCGTGAATCATGCGACCGGCACCTTCGACATGCGGAAGATGGGCGGCCTAGCCCGATTCAT
Organism: uncultured Dehalococcoidia bacterium; assembly: GCA_964649215.1. Taxonomy (GTDB): domain Bacteria; phylum Chloroflexota; class Dehalococcoidia; order SM23-28-2; family RBG-16-64-32; genus JADFNQ01. The sequence continues at coordinate 1,422 of CAZYOV010000175.1, forward strand.
GCCGGTGACGTTCCTGACCACGACTGTGGCGGGGCTGGCGCTGGTGGGCGTGTTTCCGCTGGCCGGGTTCTGGAGCAAAGACGAGATTCTCCTCGAGGCCTGGGCCGAGAAGCCGCTCATCTTCTGGACGGCGCTGGCAGGGGTGTTCCTCACCGCCGTGTACGTGGGCCGGATGCTATTCCTGACGTTCGGGGGCGAGTACAGGGGCGGAGAGGCCTCGGAGCACCGTGCGGAGGCCGGGCAGGGCGCCCAGACAGGCGGCCGTCCGGCCGAGCCACACGAGTCGCCGTGGGTGATGCTGCTGCCGCTGGTGGTGCTGGCGACGCTGGCCGCGACGGTGGGCTTCGTGAACATAGCGGGCGGGATGAGCGACATCCTGGAAGGATGGCTCCCGGAAGAGACGCATGAGCTGGTGGCGGCGGGGGATTTCGTCCTGTGGATATCGGTGGTCTCGGTAGCCGTAGGCTTGGCAGGACTTGGGCTGGCCTGGGCGATCTACAGCCGGAAGGCGATCCGCGCCGAAGAGGTGAGCGCGGCGCTGGAACCGGTGCAGGTGCTGCTGGACCGGAAGTACTACCTGGACGAGCTGTACGAGACGGTGATCCTCAAGGGGCTGATCATGCGGGGCGCGGCTGCCGGTCTGGACGCCTGGGACCGCTACGTGGTTGACGGGGTGGTCAACGGCGTCGCCTCTTTGATGCGACTTAGCTCGGAGAAAATCCGTCTGGCGCAGGCAGGGCAGGCACAGCTCTACGGGGCAGCGATATTCATCGGCGTGGTGGCCATGATCGCCGGCGTGCTGGTAGCGAATCCCTGAGGTAGATGTGCTCACCTTTATCATTTTCTTCCCGATCGCGGGAGTGGCCGCCATCCTGCTGCTGCCGCGTGAGCGGGAGAGCTGGGCGAAGTGGATAGCAGCCGGGGTCGGCGCCGTGATCTTGGCGCTGACACTGACGCTGTTCGCCGCCTACGACCGCGACCCGGGCGGATTCCAGTTCGTCGATAGCACCACCTGGCTGAAGTCGGACTTCGTCGACTTCACGCTCCAGTACGCCGTGGGCGTGGACGGCCTTTCGCTGGCGCTGGTGGCGCTCACCGGCTTCCTGTTCCTGGTAGCGGTGCTCATCTCCTGGCGGATTGACCTGCGGCCGAGGGAGTACTTCGCCTGGATCCTAGTGCTGGAGACGAGCCTGTTGGGGGTGTTCAGCGCCCTGGACTTCGTGCTGTTCTTCATATTCTGGGAGATAGAGGTCATCCCAATGTTCTTCCTGATCTCTATCTGGGGGAGCGGCCGCAAGCTGTACTCGGCCTGGAAGTACGTCCTGTATACGCTGTTCGGGTCCAGCTTGATGCTGGTGGGGATTCTGGCGCTGGGGTTCACCGCCGGGACGTTCGACATCCGCGAGCTGGGGCAGATAGACGAGATAAAGGGGGCGATCCTCCCGGCCTGGACGATGTTCTTGCTGTTGATCATCGCCTTCGGGATCAAGCTGCCGGTGGTGCCGTTCCACACCTGGCTGCCGGACGCGCACACGGACGCGCCGACGGCGGTGAGCGTGATTCTGGCCGGGGTGCTGTTGAAGATGGGGGGCTACGGCATCCTCCGCCTCTGCTTCTCGATCATGCCGGACGTGGCCCGAGACGCCTCAGTGTGGCTGGCCGGGTTCGCGGCGGTGAGCATCATCTATGGGGCGCTGGTGACGCTGATGCAGACCGACCTGAAGCGGCTGATCGCGTATTCGAGCGTTAGTCATATGGGGTACGTGCTGCTGGGGGCGTCGGCGCTGGGGACGGTGGGCCTGGCGGGGGCGGCGATGCAGATGTTTACGCACGGGCTGATCACCGGCCTGTTGTTCGTCCTCGTGGGGATGATCTACGACCGCACCCACACGCGGAATATCGGTGATCTTTCGGGAATGGCCCACCGGATGCCGTTCATCGCGACGATGATGGTGATCGCGGGGCTGGCCTCGCTTGGGCTGCCCAGCCTGGCGGGTTTCGTCTCCGAGGTGACGGTATTCCTGGGCACCTTCGATAGGCACGAGTTCTTCACGATTGTGGGCGTCATCGGCATCGTGCTCACGGCGGGGTACATCCTGTGGATGATCCAGCGGGTGTTCTGGGGCGAGCCGAGCGAGAGGTGGAAGGGGGTCGGCGACGCCAGCGCCTGGTGGGAGCGAGGGCCGCTGCTGGCGATGGTGGCGGTGATCTTCGCGGTGGGGGTGTACCCGGCGGTGGTGCTGGACCTGCTGGAGACGGGAGTGGCGCCGATAGCGGAGAGGTTGGCGTGAGCAAGGGAGATTACGCACCCCAGCCTGAAGGCTGGGGCATGATAGTGCCAATCGATGCCGCGGCCTTCAGGCTGGGGTGTGGGAGACCATCCTAGATGGATAGCGTCAATCGGTTCGGACCGGAGCTGATCCTGCTGGCGATGGCGGGAGTCATCATCCTCGCTGACCTGGGCTGGGCGCTGGCGGGCACGGGGGCGGAGCGGATGCGGCGGCCCGCCCTGGGCGCGCTCGCCCTAGCGGGCACGGCGGCCTCGATCGTCTGGTCGGCGCTGCTGATCGCCTTCGACGAGCAGGGGGAAGCGTTCAGCGGGATGATAAGCGTGGACGCGTTCGCGCTGTTCTTCAACTTCCTGTTCGCGGGCA
>CAZYOV010000176.1:0-4049 GCA_964649215.1 uncultured Dehalococcoidia bacterium
CGCAGTGGCTCCTCGCCCTTCGACAGGCTCAGGGTGAGCGGGTCTGAGTGCCGCTCGTGGTGAGCCTGTCGAACCATGAGCGGGATGGCTTTGACGGATTCCGGCGGCGGAGCTATGATTGCGGCGCGATAGCAAGGAGCCAGCACCATGGAACAACAGATCCGCTTCTGCACCACCTCCGACGGCGTCCGCATCGCTTACGCCACCGTAGGCCAGGGCCCGCCATTGGTCCGCGTCCTCGGCTGGTGTACGCATCTGGAGTTCGAGCGCACGCTACCCGATTGGGAGCGATCAATCTGGGGCGCGATGTCACGCAACCACCACCTTGTACGATATGACGGCCGCGGCTTCGGCCTCTCCGACCGCGACATCAAGAGTTTCTCGCTGGATGCCAAGGTGCGCGACCTTGAAGCAGTGGTGGATGCTCTGGAGCTGCCGCGCTTCGCTCTCTTCGGCACATCCGAGGGCGGACCCACCGCCATCACCTACGCCGTCCGGCATCCGGAGCGTGTGAGCCGCCTCATCCTCTACGGCTCCTTCGCCCGGATACCCCCACCGGAGACGGAGGAAGATGAGCAGCTTCTTTCGGCCATGATGATGACCGTCATACCGGGTTGGGGACGGGATACGCCGGAGTTCAGGCAGCTGTGGACGTCCCGGTTCCTGCCGGACGCGGACAGAGAAGAGATCCGCTGGTTCAACGAGCTGCAAAAAGTCTCCGCCAAGGGAGAGACGGTGGCAGCGCTCATAGGCTCCGTCGGTCGCGTCGATGTCCGCGAGCTGCTTCCGCAGATCGCGGTCCCGACTCTAGTCATCCATCGCCGCGGCGATATCATTTGCCCCTTCGACATGGGCCGGGAGCTGGCCGCGCTCATCCCGGGAGCGCGCCTTGTGCCGCTTGAGGGCAAGAATCATATACCCCTCCCGAGCGAGCCTGAGATCGAGCAGTTCGCCCAAGCGGTCGAGGAGTTCATGGCGGAAGACGAGAGCGAGACCAAGGCGCCCGCCCCCTCCGGCCTCGTCACCATCCTGTTCACGGACATGGAGGGCTCCACCGCCCTCACCCAGCGCCTCGGCGACGCCAGGGCCCAGGAGCTGCTGCGCGCCCACAACAGCATCGTACGCGACGCCCTCAAGGCCCAGGACGGTGCCGAGATCAAGCACACCGGCGACGGCATCATGGCCTCCTTCCCAACCGCCAGCAAGGCGCTGGCCTGCGCTACCGCCATCCAGACCACGTTCGCTGAGCGTAACGAGACGGCCGAGGAGCCGATAAAGGTACGCATCGGCCTCAACGCCGGCGAGCCCGTCGCGGAAGACGAGGACCTGTTCGGAACCACCGTCCAGCTCGCCGCCCGCGTCTGCGCCCACGCCGAGCCCGGCCAGGTGCTCGCCGCCAACGTGGTGCGGGAGCTCTCGGCCGGCAAGCCGTTCCTCTTCTCGGACCAGGGCGACGTCGTACTGCGGGGGTTCGAGGACCCGGTGCGGCTGTACGAGGTGCGCGGGGGCGAGGAAGCCTAAATGGAACAACAGATCCGCTTCTGCACGGCCTCCGACGGCGTCCGCATCGCCTACGCCACGGCAGGCGAAGGGCCGCCGCTAGTGGTCGTCCCTAGCTGGCTGAGCCACCTGGAACTTGACCAGCAGAGGCTGGTTAGTCCTCCCTTTTTTCAGGATCTCGCAAGCAGTAATCTGCTGGTTCGCTACGACAAGCGAGGTATGGGCCTCTCAAGTCGCAATGTCGGCGACTACTCGCTGGAGGCCCAAGTACGTGATCTGCACGCCATCATTGAGCACCTCAAGCTGCGCGGGGTTACCCTCTTTGGCAGCTCTCAGGGCGGCACCATCTCCATCGCCTATACCGTACAACATCCTGAGAACGTTTCCCGTCTAATCCTCTTCGGTACCTATCACCACATACCTGCCGAAGTTCGAGACACGCTCGGCGCTGTCCTTCCGCTCGTGAGGAGAGACTGGACCGGTCTCGGCACGGCGCCGCTGCTAGAGATGTTTGTTCCCGGCGCCTCCCCGGAGGTGCGTGACTTTTTCGCAGACTACCAGAGGGAGGCGGCCAACGGAGAGGACGCGGCGGCGATCCTTGAAGCATTAGCTGCGTACGAGGTCACACCAGCGCTCGGTGAAATACGGGTGCCAACCCTAGTCCTTCACCGCCGAGATGATCGGGCGGTGAGCGTCCAGCAGGGCCGCGAGATAGCCTCCCTCATTCCTGACGCCCATTTCGTGCCGCTAGAGGGACAAATTCATTTACCCTATTGGGGCGACACGGAGCCGCTACTACAGGGTATCCAGGACTTCCTGGGGCAGGTCTACCCGCGCGCAGCCTCGAAGCCTCAGGCCGGCCTGGTCACCATCCTATTCACAGACATGGAGGGCTCCACCAGCCTCACTCAGCGCCTGGGCGACGCCGGGGCCCAGGAGCTGCTCCGCACCCACAACTCAATCGTCCGCGAGGCGCTAAAGGCCCACGACGGCGCCGAGATCAAGCACACCGGCGACGGCATCATGGCCTCCTTCCCATCGGCCAGCAAGGCGCTGGCCTGCGCTACCGCCATCCAGACAGCGTTCGCCGAGCGCAACGAGACGGCTGAGGAGCCGATAAACGTGCGTATCGGCCTCAACGCCGGCGAACCGGTGGCGGAGGACGAGGACCTGTTCGGCACCGCCGTCCAGCCCGCCGCCCGCGTCTGCGCAACAGCCGAGCCCGGCACGATCCTCGCCTCCAACGTCGTGCGGGAGCTCTCCGCCGGCAAGGGGTTCCTCTTCTCGGACCAGGGAGACGTCGTCCTGCGCGGGTTCGAGGACCCGGTGCGGCTGTACGAGGTGCGCGGGGAGGCCTAACATGGAACAGCAAATCCGCTTCTGCACCGCCTCCGACGGCGTCCGCATCGCCTACGCCAATGTTGGCCAGGGATATCCCCTTGTCAAAGCCGCGAACTGGCTGAACCACCTGGAATTTGACTGGGAGAGCCCTATCTGGGGGCATCTGATGCGCGGCCTCGCCGAGAATCACCAGTTGGTCCGATACGATGAGCGCGGCACCGGCCTCTCCGACCGCCAGGTCGAAGATATGTCCTTCGAGAGATGGGTGGGCGATCTGGGGTCCGTGGTGGATGCTGCTGGTCTGGATCGCTTCGCGCTTTTGGGGATATCGCAAGGAGGCCCGGTAGCCATCGCCTACGCGATCCAGAACCCGGAGCGCGTCAGCCACCTCATCCTCTACGGGACGTACGCTCGGTTCCCGACTCTTCCTAAGACCCCGGAGGAGGTTGAAGAGGCTCGGGCCCTCCTTATCCTCATGCGTCGGGGATGGGGACAGGACAACCCCGCTTACCGTCACATCTTTACCAGCCGCTTCATTCCCGACGGCACGGCGGAGCAGATGCGATGGTTCGCTGACGTTGAGCGTAAAACCGCCTCACCCGAAATGGCGGTCAAGCTCGTGACCGAGTTTGCTCGTATAGACGTCACAGAAATGGTCCCGCGAATCAGCATGCCCACGCTGATATTGCATTGCCGCGACGACCAGGCCTGCCCTTTTTCCGCGGGACGCGAGCTGGCCGCGCTCGTCCCCGGAGCGCGCTTCGTCCCGATGGAGGGCAGCAACCATCTGTTCCTGGAAGACGAGCCGGCCCGGAAGGTGTTCCTCCGAGAAGTCAACGCCTTTCTGCTCGAGGGAGAAGCCGACACGGCGGCCGCAGCCCCCTCCGGCCTCGTCACCATCCTGTTCACCGACATAGAGGGCTCCACCAGCCTCACCCAGCGCCTGGGCGACGCCGGGGCCCAGGAGCTGCTCCGCGCCCACAACGCCATCGTCCGCGATGCCCTCAAGGCCCACGACGGCGCCGAGACTAAGCACACCGGCGACGGCATCATGGCCTCCTTCCCATCGGCGAGCAAGGCGCTGGCCTGCGCCACCGCTATCCAGACCGCGTTCGCCGAGCGCAACGAGACGGCTGAGGAGCCGATAAAGGTACGCATCGGCCTCAACGCCGGCGAGCCCGTCGCCGAGGACGAGGACCTGTTCGGCA
>CAZYOV010000177.1:0-4048 GCA_964649215.1 uncultured Dehalococcoidia bacterium
TCCACGACCACGCCCTCGAGGCGCTGAACGGTTATCTCGAGGACGGCAGGCCGATTATGGTCCGCAACCACGACGAGCCGGCGCTGTTCGTCAACCGCCGTGGAGAGAGGCTCACCAGGCAGGGCTTCTGGCTGATCCTCAAGGGTTACGCCAAGTCAGCCAACCTGGGCGCTGGCGTAACGCCGCACACGCTGCGCCACTCCTTCGCTACCCACATGCTGCGCGGCGGCATGCCCTTGCGGAACGTCCAAGAGATGCTGGGTCACGCCAACATCTCAACCACCCAGGTCTATACCCACCTCACCAGCGACCACTTGCGGGAGGTCTACGAGCGGGCACACCCGCGCGCTCAGTAGCTACAGCGTCTACACAGGTGGTGATAGGGAGGGCGGTGTGCGGAATACGTATAGCCGCCCTCCTTCTCGTTATGGGGGTTATCGCCGCCGCCTGCGCAGGCGATGTCAGAAACCCCACTCCTACACCCACGCCGACCCTAGCGCCGACCCCTGCAGCCACTGCCATCCCCACCGAGGCCCCACCGCCACCGCCACCGCCATCGACAGTGGAGCCGCCCGACCGCGACCTCATCGATCTGGCGCGGCGGTTCCGCGGCCTGCCGCGGGACACGCCCCGGATCGCTCGCCAATCGCCGTTCAATTACAGAGTCGGCGACCGCGAGGAGTTCACGATCCTGGACCTGAACGGGCCCTCGCTGCGAACGGCCACCGCCAGCGTACGGGCGGTCACGCCGCGCGCCTACTTCTTCGTGGAGGACGGTCTGGACGTGGACGACTCAGCCCTGGAGACGATCATCAGCGACTTCGAGACGCTGGTCTACCCCCGCGTGACCGCCGCCTTCGGACGGGAACGGTCGCCGGGCGTGGACGGTGACACCCGAATCAGCATCGTCCACGCCAACCTCCGCGGCGCCGGCGGCTACGTCAGCTCCTCCGACGCCTACCCCCGGTCGGCGGTGCCCCGCGGCAACGAGAGGGAGGCGATATACCTGGACGCCACCTTCTTGGGCTCGCCAGGGGCTGTCTACAACGCGATCCTGGCGCACGAGCTCCAGCACCTGATCCATGATAAGGCGGACGGTGGCGAGGAGTCCTGGGTGAATGAGGGCCTCTCACAGGTGGCGGCGGAGCTGGCCGGCGGCGGGACGTCGCGCGTTGGCAGCTTCCTGGCCGATCCAGACAGTCAACTCAATCACTGGCCGCAGGGGGGCGGCGTCCACTACGGGGAATCGCAGCTCTTCTTCCGCTATCTGCTGGACCGGTTCGGCGGCCGGGAGAATGCGGCGGCGCTTGCGGCCACACCTGAGGACGGGATAGCCGGGGTAGACGCCTACCTCCAGACGTTTGAGACCTCGTTCCTTGAGGTCTTCGCGGACTGGCTCATCGCCAACAGACTAGACGAGGCTGCCGGCCCCTACGCGCACGAAGGAGCCAGCCTGACCGTCTCAACCGTCACGACGATAGGCAAGGCGAGCGAGGGGGACGCCAGCGTCAGCCAGTTCGCAGCCGATTACCTGGAGATCGATCCACCGCCGGGGGGCTCCACGTTCTCTTTCGACGGCTCCGACCAGGTAGGCATCGGTATAGAGCCCCGCGACGGCCCCTTCTGGTGGTCGAACGCGGGTGACAGCATGGACAGCCGACTGACGCGCGAGTTCGATCTCAGCGGGCTTACCTCCGCCACTCTGCGCTTCTGGACATGGTTCGAGACCGAGCGGGGCTGGGACTACGCCTACGTCGCCGCCTCCAGGGACGGCGGCCAGACCTGGGAGGCGCTCCCCGGCCGTCAGACCACAGACTTCGACCCGGTAGCGCTCGCCTACGGGCCGGGCTACAGCGGCAGCAGCGACGGCGAGTGGGTGCAGGAGGAGATAGACCTCACACCGTACGCCGGCGGCGAGGTGCTGCTCCGGTTCGAATACGTTACGGACGACGGTATCCACGAGCGAGGCTTCGCGGTGGACGATATCGAGATACCGGAGCTGGCTTTCGCCGATGGCGTGGATGCCGCGAACGGATGGCGGGCGGAGGGGTTCCGCCGCATCGACGGGCCGCTGCCGCAGCGATTCCTCGTGCAGCTCATCGAGCGGGGCGAGCCGAATCCGCCCAAGGCGGACCGCCTGGAGCTGGGGCCCGGCAACCGGCTGGAGATAGCGTTGGACGGTCCGGCTACTATCGTTGTGGCGGCCGTCACCGAGGGGACGACGGAGGCCGCCACCTACCGCTGGTCCCTGCGCCTGCCTGCCGGCCAGGCAGGGGCGGACTGACCGCGTCGCGTTGCCGCCCAAAGGCACCACGGGTATCATGAGCCTGCCATGATCATATCCGTCATCGGGGGTGAGGACTCTCTGGAGGATGCCCTACGTCTGGCCGAGGATGTCGGCCGTGAGCTGGGGAAGCGGGGCGTCACGGTCTGCTGCGGAGGCGGAGGCGGCGTTATGGAAGCTGTCTGCCGCGGCGCCCGCTCCACCGGCGGCCACACGATCGGCATCATGCCCGGCCGAGACGCCTCCGAGAGCCGGCCCAACCCCTGGGTGGAGTTTCCCGTCTTCACCGGCATCGGCTACGCCCGCAACTCCTCGGTCGTGCTCACGGGCGAGGCCGTCATCGCCGTGGACGGCTCCTACGGCACGTTGAGCGAGATCGCCTTCGCCATGATCCACGATGTGCCGCTGGTGGGGCTCGACACCTGGGATTTCGATTACCACGGTCATGACGCCGAGAAGATAGTCAGGGTTACAACCGCCCAGGAGGCGGCAGAGAAGGCGATAGAGTTGGCGAAGCAGCGCGGCGGCGGCACCAAGTGATCACACACCCCGACAGGTCGGGGCCGGCATGAGCAGCGAGATCCGCTCCATACGCGCCCGCGAGATCCTGGACTCCCGTGGGAACCCCACGTTAGAGGCGGAGGTGCGCCTGGCCGACGGCGCCCTGGGCCGTGCCGCCGTGCCCTCCGGCGCCTCCACCGGCACCTACGAGGCGGTGGAGCTGCGCGACGGCGACCGTGACCGCTACGGCGGGAAGGGCGTCCTCAAAGCCGTCGCCAACGTCAACGATCTGATCGCACCGGCGCTGGCCGGGATGCCGGCCGAGGAGCAGGAGAGGGTGGACGAGACGCTCATCGCGCTGGACGGCACGCCCAACAAGTCGAAGCTGGGCGCCAACGCCATCCTGAGCGTCTCGCTGGCCCTGGCGCACGCCGCCGCCGACAGCGCCTCCCTTCCTCTATATACATACCTGTCGCGGGGGAATGCGCAGCTCATGCCCTTGCCGCTGTTCAACATCCTGAACGGCGGCAGGCACGCCGAGGGGTCGGTGGAATTCCAGGAGTTTATGGTGGCCCCCGTCGGCGCCACCTCCTTCGCCGAGGCGCTGCGGATGGGGTCGGAGGTGTACCACGCCCTGGGCCGCATCCTGCACGACGAAGGGTTGCCCACGACGATCGGCGATGAGGGCGGGTTCGCGCCGCCGCTGGCCCGCAACGATGACGCCGTGACGCTGGCGCTGAGAGCCATCGAGGCCGCGGGCTACCGCCCCGGCGATGACATCGCCCTCGCCCTCGATCCGGCGACCTCGGAGCTGGAGGCGGACGGCCGCTACGTGCTGGCCCAGGAGGGCCGCACCCTGGCGCCGGAGGAGCTGGTCGATCTGTGGGAGGGCTGGCTGGACCGCTACCCTATCGTCTCTATCGAGGACGGGATGGCCCAGGACGACTGGCCCGGCTGGCAGCTCCTTACCCAGCGGCTCGGCTCACGGGTGCAGCTTGTCGGCGACGACCTGTTCGTGACGAACGTGGAGCGCATCCGCCGCGGCGTGGAGGAGGGCTCAGCCAACGCGGTGCTGATCAAAGTGAACCAGATCGGCACGCTGACCGAGACGCTGGCGGCGATGGCGGAGGCGGGCAAGGCCGGCTGGTCTTGCGTTATGTCACATCGCAGCGGCGAGACGGAGGACACGACGATAGCTGACCTGGCGGTGGCCACGGGCTGCGGCCAGATCAAGTCCGGCGCGCCCGCCCGCGGCGAGCGCAC
>CAZYOV010000178.1:0-4030 GCA_964649215.1 uncultured Dehalococcoidia bacterium
GCGCCGCCCCAGGCCCGCGCCGCCGACGAGGCGGCCCGGCGCGCCAACGTGGCAGGCGCCTTCGCCGTCCGGCGGAAGGAAGATGTCGGCGGGCCGCTGATTCTGGTAGACGACGTGATGACCAGCGGGGCCACGCTGGACGCCTGCGCGCTGGCCCTGTGTGAGGGCGGGCACGATCCGGTTTACGTCCTCACTTTCGCACGCGAGGATTGAGCATTTTGTCCTTGCTGGGGTACTCGTTCCGTCCTACAATAGAACGGTAAGGATAAGAGATTCTTCGGGGTGGATTAGGTATGGAGCTGATCTTTCGCGGCAAGCATCTGACCCTGGGGGAGGAGTTTCGCGACTACGCCGGCGTTAAGATCGGACGGCTGGCCCGATACCTGCCGCTGGTCGAACACGCCATCGTAGATGTGCGGCGAGAAGCGAAAGGCTCGTCCGGCCGCTTCGTGGTGCAGGTCACCGTGAACGCCAACGGCACCTTTCTGCGTGCCGAGGAGCGGGCCGACCAGATGGAGGCCGCCCTCGATTCGGTCAGCGACGTTCTCTCCCGTCAGATCAAACGCTTCAAGGAGAAGAAGCTCTACCGCAGCCATCGTCGCTTGAACAAGGAGGCCCTCGACGCCGAGGCGGAGGGGGAGCCTGACCTGCCGCCGGACACGGAGATCGTCTCCGGCCGCGTGGTGAAGCGTAAGCAGTTCGTCGTCAAGCCGATGATGGAGGCGGAGGCGATTGAGCAGATGGAGCTTCTTGGCCATAACTTCTTCCTGTTCAGGGACGAAGACCGGCAGGAGTTGGCCCTCCTTTACCGCCGCCGCGACGGGGACTACGGGCTCATCCTGCCCGAATCGTCGTGATCTTCACCGTCACTCTCAACCCCACTATCGATCAGACCCTGGTGCTGGAGCGGTTCGTCGCCGGGGACACGCTGCGGGTCAAGTCTAGCCGGTTCGATCCCGGCGGCAAGGGGATCAACGTCTCGCGGGTGGTGCGGGAGCTGGGGGGCGAGAGCATCGCTATGGGGTTCGCGCCGGGCGGCCTCGGTCGCTACATTAGAGCAAACCCTGAAGTCTCAAGGGGTCAAGTGCGACTTCGTTCATACGAAGGGGGAGGCGCGTACCAACATCACCATCATTGACGAATCGCGTCACATGCACACGATCCTCAGCGACCCCGGCCCGCAGACGGACGACCGCTTCGCGGAACAGCTGATGTCCAAGCTGCGGAAGCGGCTGCACGCCAACGACTGGCTGGTGGTGGCAGGCAGCATTCCGCCCCCGCTTGCTCCCGATATCTACGCCGCGATAATTACCATGGCCCGTGAGAACTGGGTGCACACGGTGCTGGACGCTGACGGCCCCGCTCTGGTTGCCGGGGTCGGCGCGAGGCCGGAGATGGTTAAGGGTAACCGTCGCGAGTTGGAGCGCCTGCTTGGCCGTCGCCTGGGGGACGAGAGGTCTACGCTGGAGGCCGCCGAGGTCCTCAGGGGGATGGGTATCCGCACGGCTGTTGTGACCCGCGGTCGCGAGGGCGCCGTGGCGATGAGCGACGAGGGGCCCTGGCGCAGCGTCGCTCCTCGTGTGCGGGCGGTGAGTGCCGTCGGATCGGGTGACGGGTTCCTGGCTGGGATAGTGCTCTCTCTCAGTCGTGGCGACAACATGGAGGATGCGCTCCGATTGGGCGTCGCGGCCGGCACCGCCTGCGTTCTCACACCAGGGACGGAGCTGTGCCGTCGACGCGAAGTCGATATCCTTCAGCCGCGCGTCAAGGTGCAGCGCATAGAGCCGCAGCTGGCTCTGGCGCAGGGATCCTGAGCGTGGCGCCGCCACGGCCGGCGCTGGTAGTCTTTCTCGGCGGCCTCGGCGACAGCCCGGTCGAGGGTATGGTGGCGGGCACCCGCGCGGCCGCCACCCTGGACAGCATTCAGGTCGCGCTCGCCGGCGGACGCTACGAAGGAGTCGTCCTCGTCACCGATGGCCTGACGGAGCTGCCCGAGCTGCCCTCCGGCGTGACGGTGGACGTCGATAGCGGGCCTTTTCACTTCGGCTCTCGCCTGATGGAGGTCGTTCGACGGCATGACCTGGAGCGCGTCGTCTACTTAGGTGGAGGCAGCCTGCCCCTTCTAGGCGTCGACGAGTTCGGCGAGGTCGCTGAGGCGCTGTCGGAGGGCGGAATCGTCGTCACCAACAACCACTTCTCGTCCGACCTGGTGGCGTTTCCCGCCGAGGCGCTCGAGCGCATAGAGCCGCCGGATAGCGATAACCGCCTGGCCCGCGCCCTTAGTGAGGAGGCGGGTCTCTCCGTCCGCGCCCTTCCCCGCACCGTCGCCACTCAGCTGGACATTGATGGGCCCGCGGACCTGGCGGTTCTCGCCTTGACCGGGGAGGGCGGGCCCCGCCTTCGAGAGTACCTGACGGCGTTGGAGCTTGACCTCGATCGCTACGGGCAGGTTCTCCCCTTGCTCACGGACCGCACGGCCCAGATCACGGTCGCCGGGCGGGTAGGCAGCCACGCCTGGCGGTACCTGGAGGGGGAGACCGCCTGCCGTGTGCGCCTGTTCGCCGAGGAGCGGGGGATGGAGGCCGACGGCCGCGCTGCGGAAGGGAGAGCCCGCTCTCTTTTGGGGTTCTTCCTGGAGGAGGTGGGCCCCCAGCGTACCTTCGGCGCTCTGGCCGAGCTGGGCGACGCCGCTGTCATCGATACTCGCGTCCTCCTCGCCCATCTCCGGCTCGAAACTACCCGCTCCGATCGCTTCCTTTCGGACCTGGGCCGCTGGCAGGAGGTTCGCGAGCCGCTCTTGCGCGACTTCACGCGTGCTGCCGCGGAGGCGTCGATACCGGCGCTGTTAGGGGGCCACTCCCTGGTCTGCGGCGGCCTCATGGCCTTGAACGAGTTCGCCTGGCGCCAGCGAGAGCAGGGGTGCGATTGACGGCCCGTTATCAACGGCGCTAAACTGGGTTCGGTACAGATAGGAGCGGATCGACTTCAACGTCCCGTATTCTCGAACCGGAAGTGAGGCAGCGGCGAACCCGTACGGCGGGGAGCGCTGCCTCACATCATTTTCGGCGCGATGGCCGGTCAGGGGGTGATGGAATGGGCGCACTAGAGCAGACCGATCCTGAGATCGTGAAACTCATTCGCCAGGAGCAACGCTACCAGTTGGAGACGTTGCGCCTTATCCCGTCTGAGAACTACACTTCGGCGGCGGTGATGGAGGCGCAGGGGTCTGTGCTCACCAACAAGTACTCGGAAGGTTACCCAGGCAAGCGCTACTACGAGGGTCAACGCTACATAGACAAACTGGAGACGGTGGTGCAGGAGCGGGCCAAGGCGTTGTTCCACATGGAGCACGCTAATGTGCAGCCCTACTCCGGCTCTCCGGCCAACATGGCCGTCTACTACGCCCTTCTGGAGCCCGGCGACGCCATCATGGGTATGGCCTTGCCTCATGGCGGACATCTCACCCATGGATGGAACGTCAGCTTCTCCGCCCGCTTCTACCGCGCGGTGCAGTACAGCGTGGACCCGAAGACCCATCTCATCGACTACGATCAACTGCGGGAGCTGGCGCGCAGCGAAAGGCCTAAGATCATCGTCGCCGGCGCCACCGCTTACCCCCGCCAGTTCGACTTCCAGGCCTTTGGCGATATCGCCCGTGAGGTGGGCGCCTACTTCATGGCGGACATCGCCCACATCGCCGGCCTCGTTGTCGCCGGCGCTCACCCGGACCCGGCCCCGTATGCCGATGTCATCACGACGACGACGCACAAGACGTTGCGCGGTCCCCGCGGCGCCATGATCCTCTGCCGCGCCGAGTTGGCTGATCGCATCGATAGGGCCGTCTTCCCGGCCCTACAGGGCGGACCCCATAACCACACCACTGCCGCCATAGGCGTGGCCCTGGCAGAGGCGGCGACCCCCGCCTTCCGCGACTACGGCCAGCAGGTGGTGCGCAACGCCAAAGCTCTGGCCGCGGAGCTACTGGAGCGGGGCTTCACCCTTGTCAGCGGCGGCACTGACACCCACCTGA
>CAZYOV010000179.1:0-3950 GCA_964649215.1 uncultured Dehalococcoidia bacterium
ACGCAGGCGCCCTCGCAGAGGGATTCCTGGGGGCAGAGGCGTCCGCACATCTCGGGGAGGGTGGAGGTCTCGCGGAAGACGTTGGCGGCGGCGTTAACATCGCCCTCTTCCAGGAGGAGGAGGGCGCCGGGGATGTCGTTTTCGACAGGGCAGGCCTCCTGGCAGGGCGCGGTGGGGCAGTGGATGCAGCGCTCGGCCTCGATTACGGCGGTATCGAGCTCGTAGCCCAGGAACGCCTCGTCCCAGTTCTTGATTCGCTGGGCGGGGTCCTGCTTGGGGGCGGGCTGTAGGGCTATCTCCAGTCGGCGGTGGTTATCACAAGGCATAGGGCGGCTGGCCTCCGGTGAGCGTCCGGAAGGTGTGGGGACTAGTTTATCAGATAGGGCGCTTTTTGCAAGTTGAAGGTTTCTAAACTCCTGGTGGTGGGACAGGCTTCAGCCTGTCGTCAGCCTGAAGGCTGACCCGCCGAGGTATGGGCCTGTGCCGCGCAGCAAGAAGGGGGACAGCCGCAGCCGTCCCCCTTCGGCACTCGAACAGTGGGGTTAGCGGACGCGCCGCCTCTGGTAGGCGAACCAGGCGCTGCCGCTGCCGATGAGGGCGATCGCGCCGGCGATGGCGGCCAGCCAGGGCAGCGCGCTGGAGCCGCCGTCCGAGGGCGTTCCACCGGAGGCCGGGAGCGCGACCGGTGTGGGTGTGGGTGTGGGGGTTGCCACCGCGGCCAGGACCACGGCCTCCCACGTCTTGGTGGCGGTGTCGCAGACCTCTGGGAAGTCCACGACGCAGGCCTCGATAGTGTCGTCCCCTACGCCGCCGTCGCCGGTGTAGGTGAAGGTGGCCTCACCGTCGGCGTCGGTGCTGTCCGTGCCGGTGTCCCCCTTGTTGGGCCCGTCGGTGATCTCGAACTCCACCTCCGCGAACTCCTCGCCCACGGGGGTGCCTTCGATCCCGACGGTGGCGGTGACTTCGTGGTCCTCGCCCACGGTGTTGGTGGCGGTGGGCGGGTCAAGGGTGATGGTGAGTTCCAGAGTGATCTCCGCGCACAGGGCGTCTGTCTCGTTTCGTTCGACGTTGTTGTCGGTGTTGGTGACCGGATCGATGGAGTGCATCCCGGTTTCCGTCTCGGGCAAACCCGTGTCGCTATCGACATGGATGTCGTATATAACGACGCAGACGTTGAAGGTGCCAGGACTGGTGTAGGTGTGGCTGTCCCCACCCCAGGGACCGTTATCGCCGTTTCCGCAGTTGTCGTCAGGCTGTTTAGTGTCGAGCGCCACGGGGGTGGCTGGGTCGGGGCCGGCCCACTTCATCTCGAGAGGGCTGCCATCGTCCCAGTCGACGGCAAAGCCGACGGCCTTTCCGTTCAACTCGCACGCGGGATCCCCAATATCGTTACCCTTTATTTTCACCCAGAACCAGGTGCCGGACGCGGTTACGGTGGAGCCGGTGGAGCTAACGTCAATGGTTGTAGGATCGCCCACGTCCGCCAGGGCGGCGGGTGCGCCGGAACCCAGCGGGCCGTTGCTGAAGCCGATTAACACGGCTATCGCGGCGATCGCCAGAGCGACCGCTGCGGCCCCTACGTATCTGAGTACATGCATGATGTGTGGCCCTCCCTCTGGTTGCAATAACAGGTCAATAACAATAGGTAATTGTAGTTAAGCTTTATACACTGCGCCGCCGTTCGTGTCAAATGGCCGCCTCCTAGTTAAACTGCATGGATCACGGCGGGAGGTTAGATAGAGTATCTCAGGCCGCAACAGACCCACGCAGTGCAGAGACTAGGTGCATTCGTAATGATTTCTCGTTACTTCTCACGAACTGGGTCTGCAGCGCCAACCTCGCGACCAGGCGGTCGGCGCCGCGGATGGTGGACAGACAGTGGGCAAGGAAGAAAGGGGATGGCGATGATCGCCATCCCCTCCGGGGCCTAGAACTAGAACGGGCTAGCGGACGCGCCGCCTCTGGTAGGCGAACCAGGCGCTGCCGCTGCCGATGAGGGCGATGGCGCCGGCGATGGCGGCCAGCCAGGGCAGGGCGCTGGAGCCGCCGTCAGAGGGCGTTCCGCCGGAGGCCGGGAGTGCGGCGGGCGTGGGGGTTGCGGTCGCCGCGAGGACTGTCGGCGTGGGCGTGGGCGTTGGCGTGGGCTCCGGCGTGGGCTCCTCCCAGGTCTTGGTGGCTGTGGTGCAGAGCTCGGGGAAGTCCACTACGCAGGCCTGGATGGTGTCGGTGCCGGCGCCGCCGTCGCCGGTGTAGGTGAAGGTGGCCTCGCCGTTGCCGTCGGTGTCATCGGTACCGCTGTCTCCGGCGTTTGGGCCGGCGGTAACCTCGAACTCCACGCCGGCGTCCAGGGGAGCGCCCTCCTGCAGCACGGTGGCGGTGACGGTGTGGTCCTCGCCGACCGTGTTTGTGTCGGTGGGCGGGTCGAGGGTGATGGTGGGGGGCTGGTTCGGCGCAGCGCCGCCGGGGAGATCAACTGCCGCGACTATCAGGGAAAGGCAGTCACTACCCAGCCCGGTTGTGAGGGTTAGCGTGTTGTCTCCCGGCGCCAGCCCCGACGTCACGTCGAACGCCTTGATGTCCCAGAGGCCACCCGACGTACTGGTCGCACTCGGGCCGTTGGGAACCGAGTCACCGTCGAAGGTTGGGCCGGAGGGCGCCAGAGCAATGGTGCCGTTGAGGGTGAGCGCGTCATCGGGGAACGACTGGCCGTCGCTGACGTGGAGCTCCATATTGGCGCTGCCGGTATCGTAGTTGATTCCAGGCAGGGTCACGTTCCAGCCATCAGCGTCGAACGTGTTGGGGATGTTTGAATCGTTGCCGTCAAAGAGTACAACGTCGCGGTTGTTCGTATCATCGCCGTCGTTGAAGAACGCGATAAGCGACGCGCCATTGATGTCTGCATTGGACCCGAGGAAGTTTGCGAGGCTGTACGTGTCGTCTCCCGTTACCAGCGAAGTCACATCCGCGCGGTAGGCCTGGCTATTGTCGAACCCCCAACAGTTGTTGTCGGAGAAGCCTATGTTGGCGCCGGAGATGTCCGTTCCGGCGAACGTTACGTCCGCGTTGGCGGTGGCATCTTCTGAATTTGTGGGACCGTGCCAGTAGAGCAGGGCCTCTGTGACGGTGCCGGAAACACCGGTTAGTACGATTTCGCCGTCGCCTATGCCTCGCATTCCGCCGAAGCCGGCGGAGGCGATATCGGTGGCGAACACCGTCTCAAACTCTGCGATGTCGTTCGCCCTCGCTGGACGGTCGTCAATCGAAACCGTCGCCAGTGCCACAACCACCACCGCCACTAGGGCGACAGCGATACCCAGCCTTCTCATAGGTGCCCTCCCCTTAAGTTGAACAAACGTTGTTTGAGACGGAACAAGTCCCGCTCATATAAGCCTGGCACGAGATGACCGACGGAAACACGCTAGAACTAAGTAGGTTCCTACCTATTCTTAGCTAGCTGCTGAGTGAGATTGCGGTCCTTTGCGGGCACACGAACAGTGGCTGCCCACGTGTCCGCCGCAGGACAGGTTCCGACGGATGGCCCTAGCGGCGCCCTAGCCCGCCGGTAGCGGCTTAGGGGCAGGCTCGCCGGGCCGCTGCCCGTTGCCGCCGGAGTCCGTCTGCTCGTAGGTCATGCGGTAGAGGCGGGCGTAGAGGCCGTCGCGGGCCAGCAGTTCCTTGTGGGTGCCGCTCTCCACGATGCGGCCGCCGTCCATCACGACCAGGCGGTCGGCGCCGCGGATAGTGGAGAGGCGATGGGCGATGACGAATGAGGTGCGGCCCTTGAGCAGCCGCTTGAGGGCGCGCTGGATGACGACCTCCGTGCGGGTGTCCACGTTGGCGGTGGCCTCGTCCAGGATGAGGATGCGGGGGTCGGCGAGGACGGCGCGGGCGAAGGCGACGAGCTGTCGCTGGCCCTGGGAGAGGTTCTGGCCGCGCTCGTGGAGGACGGT
>CAZYOV010000180.1:0-3928 GCA_964649215.1 uncultured Dehalococcoidia bacterium
ATCACCGTGAGCATGATCGCCTTCGCCCCCTCGCTCGCCAGGTTGGCGTCCATCCATCCCTGAAACGTCTGGGCGTCCCACTCATGGGCGTGCGGGGCGGTCCAGGGTGCCTCCACCGGCACCTCGCCGGCCATCTCGTCCAGCCGTTGCATCGCCCCGACGAACTCCCCAAGGAGCGCAGGGTCGGTATCCGGCAGCGGGCCGCTGTAGGTGACCAGTTCGCCGCTCCGATACTGAACGTGTTGCGACTCGGCGCCGTAGGTGGGGAAGCTCTCCACCCGCACCGCCCCCGCGAGGGCGAGGATGCGGTCCTGGCCGGGCCCGGTCCACTGGCCGCCGACGTCGACTACCTGGCCGTCGCCGATCGGCTGGACGAGGACGCGGCCGCCGACGCGGTCGCGCGCTTCGAGTACGATCACGGAGCGTCCCTTGCCCACGAGCTCTCTCGCTGTCGTGAGGCCGGCGAAGCCGGCGCCTACCACCACTACGTCCGCTGCGTTAGCCTGCGCTGTCGCCATGGCTTAGGCCCTCCTTCTCGCCTGATCGAGCGCCTGTCCGCTGGCATCGGCGGAGCGCCTCCGCTGGCATCGGGGGAGCGCCCTGGCCGCCTCTATTTGACCGTTGCGGCGGCGTTGCTGATGACCACGTCGCCCCGCTGCGTCTTCGCCTGCAGAACGATGCGGCCGCCGCCTTCGTCCCACATCTCCGTGGTGATGCTGTCGCCGGGGAAGACCACGCCGGAGAAGCGGACCTCCAGCCCCGTCATCCGGGCCGGATCGTTGTCGCAGTAGCTGCCCAGGACGGCGCGGCCGGCGTGGCCAAGTGTGCAAAGCCCGTGCAGGATCGGCGTGTCGTAGCCCGCCATCTTGGCGAACGCCGGGTCCACGTGCAGCGGATTACGGTCGCCGGAGAGGCGGTAGATCATCGCCTGGGTGGGCAGCGTCTGCATCTCAACCGTCTTGTCGGGCGCCCTGTCCGGGGGCTTATTCCCGGCCTCGGGGCCGCGCTCGCCCCCGAACCCACCGGCGCCCCGCACGAACACGCTTGCCGTATTAACGAACAGCGCCGCGCCCTGCTCGTCCTTCGTCTCCGACTCAATCACCACCAGGGCGCCCTTGCCCTTATCGTAGACGCCCGTCACCTTGCCGCTGGTGGTCAGCTTCCCTTTGACCGGGATCGGCTTGTTGAGCTTGATGCTCTGCTCGCCGTGTAGGATCATCACCGGGTTGATCTCTACGGCTTGGGTGAGCCCCATCAGGCCGGGGAACGCCGGGATCACGGCGAACGTGGGCAGCACTTTCAGGTTGCGCTCGAACACGAAGTCCAGCTCCGTGGCGCCCACGCCGACGGCATAAAGCATCACGTCCCGGTCGTCGTACTCGAAAGTCGTCGGCGGCAGCTCTATACCTGCCGCCTGGGCGATGCCAACACGGGTGGTCATTGCGCCGGCGCTCCTCTCTGCAGGTTGGAGAAGATACGCGACATCCCCTCCGCGTTGGCGTTGGCGAACTCCTCGGCGCCGCTCATCTCCTTGATCTTCCCCCAGTTGTCGCGTATCTGCTCGAGGCTGATCTCGCCGCTGGGGTCGAGGGCGACACCCTTCCCTTCCACGATCGCTGCCCGCGAGAAGTAGCCGCCGCCCGCCACCCACACGCTGCCCGTCTCCGTGCACTCCTCTGAGCACAGGTACGCCGCTATCGGCGACACCAGCTCCGGCTTCAGCGCCTCCACCACCGGCGTTGGCAGAACGTCCTCGGTCAGACGCGAACCGGCCAGAGGCATGATCGTATTGGCGAGGATGTTGTACTTCTGACCCTCGATCTTGAGGGTGTTCATCAGCCCCACCAGCGCCATCTTCGCCGAACCGTAGTTGGTCTGGCCGAAATTGCCGTACAGCCCCGCGGCCGAGGTTGTGAACACGATCCGTCCGTACTGGTTCTGACGCATCACCCTGAAGGCGGGCTGGGTTACGCAGAACGCGCCCTTTAGGTGCACCGCCAGCACCTTCTCCCAGTCCTCCCCCGTCAGGTTGTGAAAGGCGCGGTCGCGGAGGATGCCTGCGTTATTGATGAGAATGTCTACCTTGCCGTAGGCGTCCAGCGCCGTCTTGACTATCGCCTCGCCGCCCTCCGCTGTGTCCACACCGTCGTAGTTCGGCGTCGCCTCGCCGCCCGTGGCGCGGATCTCCTCTGCCACCTTGTCGGCCATGGCGCTGCCCCCGCCCGTGCCGTCGCGGGCGCCTCCCAGGTCGTTCACCACCACCCTGGCGCCCCGCGAGGCGAGGAGCAGGGCGTGGGCGCGGCCCAGGCCGCCGCCGGCGCCGGTGACGATCGCCACACGGCCGTCAAATCGAACTTCACTCATATCTGACCTCCATATCTGTGGGCGGCTCCTTGCTATTAATTTCACATTTCGCCGCCCCTGTCAAACGATGGACGACAGGAAATACGACACTCTGGAACCTCCCCTCACCGTCGCCTCGCCCACCCGCTCTATACTCTCCGTTTCCTCAGTGCTATCATCTGAGCCGACTCTAGCGGTGTTTGTGAGAATATTGACAAAGTAATCCACCGCCGCTATAAATAACGTATCGCTTTTGGACTAATATAACGTTGACGCGAGGGTTCAGCGGGGAGGCATCATCGCATGGCTGAGTCCAAATACTGGAACCGGTTCTGGCGCAAGCGTATCTCCAGGCGGACTCTCCTGGGCGCCGGTGCCGTGACCGTTGTCGGCGTGGCCGGCGCCGCGGTCGTCGGTTGCAACGGCGATGACGGTGGCAGCGGCACGCAGAGTACCCCCCGCAGCGGCAGCCCCGTCCCAGTCGGGAGCCCCCAGCCGGGCGGCGGCATCACCCAGGGCCGCCTCTTCGAAGCCGGCGGCATCGACCCCCACATCGACCTCACCGGATTCGGCATCTACGACCTGATGTACACGTACCTCTACTCCTGGCAGGCCAGCGTCGAGGAAGCTATCCTTAACAACTTCGTAACTGAGATGGAGATCCCGGACGCCACCCACTTCAACTTCACCCTCCGCCCGGGCATCAAAGTCTGGCCTGCGCCTTATGGTGGTGTCGCCGCTGACGAAGAGCTCACCTCTACGGACTGCAAAGAGAGCTTCCTCCGCCGCGCCACGGCCCTCACCGCCCCGGACAAGCGCTACCCCCAGCGCTTCCTGCATGGGGGTGGCGGCCTTGAGACGCCGGACCCCTTCACCTTCAACATCGTCCTGGACCGCCCCTTCATCCCGGCCCTCCAGGATATGGCCAACGGCACCTGGGCTATCATCCCGGCCAAGGTCATAGATGCATTCCCGGCGGGCCTTAGCCAGTTCGCCTTCGGCAGCGGCCCCTTCATGATGGAGGAGTTCCGCGGCTCGGAGCGGATCGTGCTTAAGAGGCACCCCAACTTCTTCCTAAACCCGCGCCCCTGGCTGGACGAAATTAGAATAATCGTCATCACTGAGGGCTCGTCCCTCCTGGCCGCCTTCCGCTCCGGTCAGCATGACGTCAACGGCGCCGTCCTCAGCAAGGCGGACGCTGAGGATCTGGCCGAGGACGATGACTTCATAGTCGATAAATTCCCCTCCCTCTTCTATCCCGTCATCCACATGAAGATGCGCCCGCCTTTCAACGACATCCGTGTCCGTGAGGCTATCGACCTCGCGCTGGACCGCGACGACTTTATCAACGTGATATGGTCCGGCGAAGGGCAGTACAACGGCCCCATCCAGTGGCCGCAGGTGAAGTGGGCGCTTCCTCAGGAAGAGCTGCGCGCCTTCTACCGCCACGATCTCGAGCGGGCCAAACAGCTCCTGACCGAGGCCGGTTTCCCGGACGGCTTCAAGACCAAGATGAAGCTGCCCAAGCTGCCCGGGGCCGCCATCATCGGCGATATGGCCGTGCTCATCAAGGACCAGCTCAGCC
>CAZYOV010000181.1:0-3926 GCA_964649215.1 uncultured Dehalococcoidia bacterium
TACGGCATGGAGTCCGACCGGCAGGGGATCGTCCATGTGATCGGCCCGGAGCTGGGGTACACGCGCCCGGGGCTGGTGATCGTGTGCGGTGACAGCCACACATCCACGCACGGCGCCTTCGGCGCCTTCGCCATGCCCGTTGGCACCTCCCAAGTGGAGCACGTCCTGGCGACGCAGTGCCTGGTCCAGGCCAAGCTCAAGACGATGGAGGTGCTGGTAGAGGGAGCGTTGCCCGCGGGTGTCACCGCCAAGGACATGATCCTGGGTATCATCGGCAGGATAGGAGTGGACGGAGCTGTCGGCCACGTGATCGAGTACGCCGGTGAGGCGATCCGTGCCCTCTCGATGGAGGGGCGGATGACGGTCTGCAATATGTCGATTGAGGCGGGGGCGCGAGTGGGGATGATAGCGCCGGATGAGACGACGTTCGAATACGTGCGCGGCCGGCCGTACGCGCCGAAGGACGGGGACTGGGACGCGGCGGTGGAGGCGTGGACGGCGCTGCGCACGGACCCCGGCGCCGCCTTCGACACGAGTGTCGTTATCGATGCCGCGGAGCTGGAGCCGTACGTGACCTGGGGCACCAATCCAGGGATGGTCGTGCCGGTCACGGGGCGCGTGCCGGACCCGGCTTCGTTCTCAGCGCCGGCCGACCGGGCCGCCGCTGAGCGGGCGCTGGTTTACATGGACCTCGAGCCCGGCACGCCGATCCAGGAGATCCGGCCTGACCGCGTGTTCATCGGGTCGTGCACGAACGCCCGCATCGAGGACCTGCGCGCGGCGGCGGAGATCGTGCGGGGTCGCAAGACGCACGAAGACGTGCGGGCGATGGTGGTCCCCGGATCGACGCAGGTAAAGCTGCAGGCGGAGCAGGAGGGGCTGGACAGGATATTCAGCGAGGCTGGATTCGAGTGGCGGGAGGCTGGCTGCTCAATGTGCCTGGGGATGAACCCGGACATCCTGGAGCCCGGCGAGCGCTGCGCGTCCACCTCAAACCGCAACTTCGAGGGCCGGCAGGGGAAAGGCGGCCGTACGCACCTCGTCAGTCCGCAGATGGCGGCGGCGGCGGCTATCGCCGGCCGTTTCGTGGACATCAGGGAGTGGGAGGTCGCCTAGATGGAACCATTTACCAAAGCCACAGGCATCGTCGCGCCCCTGGACCGGGTGAACGTTGATACCGACTCGATTGTACCGGCCAGGTTCCTCAAGCGGATCGAGCGGGAGGGGTGGGGCGAGACTCTGTTCTTCGACTGGCGCTTCTTGCCGAACGGCCGCCCGAACCCCGAGTTCATCTTGAACGCGCCCGGCTACAAGGACGCCTCGATCCTGTTGGTCGGTCGCAACTTCGGGAGCGGCTCGTCGCGGGAGCACGCGGTGTGGGCTCTGAAGCAGTACGGCTTCCGAGCGATCATCGCGCCCAGCCTGGCCGACATCTTCCACAAGAACTGTTTCGAGAACGGCGTCGTTCCCGTCTTCCTGCCGGAGGAGCGGATTCGGGAGCTGATGCGCAAGGCGAAAGAGGGGCCCGGCTGCGTACTCACCGTGGACCTGGAGCGGTGTGAGGTATGGGACGAGGAGGGGTTTCGCTCCGCCTTCGTTGTGCATCACGATCCGGAGACTCACGAGTTCCGGCGGCACACGCTGCTGAACGGCCTGGACGAGATCGCCTTGACTCTCGAACAGGGGGAGAAGATAAGCGACTTCGAGTCGAAGCGGCCCGGCTGGCTGACACGGGCGGGGAAGTAGTCGATTGGGACTGATGCCTGACGCGAAGACGATCAAAGAGCAGCAGCGGAAGGAGTGGGGCCGGGCCGCGACCGGCTGGCGTATGAACGATGACCGTATCCGACAGTTGACCCAACCAGTGAGTCAGCGCCTATTGGAGCTGGTATCGATCGGGGCGGGCCACCAAGTTCTAGATATAGCCTGCGGGACGGGGGAGCCGGCACTGCCCGCCGCGCGTATCGTGGGTCCGGAAGGATCGGTACTGGCGACGGACATGGCCCCGGAGATGCTGGAGGTGGCGCGTGAGAAGGCGACGGCGGAGGGTCTCCGAAACGTGGAGTTTCGGTTGGCCGACGGCGAGGAGCTAGATGTGGAGGCGGGCTTGTTCGACGCGGTAACGTGCCGGTGGGGGATCATGTTCATGCCAGCGCCGGTGCGCTGCCTGCGGCAGGCGTGGGCGGCGCTGAGGTTGGGAGGGCGGATCGCGGTGTCGGTGTGGGGACCGGCTGAGCGTAATCCGTTCTTCTTGGTTCCTGCCGGCGTCTTGCGCAAATACCTGGAATCACCGGCCCCGGATCCTACGCTCCCGGGCGGCGTCTTCAGCTTCGCCGACGCCTCAAAGCTCGAATCCGCGCTCGCTGAGGCGGGCTTTAGCGAAACTCGCGTCGAGAGCCTGGAGCTACCTATGGCCGAGTTCGATAGTGGCGACGAGTACTGGCGCTATCTGCGCGAGATCGCTGGGCCCCTCGCGACCCAGGTTGCCAAGTTGCCGCATGCCGTGCAAGAGACCGTCGCCATGGAGATCGCGGCCGCCGCTTCGGGTGGCGACCCGCAGGGCAGGGTGAGCCTCTCCGGCTACGCGCTCCTCGGCTCGGCGGTGAAGACGGCCTAGCCATGCCCGCTGACCCGATCCGAGACGTCTGGAACCGCGTGCGAGGCCTGGGCCGCAAGGTGGAGGAGGAGATATACGATTTCACTGAGGAGGAGGAGCACGAGGAGCCACGGGGTCGCAACACGCTCATGGTCCTGATGAACGGCTTCTTCACTATCTGGAAGGCGAGCCAGGGCACGATCGCGGAGCGGACGTTCGGGATGCTGGGCTTCGCCGGCCTGCTGTGGCTGATCGTGGGCGACCGTGGGCTGGGGGTGCGCCGTTCGCCGCTGCGCGTCGTCGCCTCCACCTTCGCGGCGCTGTGGTTCGTGCCAGGGCTGATCGCCGCCGCCTGGCTGGTGACCGTCAACATGGGCATCGGCAACCTGCGCCGCATCCGCCTGTGGCCGATGATGCTGGTGTTCGCCATGGGCGGGCTGATCAGCTTCCGAGCCGTGTTCGCGGACCTGGCGGCGCAGCACCCGCGTCGCATCCCCCAACGCGGGGACAAGGCCGAGCGGCGGTAGCGCTCCGCCTTAACGCTGGCCTGCCCCTGTGCTACACTTCGGCCCAGCCTGACATGAGGAGAGCCGTATGCATCGAATTGCCGTTATCCCCGGCGACGGCACGGGCCCGGAGGTCGTCCGCGAGGGGCTGAAGGTGCTGGAGGCGGCCGCGGCCCGTACGGGCTTCCGCTATCAGACCGAGACGTACGACCTGGGCGGAGAGCGCTACCTCAGGAGCGGCGAGGTGCTGCCCGACTCCGTTCTGGAGGAGCTGCGCGGCTTCGACGTGATCTACCTGGGCGCCGTGGGCCACCCGGAAGTGACGCCCGGCATCCTCGAGAAGGGGCTCCTCCTGCGCCTGCGGTTCGAGCTGGACCAGTACATCAATCTGCGGCCGGTTAAGCTCTACCCGGGCGTGGACTGTCCGCTCAAGGATAAAGGCCCGGATGAGATCGACTTCATCGTCGTCCGCGAAAACACTGAGGGGCTGTACAGCGGGATGGGCGGCTTCCAGTACAAGGGCACGCCGCAGGAGGTATCGACCCAGGTGCACATGACGACGCGCTTCGGCGCCGAGCGGGCTATCCGCTACGCCTTCGAGCTGGCCCGGAAGCGTAACCGCAAGCGGCAGCTCCACCTTGTCGCCAAGACGAACGTGCTGACCTATGTCCACGACACCTGGTGGCGGGCGTTCAACGAGGTGGGTGAGGCCGATTATCCGGACATCAGCCGCGAGTACGCCCACGTGGACGCGGCCTGCATGTGGTTCGTGAAGAACCCGGAGTGGTTCGACGTGATCGTGGTGGAGAACATGTTCGGCGACA
>CAZYOV010000182.1:0-3898 GCA_964649215.1 uncultured Dehalococcoidia bacterium
GCCGTGCCGGCCTGCATACGCTCCAGGCAATCGCACAGGACGTTCGCCAAGGGGATGCGGTCCTTACTATAGTCCAACGAGTCCAGGGGAGGTAGCAGTATGACGCGTCCCGTCCCGACTTTCAGTTCGATCCCAACGGCGGCACCGCCGGTGCTGCGGGCGAACACGCGCCCGTATTGGGAGAAGCTTTCGTCTTGCTCGGACGCGTAGGCGCGGAAGGCTAACCTTACCCCAAACGTAATCACATAGGGCGCAAACGCGTGCTCCGCGTCCGCTATCTCCACGCCCGCCTTGCCGAAACCAGCCAGGAGGTGTTCGGTGTAGGAGAAGCCTTCGGGCGCGGGCAGCCAATCGTAGCGCCGCCAGCCGGGGAGGCCGGCGATACCTTCGTGGGCCACGTCCGGGTAGGTCAGGCAGACCACTGTGCCGCCGCGGGCCAGGGCACGTTCCGCCTCCAGGCGGCGCAGCCGTAGCAGCTCCGCCAGCGAGAACGTGCTGGTGCTGCTGGGGCCGTTAACCACCGTCTGCCCGCTGTGGATTCTGTGCTCCGGTGAACCGTCTCTGGCCTGCTCCACCGCTTCCGAGAGGGCCGACATATCTGCGATGATCCGATCATAGTCGAACAGGGAGGGGGCGGAGAGGAACGAGTAGTTATCGAAGGTGATGTGGGGCAGGGGGATGCCGAGGACGAGTGCGTGCATTCTGGCTCAGCTTAGCGAAAGCGATCTCAGGTACTGTTTAAGAGCCGGGCCGATGTCCTCACGGCGCAGCGCCAGCGTCACCGAGGCCTCCAGCAGTCCCAGCGGCCGGCCGGTGTCGAACCGCTCCCCCTGGAGCTCGCAGGCGAACAGGGGGTGACCGGCCTCAATCAGCATCGCCAGGGTGTCCGTGAGCTGCATCTCGCCGTTAGCACCGGGCGGTGTGCGCTCCAGCAGCGGCCAAACGTCCGCCGCCAGGATGTAGCGTCCGACGATGGCTAGATCGGATGGCGCCTCCTCTAGCGATGGCTTCTCCACGATGCCGCGAACGCGGTACACCCGCTCCTCGACCGGCTCCGGGGTGATGACTCCGTAGTGCACGACCTCCTCGCGCGGCAGCCGCTGCACGGCGAGGATGCTACCGCCGTGTCTATTGTGCACGTCGATGAGCTGGCGGATGGCGGGCACGTCGGAGATTATGATGTCGTCGGGGTAGAAGAGCGCGAACGGTTCCTCACCGACGACGTGACGGGCCGAGAGGACGGCGTGGGCTATGCCCCGGCGGTCCTTCTGCCGCACGAAGGCGATGTCGGCGAGATCGGTCACCCGGCGTACCTCGCGCAGCTCTGACTCCTTGCCGGCGCTCTCCAGGACCTGCTCGAGTTCGGAGTTGCGGTCAAAGTGATCTTCCACGGACCGCTTCGCGCCCGCTGTGACGATGGTGATGTGATGAAGTCCGGCAGTCACCGCCTCCTCCACCACACGCTGGATGACGGGCTGGTCAACCAGGGGCAGCATCTCCTTGGGCACGGACTTTGTAGCCGGCAGGAACCGGGTGCCGTGGCCCGCGGCCAGGATAACTGCCTTGCGGACGGTCATGCTGGGGAGCGCTCCTTACTGGTGCTTGCCTGAAGGCAGTCTACATCAGGGGTAGTGACCTAGCAAGCGGCAGCCGTTCTCGGCGACTGGGCGGTATCCTCAGGCGATTGACGCCATCTGGAGGCAGGGAGGATGATAATAGTTCTACCACATCCCCGTTTTCCCGTCGCCAGATTTGGCTTGACACTGAGGTTAATGGCCATGATACGATGCTTGCGGTCGTGCTAGACGGGGAGCTAGCGGTGCCCTGAACCCGCAATCCGCTATAGCGGGGTTGAATTCCCGCTCGAGGTCTAGGTGTCGTGGGGACTGCCCCTGATAAGTGGCGTTGATGACCCGGCCCTGCGCGGCGAGGCGCTATGAACCCCGTCAGGCCCGGAAGGGAGCAGCGGTAAGTAGTTAGCTTCGGGTGCCGTAGGTAAACCGAGTTGGAGTTGGCTGTCAGGGTAAGCCCTGCGGAGCCGGATCGAAAGTGGGTGCACGACCACTTTATAGCAAGAGAGACCCGTATGGCAAAAGAGAGGTGAGTTTGCCAGATCCCCAAGCCGGGACGGATGCTCCGAACTACAAGCGTAGCGGGATCGAGAGCAGTCCGCCGTCCCAATCGGCGGCTCACCGGTCCAGCGATCGTCTTCATCTGGCCCTGGCGATATCTCTGGCCGCGGTTGCCCTCATCCTCATCGCTCTGCCTCTCACGCGTTCCAGAGTCAGCGCCGAAGAGCCCAACAGCGCGCCCGTCCTCGTCGTATCAGAGGCCTTCTCTGCTACCCTCCAATCGCAGGCGCAGACTCTAGTCAGCGCCCTGACGGCGGCAGGCCCTGCCGCCACTCCTCGGGACACTGTTCTTACCCAGAGCCTGGACGGCTTCCCCGGCGCTCCTCTTGTACCACGGTCCCTCCTAACGGCGGCGGCAGGGGTGTTAGTGCAGGGTGCCCTCGTCGGCGCGGAAGGCCAGCCTGGTCTCGCCATCGAGTTGCAGGAGCCTGTTGGATTAACGCTGCACGAGGGAGTTTTCTCCTCGGAGGTATTTTCCACTCGGCCTACTGTGGGTGGCGCGCTGGCGGCGCTTGGCGCCGAGTACAATAGCTATGACATAGTCTCGCCACCGCCGGATACGCCGCTAACGGCTGGCCTTCACGTATTCTTGAAGCGCGCCAGTCGGGTGAGCCTCAGCGTCGGCGGCGAGGAGCTGCCTGTCGCCTACACGCAGGCGGAGACAGTGGCCGCGTTGCTGGCCGAGCGTGATGTTCAGCTATCGGGAGGCGATTACGTCATCCCCGCGCTCTCCACTCCTCTGCGCAACGGCCTGGCGGTTTCGGTGACGACCGTCGGGGAGAAGATCGAAGTCGTGGAAACACCCATTCCGTTCCGAACGATCTACCGCGACGACCCAACTCTGACCCAGGGTCAGTCGGCAGTATCGCAGGTCGGCCTCAACGGCAACGTGATTCGCGAGTACGTTGTTATCTTCAGAAACGGCGAGGAGGTCAGCCGGGAGCTGCTATCGGAGATCATTGTGGCGCCCGACCACGAGATCATCGTCGAAGGAACGGCGGTTGTCGCTGTCGCCGCCGTGGTGTCGGCGCCTGTCGCGCCGAGTGCGCCGAGCGGTGACCCCGACTGCGCCCGGACGATGACCGTCTGGGCGACGTGGTACACGGCGGCGAGCGCCGGCGGCTCCGGTACGACCGCCACCGGCACGACGGTGCAAAAGGGGACAGTGGCGGTGGACCCCAGCGTCATCCCCTTGGGCACGCGAATGTATATCCCCGGATACGGCTACGGCGTGGCCGAGGACACCGGCGGGGCGATCATCGGCAACATAATCGATCTGGGTTACGGTCCGAACGACGTCTATGACTGGTATAGTCGCTACGTAGACATCTGCGTCCTTAACTGACCTGCCGGCCGCGGTGCTGCGACCGTTCAGCGGCAGTGTCGGTGTCCGCCCCCCTCCCGAAGGTGCTCGTCCCGCCCGGCCCGCCACTGCCCAGTCCACGCCGGCTGCTGATTTCGCGCCCCTGCACTCCGTTTAGACTTAGCCTTTACCCCGACGACTCCGCTGTGGTAGGAGGGGACACCGCCGACTGAAGTCGGCGGCTTGCTCTCATCTGGCGCCGCGTACTTGAGTGCGCGGTGTTTCTCACCCTGGGCTCAGGCGGCCCTTCGACAGGCTCAGGGTGAGCGGAAGCTAGACTGCTGACCTGCCTGCCGCGGTTCGGCGGCGTGGCGTATCATGACGCTGTGACGGAATCACGAGGGCGTCGCCGGAAAGCGCTGGGCCAGCACCGGCTGGTGGACCAACGCGTTCTCCGGCGCAT
>CAZYOV010000183.1:0-3883 GCA_964649215.1 uncultured Dehalococcoidia bacterium
ACGACATCTTCATGCAGCGAGAGGAGGCGCAGAGCTTCTTCCGCCGCATATTCGAGGGTTGCAAGGATGGGATACGCTTCTATAACAACCCCCTGTACCTGGACTTCCTCCAGGGAAAACGCGATTACTCCTGTACCCAGTGGACGACACCCACCTACACGCCGGCTGGCTGGCGCAAGCCCTGCTACCTCATCGCTGATGGGCACGCCAAAACCTACGAGGAGCTGATGACCACCGTCCAGTGGGACGCTTACGGCCTGGGAAAAGACCCCCGCTGTGACACCTGCATGATGCACTGCGGTTTCGAGGGGTCGGCCATCCTGGAGGCGATGAACAAGCCGGGGGCGTTTATAGAGCTGGCGGCGAGGTCGGTCTTGCCGGGACGCCGCGTACGCGGTTTCGGCCGCACCAAGGGAGGTGTGAAGGAGCCTCAGACTAAGGAAAAGCGGCCGGTGGCCTGATGATCGCGGTGTTCGCCGCCATGAGCCGGGAGCTAGCGGGGTTGGAGCGGCGGCTAGCCGGCCGTGAGCGCGCAGCCGCGGGCGCATTTCCGCTCTGTTTGGGCTATTGGTGTGATGAGCGAGTCTTGCTCTGCCGCGCGGGAATAGGTAGACGAGCCGAGGGCGCCCTGCGCGCGGTGCTGGAGGGTCATCGGCCTTCGCTTGTGCTATCGGTAGGTGTTTGCGGAGCCCTAGATCCGAAGCTTAGTGCGGGCGATCTCGTCTTGTGTCAAACCGTGCAGACAGCGTCGTCTGTGGACCCCCATGCCGCCCCGGTGCACTCGGACGAAGGGCTTCTAAGCCAGGCCCTCGCCGCCGCCGAGGCGGGAGGCATTCGCGTACGGGTCGGGCAGGCGCTCACCGTGGATCGAGTCATTGGCGAACCGGCCGAGAAGGAAGCCTTGCGGGAGTCGAGAGGGCTGGACGTGGTAGAGATGGAGAGCTACTGGGTGGGGATGGTGGCGTGGGAGCGTGGGCTGCCCTTCCTGACGGTTCGCGTCGTGCTGGACGAGCAGGGCGACACACTTCCGCGGCTGCCGGGGGTCGTGCAGCCTGACGGCTCTGAGCGGGTTTGGCGCGCTCTGCCGTACGCCCTCAAGCACCCGGGACAGGTGCCGCGAATACTCTCCATGGCTGTGTCGGAGCGGCGGGCGCTGGGGAACCTGACTCGTTTCCTGGAGGCGTTTGTCGGCGCTTTCAAAACGTTGCCGGTGGCGGAGCCTGCCTCACGAACGTAAAGGGGTCGTGTCATAGCTGTAGAGAGTTCGGATGTGAGAGCGAAGGGCGGTGTGGCCGGAGACCGCGATCTCGCCGCGGCCGTCGATGAAGCGGTTGGCCGTTCTCAGGAGTACTTCCTGCGTTCGCAGCATCCGGACGGCTACTGGTGGGGGGAGCTGGAGTCCAATGTGTGCATGGCGGCGGAGTACCTGCTGCTGACTCACTTCCTGGGGGTTGCGGAGGAGGGGCGCTGGCGGAAGATCGCGAACTACCTGCGCAGTCAGCAGCGGCCGGACGGTGCCTGGAGCATTTATCACGGTGGGCCGGCGGACATCAACGCCACGGTGGAGTCCTACTTCGCGCTGAAGCTGGCGGGCGTCTCCGCGGAGGAGCCACCGATGCGGAAGGCGCGGGAGTTCGTGTTGTCGGCGGGCGGTGTGCCCAGGGTGCGCGTGTTCACCAAGATCTGGCTGGCCCTGTTCGACCAGTGGGACTGGCGGGGTGTGCCGGTGCTGCCCCCGGAGATGATGTTCCTGCCGCACTGGTTCCCGCTAAACATATACGATTTCGCCTCCTGGGCGCGGGCGACGCTGGTGCCGATGCTCATCCTCCTGAACGAACGCCCCGTCTGCCCCGTACCCGATTCGGCCCGCATCGATGAGCTGTACCCGGCGCCGCGTGACCGGATCGACTACTCGCTGCCGCGGCCCGCGGGGTGGCTCAACTGGCGACGCTTCTTCCACGCCGCGGACGGCCTGTTGCGGCGCTACGAGCGTGTGGCGTTCATGCCGCTACGACGGGCGGCCTACCGTGCGGCGGAGCGCTGGATCGTTTCGCATCAGGAGGCGGACGGATCGTGGGGCGGCATACAGCCGCCGTGGGTGTATTCGCTCATCGCCCTAAAAGTGCGAGGCTACTCGCTGGATGATCCGGTGATGCGCAGGGGGCTGGCGGGGTTTGAGGGCGCCTTCGCGGTGGAGGACGACCGTATCTTCAACCCGCAGGCCTGCCTTTCGCCGGTGTGGGACACGGCGCTGGCGATGATCGGGCTCCTGGACTCGGACCTACCGGCGGACCACCCAGCGCTGGTGAGGGCCGGCCGCTGGTTGCTGCGCGAGCAGATCTTGGGCGGCGGCGACTGGCAGGTGAAGGTGCGGGGCGTGGAGCCCGGCGGCTGGGCGTTTGAGTTCGAGAACGATCTCTATCCGGATACGGATGACACGGCCGAGGTCCTGATGGCGCTGGCGCGCACGCGGCTGCCGGACGAAAAGCGCAGGGAGCGGGCGCTGGCGCGGGGAGGACGCTGGCTGCTGGCGATGCAGTCCAAGAACGGCGGTTGGGGCTCCTTCGATAAAGATAACACGCAGAGGCTGGCCAACCAGATACCGTTCTGCGACTTCGGTGAGGTGATCGACTACCCCACGGAGGACGTGACGGCGCACATCGTTGAGGCGCTGGGCCTGCTGGGCCATAGGGACTCTGCGGAGGTGCGCCGGGCGCTGGACTACCTCCGTGACGAGCAGAGGCCGGACGGTAGCTGGTGGGGGCGTTGGGGAGTGAACTATATCTACGGGGCGGGCGCGGTGTTGCCCGCCCTCAAGGTGGTGGGCGAGGAGATGACGCGACCGTACGTGCGGCGGGCGGTGCGCTGGCTCATCGAGAAGCAGAATGAGGACGGAGGCTGGGGCGAGACGTGCGAGAGCTACGAAGACCCGCGGCTGGCCGGCATCGGACCCAGCACGGCCTCGCAGACGGCATGGGCGTTGCTGGCGCTCCTGGCGGCCGAGCCCGAAGACGACGGGCTGCACCAGCAGGCTGTGAAGCGGGGCGTATCGTACCTGGTAGAGCGGCAGGAGGAGGATGGGCAGTGGGAGGAGCCTCAGTTTACCGCCACCGGCTTCCCAGGCGATTTCTATATCAAGTATCACCTGTACCGGAACTACTGGCCGCTGATGGCGCTGGGGCGGTACAGGGCGTTGCTACGCGTGGAACACACGCTGTAGCGGAGGGCTCTAGCCTTCCAGATGGACTCGGAGACCTGAACGTCTCCTTTATGAGGGGAGCCTAGCGTGAGGCGCTAAGCGTCTGCAGCCGGGCCTTGACCTGCTGCTTGATCTCGCGGATGCGCTTCATCTCGGGGTAGACGCCACCCTCCGCCTTACGGTCGAACAGCGTCTCGCCGTTAGCGGAGAGCTCCAGCCGTCCGTCGGCGACTGGGATCAGAGTGACGGGGGCATCCTCACCAAAGTCGTGCCATATCTCGGTCGCCATCCAGGCGGCCAGGGGCAGGTAGCCTCAGACTACGCAGTACTTGATCTCGATGGTGAGCTTGCCGGGGTAGCGGTCTTCCAACTGGGCCTCGCTTTCTAATCCAGGCCGAGACCGGCCTTCGCTTCGTCGCTCATCAAGTCAGGGCTCCACATCGGGTCGAAAGTGATCTCGACGTCGACGTCCTTCACGCCGGGCATGATGCCCACCGTCTCCTGGACCTGCTCGATGATCATTGGGCCGACGGGGCAGGCAGGGGTGGTCAGCGTCATCAGTACGTGGACGTCGCCGTCCTTGATGTCCACCTCGTATACGAGCCCCAGGTCGACGATGTTGTAGTGCAGCTCGGGGTCATAGACCTCCTTGAGGGCCTCCGTCACAACCTCTTCGCTGACCAT
>CAZYOV010000184.1:0-3872 GCA_964649215.1 uncultured Dehalococcoidia bacterium
CCGGGAACTCTTCCATGAGCTGAGACCGGGGCACGGCGATGTCGCAACCACCGCCTCGGGCGGCGCGCAGAACGTCGGGCTTGGTGTGCTGGCCGTAGGCGAGAATGGGGACGGGGCCGTCGGCCCCTTCCTTGGCTGCCGCCACCGCCTCCCGCCAGGGAAGACCCTCCGCCTGTAGGTCCAGCACGAGCAAGTCCGGCGGCGCTGAGACCACGGCATCGCGGACGGCCTGGGCCGAGCTGACAACGCTGACGTCATAGTCCATGGCGCGCGCCTTTTCCTTGATCCGCGACTCAAGCATGAGGTCGGTGACGACCGCAAGAATACGTCCCGACGTTGAGGAATCCGCTCTCATGTCCCGTGTCACCACAGACGGC
This sequence comes from uncultured Dehalococcoidia bacterium, assembly GCA_964649215.1. Lineage (GTDB taxonomy): Bacteria > Chloroflexota > Dehalococcoidia > SM23-28-2 > RBG-16-64-32 > JADFNQ01. The sequence goes on from CAZYOV010000184.1 coordinate 378, forward strand.
GGCCGCGCACTCTATCGCCCACGGAGATGACCGTCCTAATCCCCGTTTTCAGCCCCCGAGCCTTCATCCGAGGCGGGCGGCTGCTCCGCCGGAGAGTCTGTTGATGCGGCGGCCGGTGGCCTGCTATAGGCCATCGACATTTCCAGCAGCTCCGCCAGGTCGAACACCTGCATCCCCTTCTCCGCCGCCTGCGGCACGGAGCCAACGCCTTCCTCGAACATCTGCATGCAGAAGGGGCAGGCCACGGCGACGATGTCCGCGCCCGTCTCCGCCGCCTCCTCCGTTCGCGCGTGGTTGATACGCTGGCCGCCGCTCTCCTCCACCCACATGTGGGCGCCGCCGGCGCCGCAGCAGAACGTCCCCTTCTTGCAGCGCCGCATCTCAACCGACTTCGCTCCCGTGGAAGCGAGGACCTTACGAGGCTCGTCCACGATGTCGTTGTGGCGGGCGATGTAGCAGGGGTCATGATACGTCACGCTCTTCTCCGACAGACCGTTCGCCCCGACCCGTCGGGGCAGCTTCCCCTGGGCGATGAGCTGCTCCAGGAACACGGAGTGGTGGAGCACCTCGAAGCGCCCGTCCAGTTGGGGGTACTCATGCTGCATCGTGTTGAAGCAGTGGGGACACATCGTGAGGACCTTCTGCACCCCTTTCGCCTTGAACACGTCGATGTTGCCCTGGGCCTGCATCTGGTACAGGTACTCGTTGCCCAGGCGGCGGGCCGGGTCGCCTGAGCACCCCTCCTCGTTGCCCAGCACCCCAAAGCTCACGCCCGCCTCCAAAAGCAGACGCGCCGTGGCCTTGGTCACCTTCACGTTGCGCTCCTGCAGGGCACCGGAGCAGCCCACCCAGAACAGGTATTCCTGACTGCCATCGAACATCGGGATCTCCACGCCATCCGCCGCCATCTCCTCGATCCAGCCCGTGCGGGTGAGCTGCGTCCCCCGCCAGGGGTGGCCCCGCTGCTCCAGCTGCGTCAGGACGGCCTGCGCCGTCTCCGGCATCTTCGACTCCTCCATCACCAGGTGGCGGCGCATGTCCATGATCGTTGGCACGTGCTCGATGAACACCGGGCACTCCTCCACGCAGGCGCCGCAGGTCACACAATCCCAGATCGGATCGAAGCCCACCTCGTCAATGAGGGGCGTCGGCTGCTCCGGCCGGTGAGTGGTGGGCGAGAGGGCAGGGACCTGCTCCTCCATCAGGTGGCGGATGTCTACGATGATCTTCTTGGGGGATAACGTCTTACCGGTGAGGTTGGCGGGACAGGCGGCGGTGCAGCGGCCGCACTCCGTGCAGGTGTAGGAGTCCAGCATCTGCTTCCAGTTGAACTGCTCCACCTTGCCCACCCCAAAGCTCTCCGCCGTCTCGAAGTCCTTGATCGGCTGGAGGACGCCGGTGGGCTCCAGGGAGCGGAAGTAAACGTTAGGCACAATCGTGAGGACGTGCGAATGCTTGGAGTACGGCAGGTACACCAGGAACACCAGGAAACACAACAGGTGCGAATACCACCAGGCGACGTGGAACAGCTCCAACCCCTGTCCGCTGAAGCCGATCCCGTCCCACAGCTCCGCTAAGCCGAACGCCAGGAACGACGCCCACTCATGGTTGGGGCGGTCGAGCGCGATCACGGCGCTGTTGGTGAACACGTCCGTCACCATCAGCCAGCCGATCAGCCCCAGTATGATCCAGGCGTCGAAGTTCAGCGACAGCCGGGAGGGCCGAACGAAGAACCGCTGGTAAGCTGCCATCAGGACACCCACGATCACGAGGATGTTGAACACATCCATGACGGGACGCAATCCCAGGGTGTACACGTCCCCCAGCAGGCTCTCCAGGCTGGCGTCCTCGTGGATGCCGTTGAGCAGGAAGTTCAGCGTCCGCACCTGGAGGACGATGAATCCCCACCAGATGAAGCTGTGGAGGATGCCTGAGTACCAGTACTTAGGCCGCGCCACCCGCGCGTTGCCCAGCACTGAGGGGATGAGGCCTATCGCGCGGCGGATCGGATCGCCAAAGCGGTTGACCCATTGACCGCGCAGAAACCAGCGGTAGCGGATGCCCGCCGAATAGATGAAGAAGAGGATGAAGCCGAAGAAGATGATCGCGTAGAAGACGTTGCCGGGGAACTCCGTGGATGGCGCCATATGGCCTCTCGATTTAGATAGGTTCCGCTTCCTAAACCCGTCAACATGATAGCGATGGGCCTATCGACGGTCAAACGAAGTAGCCTGCGCCGCCACGGGCCGCCGCCCGTGACCCTGCCTCCGCATCGGGCTATAATCGACCCCGCTATGACCACCGAGATTCGCCCCATCAGCGAAGACGATCTAGAAGCCGCCCACTTCCTGCTCGCCTACTCGTTCACCGGCGACCGCTCGCAGGAGGGGCGCGAGCGGATGAAGCACGTCGAGTCGATGGGGACTGCCCTGGCTATGTACGACGACGGCCAGATGGCGGCTTGCCTTCGGATATTCGCCCTGCAGACGTTCATCCACGGCGCCTCCATACCCCTGGGTGGCATTTCCGGCGTGGCCTGCTTGCCGGAGCACCGCCGCAAGGGCTACGTCGGCCGGCTCCTGCGCCACGCCCTCGCTGTCATGCGAGAGCAGGGCCAGCCGCTATCATCACTCTTTACCCCTCACCCATCCCTCTACCGGCGCTATGGCTGGATGACCGCTTCAAACGCCGTCTCCTATAGGTTCAAGCCGAAGGAAATCTCCCTGACGAACTCAGCCCCGCCAGCGGGACACAGCTACCGCATTACGGAGGAGGAGTGGCCGACGATCGCCGACGTGTATAAGCGGTTCGCCGCGCCCCGCAACGGCTACTTGCACCGCGATGAGCGCTGGTGGAAGGAAGCGATTTTCCGGCGCATCTACGACGACAAGCGGAAGCTGAGCGACGTGGCGGTCTGGGCGAACGGCCAAGGCCAACCCAGCGGCTACCTCGTATACCACAGCACCAGCGAGCAGCCTCCGGACGCTCCTCCCATCGACAAAGTCTACGTGGAAGAGCTGATCGTGTTGGATACCAGCGCCTACTCCGGCCTCCTCCGCTATCTCCTAGCTCACGACCTGGCCACGAGCATAACCTGGTTCGGAACCGTCGATGAGCCACTGTCTCTCATAATCGAGGAGCCGGATCGAATTAAACGCGAGATATGGGACGGCTTCATGCTTCGCCTCGTCGACCTGGGGACGGCCTTCGCCGCCCGGCCGCCCGCCGCCGCGGCCCCCGAGGGTGCCTTCACTATCCACATTTCCGACCCGTCCGCGCCCTGGAACCAGGGCGTCTGGCGGATAGAGTCCTCCGGAGGGCAGCTCGCCGCCACCAAGGCCGACGGCACGGCTGACCTCTCCACGGACGCCGCCGCCTTCGCCGCGATGTACAACGGCTTCCTCCGCCCCACCGAGGCCGCCCGCTCCGGCTTGGCCGAAGCCAGCGACCCCCAGGCGGCCGCCCTGGCCGACCGTATCCTGGCCGCCGACTACC
>CAZYOV010000185.1:0-3866 GCA_964649215.1 uncultured Dehalococcoidia bacterium
CGCCGTGCGTGATGATGCCGCCGTACTCCTGGTCGGTGCCGGGCAGATAGCCGGGCACGTCAACCAGGGTGACGATGGGCACGTTAAAGGCGTCGCAGAAGCGGACGAAGCGGGCGCCTTTGCGGGACGATTCAACATCGAGGACGCCGGCCAGAGAGACGGGATTGTTCGCCACGACTCCTACCGGCCGCCCCCCCAGGCGGGCGAAGCCGACGACGATGTTGGTGGCCCAGAACGGGTGCACCTCCAGGAAGTCGCCGTCGTCGACGATTGAGTAGATGACATCGTGGGCGTCGTACGGCTTCGAGGGGTCAGCGGGGACGATGGAGGCGAGGTCGTCGCAGCTGCGGCTCGGGTCGTCCACGGGCTCGGAGTAGGGAGGGTCCTCCATGTTGTTGGCAGGAAGGAACGAGAGCAGGCGTCGTACCTCGGCCAGGCAGTCTTCCTCGCCTTCGATGGCGAAGTGGGCGACGCCGGTCTTGGAGGAGTGGACCTGAGCTCCGCCCAGCTCCTCGATCGTGACTTCCTCCTGGGTCACGGCACGGACGACATCCGGCCCGGTGATGCACATCTGGGAGGTGCCTGCGGTCATGAAGATGAAGTCAGTGATGGCCGGCGAGTAGACTCCGCCGCCGGCGCAGGCGCCCATGATGACCGATATCTGCGGTACCACTCCGGAAGCGAGGGTGTTGCGCAGGAAGATATCGCCGTAGCCTTTAAGAGCGACGACGCCTTCCTGGATGCGCGCGCCCCCTCCGTCATTGATGCCGATGATGGTCGCGCCGTTCTTCATCGCCAGGTCCATCACCTTGCATATCTTGTCGGCCGCAGCCTCGGATAGGGAACCGCCGAACACTGTGAAGTCCTGCGCGTAAACGTACACCAGGCGGCCGTCTACCTTGCCGTAGCCTGTGACTACGGCGTCGCCGTAGTACTTCTGCTTGTCGAGGCCGAAATCTACGCTGCGGTGAGTCATCAACGAGTCCAACTCCTCGAAGGTGCCGTCGTCCAGGAGGATGTTGAGGCGCTCGCGGGCGGTAAGCTTGCCGCGTTTGTGCTGGGCCTCTATGCGCTCCTCACCGCCGCCCAGTTGGGCGAGCTCTTTGAGGCGCTGTAGTTCGCTGGATTTCTCGTCGATGGCCATGATGATGACTATACGTGAAGCGCTGTCCGATAGCGGACGTCTATCGCGCGACCGATGTTAGCATACGCCCTTCAGGCTCGCAACTTCAGGCTACTGCGGTATCTTCAGCTCTTGACCCACGTGCAGGCTCGTCGGGTCATCGATGCCGTTGAGCTCTAGGAGGTCCGTGACATCCACGCCGCACGTCTCGGCTATCGTAAAGGGGACATCCCCTGACTGGACGGTGTACGTGTCGCCGCACTCGCCGGGCGTGACCTGATCGCCGTTCTCGTCCCCGTCCCCGTTTGCCTCTTCTTCGTCCTGGCTGGTGGGAGTCAGGATGTCCGGCTCCAGGATAATGGGCTCCGGCGGATTAGACCAGGGGGTGGCCGTGGGCACGGAGCTGGGGTCGGTCAGGTTGCCCGGAGGTGGCGGCCCATCGCCGTCTCCGCCGCAGGCGGCCACCAGCAGCAGGCCTAGGGCCAGTGCAGACAGCGGCAGAAGAAGCGTGCGGGCGGTCATGGGCGTCGCGCGAATAGTACAGCAGAGGAGGCGCGGGGGCAAGCGACCTAGCGGCCCCGCAGCAACTCTTCGATTACCGACAGGCCCGCATCGCCGATCTCCGCCATGCGGCTGGGCTCCACGTGTTGAGATTGGTCCTCCGCCGTATGGTAGCGTGGGTCGTCGGCGACGACATCAAAGAAGCTGTGGAGGAAGATCGCTGGCACGTCGGCGGCGAGGAAGCTGGCGTGGTCGCTTCCCGATATTTCGGGCGAGCTGCGGATGTAGTCCAGGCCGCGCTCCTCAGCCTCCGCCACGGCGATGTCGGTGATGCCGAGGGAGCCGCTCAGCAGCCAATTCGTGCCCACGCCCACCATGTCGAAGTTGAGCATCGCCTCCAGCGTCTCGCTCTCGGCAGCCGTCAACATATCGACGAAAAAGCTGCTGCCGATGAGACCCGCCTCCTCGGCGCCGAACAGCACGAAGCACACATCGTCGAACTCCCCGTCGGCAGCCAGGACGCGCGCCATCTCCACTACCGTGGCGGTGCCGGAGGCGTTGTCGTTAGCGCCGGGGCCTCCAGGCACCGAGTCGTAGTGGCCCCCGGCCACCACCCGGCACTCGCCGGCTGGCGGTCGGGCGATCACGTTCTGGGAGTCGCGCGGGCCGGCCTCCGTCAGCACCGTCAGACGAACGGATACCGGCCCGGACTGCATCATCGCCAGGAGCGCCTCGCCGTCCTCCTGGGAGATGCTTAGGGCCGGGATCGCCGAGGGCTCGGAGAGGTTGCCGCCGAACAGGCCGGGCTGGTTGTTGTAGATGATGGCGCCGACGGCGCCGGCGGTGGCCGCGTTGGCCACTTTCTCTGAGAAACGCAGCGTGCCCCGCTGGATGAGGGCGATCTTACCTGCGGTGTCAGCGGGGAAGTCGCCCGGCCTGCCGATGCCAGCGCCCACGAGCGGCCCTTCCACGACGCCGTTCGCGCTGGGGTCGAACGGGAAGACCGCAGGCGAGGGTGCCCGGGGCGATAGCACCTCCAGGCTGCTGCCGGCGTCAACGAAGACATCGAACGAGAACGGCTGCAGCTCGATCTCATAGCCGAAAGCCTGGAGCTGGTCGCGCAAGTAGCGCGCCGCCTTGTCCTCGGCATCCGAGCCCGCGGGCCGCGGGCCGATGTCCAGGGCTAGCGCCTCCACGTGAGCGAAGGCGCGAGCGGGATCAAACTCGGCCGGGCCGAGCTCAGAGCTGCCGTGCGTGGATGGTGAGGGTGTGGGGGCCGGTGTAGCGGTGGGAGCGACGGTGGGTGATGGGGTGGGCGTTGGGGGCGTCGTGCCGCCGTTGCAGGCGGCAAGGAGGACGAGACCGGCGATACCGGCGAGGCCGGCTGCTGTGAGGAGTCTCAAGATAGGTGAGCGTCTAACGACGGGAGCGCCAGCGCTTCCACCAGGAGCCGCCCGGCTCGTCCAGGTCCATCGGCTGGCCGCGCCAGCGCCTCTCCGGCAAGCGAGAGGCGGACTGTCGGCGCAGGGAGAAGATAAACGCACCGATGAACGCCAGAATGCCGCCGAAGATCAGTATGTTGCCGATACCGGAGCCGCGAAAGCCAAAGTAGGCGATGACGATGACTGCGATCGCTATCAGCAGCACCTGGCCGATGCTGATGCGCGGCTTGGGTATGCTGGAGAGGGCCTCGCCTACGCCGCCAAAGGCGTTGGCGACACGCCGGCGTAGTCGGCTCCAGAGCGATCGTTTGGGCGGAAACCGATCGATCTGGGCCAGGACCTCTTCGATGTCGCGTTCGAGCTTGCTGGACATAATAGAACTTCGCTATCGAAGGTGGGGCGACGATCTCTTTCCACCATTCTACTCTCCCGCGCCTGCCCTGGGAAGGTCGGCGGACGGCCGTCTGCCGACGCACTTGTTACTTTGCGGCGGGTTGGCAATAATAGACGCAATTCAAGGCCGGAGGCGTGTATGGACTGGCGGGAAGAGTACAAGCGCAGGCTGACCTCGGCGGAGGAAGCCGTCAAGGTCGTCAATGAGGACGACTTGGTGGTAATACCTATCGCCGGCCCGCGGGTATTGCCCAATGCGCTGTTCCGCCACTGTCAGGAGGCGGGCGCTATAGACCTGCGCCTCTCCGCTCCCCTAAGCGACCCGGGCTGGCTCCAGGCCGCCTGGCAGGAGGTGTTCCGGCTGGAGTTCGAGCTGTTCATCGGCGACTTCGCGCGGCCGGTGATGG
>CAZYOV010000186.1:0-3825 GCA_964649215.1 uncultured Dehalococcoidia bacterium
AGTCCTCACCGAGACCCGCGACCGCGCCTTCGTGGTCACGATCAACCGGCCCGACGTCCGCAACTGCGTGAACGGCGAGACGGCGGCGCTCCTGTTCGAGGCGGTGGAGGCGTTCCGCGCCGACGACTCGCTGGACGCGCTCATCCTCACCGGGGCCGGCGATGTCGCGTTCTGCGCCGGCGCCGACCTCAAGGGCAGCGCAAGCCTGATGGCGCGCCCGGGCGCGCAGGAGTCCGGGCCGATGGGCTTCTCCCGCATCACCGATCTGGAGAAGCCAACCATCGCCGCCGTGAACGGCTACTGCCTGGCCGGCGGTCTGGAGCTGGCCTGCTGGTGCGACTTCCGCATCGCGGATGAGACGTCGCATTTCGGGGTGCTAAACCGTCGCTGGGGCGTGCCCCTGCTCGACGGTGGCACGCAGCGGCTGCCGCGCATCGTGGGCATGGGGAACGCCCTCTACCTGATCGAGAGCGGCGTCATGATAAACGCCCAACGGGCGCTGAGCATGGGGCTGGTGCAGGAGGTGGTGGCGAAGGGCGGCGCTCTGGAGCGGGCGCTGGAGCTGGCGAAGGCGATATCGAGCTACCCGCAGCTCAGCCTGCGCAACGACCGCCGCGCCGCCATCGAGGGGCTGCCGCTCACCCTGCCGGAGGGGCTGGAGCTGGAGCGCCGCGTCCACGAGGCGAGCCTGCGCGACCCAGCGATGGCGGAGGGGCTCAGGCGGTACGCCTCCGGAGACCGGCCGCCGCCGCCCCGTCCGCCGGCGTAACGCTGCCCCTGCTACAGTCGCCCGGCCCTTCACGGCAGACCAGCACACCCCCGTTGACAGCCGCCCATCCCAGGCGCGCAATCGCGCTGGCGGGCAGTGAGGTCGTGCCCTTAGGTAGCCCACCTAAGGAACTCAGCGCAGGGCTTGCTTCCGCCCCGCGTTAGCACCAGGATCTCCACAATGTTTTTCATTGGACGCCCATCCTCGCCCAAGCGCTGTGGTTCTTGACGGACTGCTTCAAGAACCGCCAGCAGCCGCGGTCCTCCGCCGTGACCCGTTCGTCCAGCGCCGACCGCCACGGCGCGCCCTCGGGAGCGGCTCCGGACGCGCGATGGAGCCGCTTACCGTCCAGCGAGGTGCACTACTAAGAAATGATTACGAATGTACTTAAGATTCGCGATGGCCTGCGTCTCATCTTGGCCCATCATTTGTACTATCGGTAAGCCAGATTAAGGGAGGATTCGATGGCCACCTCAAGCTCGTCCATACTTCGCGTTTGCTTTGTAGCGCTAGTCGCGGTGGTACTGCTGGCCGTGAGCCAGAGCACGGCGTCGGTTCAGGCGGCCGGTATAACCGTTAACACAACTGACGACGAGCTCAATGCCGATGGCGACTGCTCGCTCCGAGAGGCCATAGAGGCCGCGAACACGAATACGGGGGTCGACGCCTGCACCGCCGGCAGCGGAGCCGACACCATAACCTTCGACCCAACCGAATTCCCACCGGCGCCGGCGACCCCGGCCACCATCAGCCCCACCAGCGCCCTTCCCACCATCACCGGCGACCTCACCATCGACGCCACCGGCGCCGGCGTCATCATCGACGGTGCTGGCGCTGGGACGAATAGCGACGGCCTTGATTTCAACGGGGGCACTCTCAGCCTTATCGGCGGAGGCGGCCTCACCATCCAGAACTTTGATGACGAAGGGGTCGACGTCTTCGCGACCGGGGCTGTGACGATCAGCGGCACCACCGCCAACAACAACGGAGACGACGGCTTCGACGTCGGTGAGGCTGCTTCTGTAACCGTTACCGACTCCACCGCCAACGACAACGGCGATGAGGGGTTCGACATCGACCCCACATCTGCCGATGTCAGCGTTAGCGGCTCCACCGCTAACATCAACGACAATGAGGGCTTCCAGATCGATACCCCAGGGAATATAACTGTCATCGACTCCACCGCCAACGACAGCGACACTGATGATGGCTTCGACATCGATGCGGGCGGCAACGTGACGATCACCAACTCCACCGCCAACAACAACACTGACATCGGCTTCCTCGTGGACGATGCCGACGGCAATATAACGGTCACCGGCTCCACCGCCAACGGTAACGACGATTGGGGCTTCGACCTGGTCGCGCTCGGCGACCTAACGATCTCCGGATCCACCGCCAACGAAAACGATGAGCCCGGCTTCGAACTCAGAGCCGGCAATATAACGGTCACCGACTCCACGGCCAACGACACCATCGACGATGATGGCCTCGAGCTACACTCCGACGGCGATATCGTGGTCTGCGGCGTCACCGCGAACGGCAACTTCGATGATGGCATCGACCTGGACGAAGATAGCGGGCAGCTCGCCAATGCGTCGGTCACGAACTCCGTTGTCGAGAACAACGGCTTTGATGGGATCGACTTCGACACCACCGCGCTGAGTTCCAGCGGCACCTTCCTCGCCAACGGGAACAACATCAGCGGCAACGTCGTCAACGGCTTGGAGCTGGATGGCGACGTCACCGTGGACGCGACGGGCAACTGGTGGGGCGCCGACTCCGGACCGTCCCCCGATGGCACGGGCGACTCGATAGAGATCAAGACGGGTGGTATCGTTGTCTTCGACCCCTTCCTGACCGCGCCCAACGCCGACGCCGGCACCTGCGAGCCTGCGCCCACACCTACGCCCACGCCTACACTCACGCCCGGAGCCACAGCCACAGCCACACCCACCCCGACCGTGGCGGCCGCTGTGCAGCTCCCGACAACCGGCGGAACGCCCTCTGACGGCGGCTCCGGCGCCCTGCCCTGGCTGGCGGCGATCGCCGGAGCCATAGCGCTGATGAGCGCTGGCGGAGTCCTGGTCGCCGTCCGTCGGCGGCGCTAATCCGAACCGGATCTTCAGGAAGCGAAGGGGGACGCGTCTGGTCTGAGGCGCGTCCCCCTTTGACTTCCCGCCCGTTTCCCCTACCATAGGCCTGTCCTGAGCTTTTCGAAGGAACACGCTATGCACTGCGCAACCGCCGTCCCGTCCCCGCCTGCAAACAACCAAACATTTCGCCCTTGCGCCTATCTGAAACCCGCCTCAAACGCAACGTTTTTCGAAAAACGATCAAACATCGAACCTGCCCGCCCGAAAACGACCAAACCTCGCCCATGGACCTAGGCCTCCGCGATAAGGTGGCGATCGTTGCCGGGGGCTCTCGCGGCCTCGGCAAGGCGGTGGCGCTGACGCTGGCCGCCGAGGGCTGCCGGGTGGCGCTGGCGGCTAGGGGCGAGGAGGCGCTGGCCGAGGCAGCCGCCGAGGTGGAGGCCGCCGGCGTCCGCGCGCTCGCCATCCCCTGCGACCTCACGCGGGCCGAGGACGCGGAGCGGCTGGTGCGGGCTGCCGCAGGCGAGTTCGGCCGCATCGACGCCCTGGTGAACTCGATCCACTTCTCCGCCCCGGGCGACGAGGACGCCGTGTGGGAGCAGTCGTTCGACATCCTGTTCCTGCCTGCCGTGCGCCTGACCAGGCTGGCCGTACCCCACCTGCGGGAGGCCGGCGGCGGCGCCATCGTGCACCTGGCCTCCTTGTGGGGTCGGGAGGCGGGAGGATATCCCGCTTACAACGCCATGAAGGCGGCCCTCATCTCCCAGGCCAAGGCGATGGCCACGCAACTGGCGCCGGACCGCGTCCGCGTCAACACCGTCGCGCCGGGCTCCATCAGCCATCCGGGCGGCTCCTGGTGGCGCCGTCAGCAGGAGGATCCGGAGGGGATGGCGCGATTCGTGGCTGAGAACATCCCGATGGGGCGGTTCGGTACGGCCGAGGAGGTGGCGAACGTGGTGA
>CAZYOV010000187.1:0-3764 GCA_964649215.1 uncultured Dehalococcoidia bacterium
TGGACAGGTCAACCACCATGTTGTCACGCAGGTAATCGAACCCGAACTCGTTGTTGGTTCCGTAAGTGATATCCGCCCGGTAGGCCTCCCGACGAGGGACAGAAACGAGGTAGCGCAGGCTGGCGTCATCCAGGTTGGCGTCCGGGTCAAACACGTAGGCGGAGTCGTGCTGGAGCACGCCCACGCTCAGGCCCAACGAGTGGTATATCGGCCCCATCCATTGGGCGTCGCGCTTGGCCAGGTAGTCGTTCACGGTGATCAGATGGGCACCCTGGCCCTCCAGCGCATTGAGGTAGAGGGGCAGCGTAGCCACCAGCGTCTTCCCCTCACCGGTCTTCATCTCAGAGATCTTGCCCATATGAAGGACGATACCGCCCAGTATCTGCATGTCGAAGTGGCGCAAGCCGATGCGCCTCTCTGAGACCTCCCGCACCAGGGCGAACGCCTCCGGCAGGATATCGCCCAGCGTCTCACCCTCGCTGAGGCGGCCGCGGAACTCATCGGTCTTCGCCCGCATGTCGGCGTCAGAGAGGCCGGTCATCTCCTCCGCCCACTCGTTTACCTCCTGGGCGATAGGCCGAAGCTTGCGCAGCTCCTTCTCGTTGTAGTCGCCGCCGAGGGCCCTCTTGATCGCGCCAAAGACCATGCCGCTATCTGCTCACCTTCCAACTCTACCGGTACGACGTGCCCACTAGGGACATCGTTTCAATCATAGCAGCTTTGGCGAGGGGTAGGCTAAGACGGAACGGCCCAGCGCGAGGGCGATGCTCCCGATTCCCGAACCGAAATAGAGAAGGGGCGAACCAATCTCCCGCCCCTCGGGAGCCGCCCCTTCGACTCTCTATCGCGACTCTAAGAGAACACCGGCCTAGAAGGTTTCCGCGCAGCAAGCGGCACATATAGGCGGCGCAGCAGGCCGTTGAGGAGTGTTCGTGTGTTGCTCACCTGTTCCCCTCCCTTACGATCGGCTTATGCGCGCCGAAGCCGGATTTCAAAACCCGGGCCATGGCTCCAGCCCCCACCCCGATGATGGCCCCTCCTGCCGCTCCCACTAGCAGCCAGGACCACAACCAGTTGAACCAACTGACGTCCATGGTGCCGAACCCCCGGAGTTCCCGTGCACCTACGCCAAGCGGGTAGGGCACGAACAGCCCGAGCATGAAGACCATCCCGCCGGCAGCGCCCAGTAGAATGCCCGCACCGACGGCCGCAGTTGGACTCCCCCACCTGGCTATGCCGGTCAGGGCCACGGTCAGCACCAAGGCCCACGGCAAGACCGCCGTTATAACCAGTAGCGGAATATTGAAATCGCGGAAGATGTCCACCAACTCGACAGCGAAGCCTAAAACGGCTGAGACTCCCAGCATTGCTGCGATGGCGGAAACTCGCTTCCAGTGTCTTGAGGCCATCTTTATCCGCCCTGAGCCGCCAGGGACGGGTACCCATTCATTTGTGTCTTGCCTGGCTGCACTGTCCTGCGCTACACCCCGAAGATCGACTTGATGCTACCCTGAACTCGGCTGTAGTCGGCGGCAGTAAGGGTACCCAGGCGCTGATGTACTAGCCCCTGGTCGATGGTTCGAAACACCCCTTTGGCGGTGCTGGGCTTCGCAAGACCAGCTTGCTTCCAGTCTATGATTTGGCAGTCGCCAAAGTAGCCTCGTCCCGCCTGACTGGTCACGGCAAGCATCACGGCATCAGCCCGTGACGTTTGGTAGTCGGGGACACTAACGATGATGGCCGGACGCGGCTTTACATCGCCACTGTCCGTGAACTTGAAGGGAACTAGCACCACGTCCCCAAGATTACATTGAATCGTATACTGCGTCGTCGTCATTATCCCATAGTTCGGCTAGCACCGGATCGTCTGCCGCTGAGAGATAAGGCTTTGTCCACTGGGTCAGGCGCGGTACTTCAACAGGGATCAGGCCGGTACTACTAATGGCAGTCACCAAGCCTGGTGCGCCTTTAATATTGCCCGACTCCGATGTGATGGTGATCTCTTCAGTTAGCATCGTCCTGTTGCTCCTCTGCTGCTGGAATTATTTCTAGCCGCAGGGGAATCTCCACTTCCGTGCGGCCATCGACCACGACAGCGATTTGGTATGAGCCCTCTTTGGGAAAGACAGTATCGCGCAAGGGCAGAATTAAACCAAGCTGCATCTTACGCCCAGGCTTCTGGAGCTTCGGCATTTTGAACGCGCCCGACACCTGCCCCAGATTCTCGCCGTCCTCGCCCAAGAGCTTTATTTCCATCCTCTTTTCCGCCCCTGCCTCCGCTGCCGACACGTCCATATTTAGGACTAGCTGCATCTCAGGGTGACGGGCAGGCACTTCAACCGCGCTGATGCTGGTGAAAGCGCCGAGTATGTTCAGCTTGCCTTCACGAGACAGATTAGCAGCGTCCGCCACGACCGCTAGCCTGATTTCCATTGGAGCTTCATTGTCAGCCCCCCCCACACCCGCTGTCAATCACTTAGCCCGCCACAAAGAACGGGCGCAGCGGCCATGCTCGCGTGTAACGAAACCAACCGCTGCTCCCTAGCCCGTCCCTCAGCCCCGAAGGGCTAAGAGGCATGATCGTACCACGCTCCCTCTAACCCGTCAGGGTGTAAAATATCGCTGCCATGAGCCGCTTCCTCAAAGGATTCCTTCAACTTCTTGCCAGCTTGGTTGTTGCGGTATTCGTAATCCCTGTCATCATCTTGATTCTCATAGGTGATTTGTTGCCGCTCGGAGTGCCGCTTCTAATCGGGATCGGCTGCCTGATCGTTTATTGGCTTTGGCGCTTGGTTGGGGGCTCGCTCGGCCAACGAGGCCCTTACTCTTAGGGTGTGTCAAGCCGATCATCGCCACAGGAAAGCAGAAAAGCTTGCTTTTGAGGGGGGGATTCGAGAGGGTCGCCTACTATTCGTCGAACAGGGCGCCCACGGATTGACCGGTGTGGATGCGCCGGATCGCCTCCCCCAGCAGCGGGGCCACGGAGAGAATCTTGAACTTCGGCAACCGCTTCTCCGGCGACAGGGGGATCGTGTCCGTAAAGACCAGCTCCTTGATTGGCGACTTCTCCAGCCGCTCCACGGCCGGTCCGGAGAGGATAGGGTGCGTGGCGGCAGCGTAGACCTCTTTCGCGCCGTTGCGCAGCACCATCTCCGCCGTGGCAACCAGAGTGGCGGCAGTGTCTACCTCATCGTCGACAATCAGGGCGTTCCTGCCCTTCACCTCACCGATGATGCTCACCGCCTCCACCTTCTCCTGGTTGCCGATTCGCTTCTTTTCGACGATGGCGATAGGCACGCCGAGCCGATCCGCCATGTGGCCTGCCCTCTTAGCGTCTCCCACGTCGGTGGCCACCACGGTCAGGTCTCGCAGCTTCTTTTCCCGAAAGTGGCTCGCAAGCAAGGAGAGCGCGGTCAACTCGTCTACCGGGATGTTGAAGAAGCCCTGCACCTGGCCGGCGTGGAGATCAACGGTCAGCAGACGGTCCGCCCCCGCCGTTTCGATAAAGTTAGCGATCAGGCGGGCGGTGATCGGCACCCGTGGCTGGTCTTTCTTATCGCTGCGGCCGTAGCCGTAGTAAGGGACCACCGCCGTGATGCGGCCCGCCGAGGCCCGTTTGGCGGCGTCTATCATGATGAACAGCTCCATCAGCCGCGTATTCACGGGAAATGCGATGGGCTGGACCAGAAAGACGTCGCGGGCGCGGATGTTCTCCAGGAAACGGACGAAGATGTTCTCGTTGCTGAACTCGAACACCTCGCACT
>CAZYOV010000188.1:0-3733 GCA_964649215.1 uncultured Dehalococcoidia bacterium
GAACCAGTTACCGTGCTCGGCCTGGTCGCCGATGATGAAGGGGTTGGTGCCCACCACCCGCACGGATTGTCCGGCTCGCCTGGGGTCGCCGGCGCTGGTCTCTATGCTCTCTCCCAGCATGAAGGCGGCCGCCGCCTGCGGCGGGCTCAGCCTGGAGACGATGGGAAGGACCGTCATCCTGCGTGTGATGAAGGCTATTATGAGACTGTCCAGCTCGCTCATCGGAGGCAGATTGATATCTCGTGAGACGTGAGGAGCGAGCGTCTCTCGAGGGATAACGGCGCGCCCGTTGCTGCCCAGGGTAAGGTTGACAAAGTCGACGTTACCCTCGTCATCCACCATCACGTTCTCAAACGAGGCTTGCGGTGAGGTGAGGGCCTTGTGGATGATGGGCTGATTTTCCGGACTGATCCCTTCCGTTTTCAGGTAAAAACCCTGCTCAGTGCCCAGGGCGCAGCCGTCCTTGCGCAGAAATACGATGTCGTCCTGAAGGATCTCGATCCCCTCGCCATCGCGGTTCAGACCATGGTCGTGACAGGAATGGGTGGTCTTTCCGGTCCCGGACAGGCCGAAGAGGAGCATCCCGTGGCGTTTGAGCGTGCCATCCGGCTGCCGGGCCGTCAGGAGCTTGGAGCCGGCGTGGATCGCCAGCATGCCTTCCTGCGTGGCCTCCCACATGGCCATGCGCAGGAAGCCCATCTTCACCTCGCCGACGTAGTCGCTGCCCAGCACCACGGTTAGTCGCTCCTCGGGGAAGATGAGTACCTGCCGGTTCTGGTCAGGCCACTCCGGTATGCACAGCAGGTGAAGCTCCGGCCCGGGAGTGCCGGGCGCGTAATCCTTCAGCGTCCGGGCCCAGAGATATGCCTGACGTATGTTATCGGAGCGCTGAGTGGATAGATAAAGGGTGCACTTCGGCTCAAAGTGGTCGTTGTCGCCGATAGTCCGCTTAAGGCAAATGAGCGGGGCAATCTTCAGGTATTCGCGCACGGTCGCCAGGGTGGAATCCAGTTTGTCGACGATGGCCTGCTGGGTGGGGGTCAGGCTCTTCTGACGGACTCGTTCGCTGCCGAATACGACCGATTGGCCGGCGCTCCTGTTACGGACGTTGCTGAAGAAGCTGAGCCCCCCGTATGTCGTGGGCCTGCCCGCCGGCTGAGCCCGCGCCGCAAGCTCCGCAACGTCCAGGGTGGTCACGTTGCGCTGGTGTTCCAGGTTCTCAACGGTCTCAACGAGCTGGGCCAGCATTGTCACCGATCCTTTCGGGCGGGGTTATGGGTGGCTCTAGTATTTTACACGTTATGGTGCGGATGGGTGGCGCGGCGTGAGGGATGATAAGGTTTAAGCCGGCGCTAGTGGTCAGTCCACCAAGGCCCAGCGTCATCCACCTCCTCTAGCTGGCAGGCCGCGACAGAGCGCCGATATTTAGGACGCTCAACGCATCGGCGACGATTCACTCGCGGGCGCCGGGGTGCACCGCGAGCTCCAGATTTCTCAATGCGTCGTAGGTTCGGGCGGCCAGCGCTTCCCACAAAGCCGGGCCGCTTAGCTCCTCTCCCTCAGCCTGCCGGATGATGCCCTGAAGGTATCGCTCGTCGCAATCGATCGGATCCCCGAACACAAGTCGTACGGCCTTGCCTCTTCGCGGGACTTTCGACCCGATCGGCAGGATCTCGTGCATCCCATAGTGGTAATAGGGGAGGGCTATCGGCTGCGTCTCAGCCATCATGCGTCCGATCCCGGACTTGAAGGGGTGGGTCATCAGGGCCAGCGGGTGCCGGGTCCTTCCGCCTTCAGGGAAGATGTGAACCCACTGACCTTCACGCAGTCGGTCGAGCAGAAAGTGAAAGCCGGGTTGGTCCAGCCCCGCGCCGCGCACTATCGGGACGCCCTTGCCGGAGGTAAAGAACCACGCCATGAACGGTGACCCGAAGAAGTTGATTGCGTCTGTAGCGGCCCATCGTATCTCCTCGTAACGTGGCAGGCCAAAGTTCGGTGGGAGTATGGGATCGTCAAACAGCGAAACGTGATTACTGAAGGTCAGCAGGCCGCGGCCCTGACGATTCTTAAGGGACTCGAACTTCTCCAACCCCTCGATGTTCAGCGAGTTCATCGTCGTCATGAGGATCTTGGAGAGGCGAATAACCACGGCGGCCACGAAATGGTTGTACCATTTCTGACCGGGCTTCCAGCGGTCGAGGGCGTCCTGTTCGCGCTTGCTTATCGACATCTGCGGTCCCTGGCCTCCAATAGTACTGCGATGTCAGCGTAGCCGAAACAGGCGCTCGCTGTTTTCCATAAGCAACCTTCGGAATCCCACACGTTCCCCGGTCCGCCTCAGCATGCGGTCCTCCCTCCGGCTTCCGCCCGGGGTGCAGAATGCTGACGGCAGGGGCGGGCCCGGAAGAGAGAGTGGCCATGACGAGGCAACTTGAGAGCCACGCTGTCCGAGGCGAAGAACCCGTGGCCGCAGGTCGTAGACCGCCCGGCCACTTTTGATTCAGAATCTTCGGGGCGGCATCAGGGAAGCATCAGGTAAATCGGGGGTTGCTGAGGAGCGGTTATCGGCGTTCCCCAGCCACCTTCATCGTGGCTGGCAGGACAGCGGACAAGTCCGATGCTAAGGGACTAATGCCGCAACTCGAGGCGCCGGCCTTGCGGTCGCTTCCGGCCCTGCGGCGTTGGGCAGCGAGGGGGACTGCCTGCCGATATATGCGATCCATTCCCCCAAGCCTGCTGGCGCTGGTAGGGAAGCAGGTCGTCCGCGAGCGTAGAACCTCCCCCCGCTGAGGCCGGACGCCGTAATGCGGCGGAGGACGCGGGTGCCGTGTGGCGGCATTCGGGTAGCCGGACAGCTGGGGTAGGCGGGGAGCGTCATGACGCCGCCTCAGAGGCGCTAATGTAGACGTCTATGGCGTCGTCATCGCGGGCGCTTCGGAAGATGGATGAGGGCCGAACACTACTCCGCGAACGACCGTTGCCGCTGTGCGCCTGCACCGTCTCCAGCTCGGCCACAGCTCTGACCTCTGTAGCTTCCAACCCCGCGTTGTCTCTGACAGGGCGATCCAGTTCCGCTGTTTCACTGGCCTCGTCGAAAAGGTTGACCACTGGTCGGTAGATGGTCTCAAACTCAGACTCTGCCCCAGCGAAAACCCGAATCCGGTGCTGGTCGATCCCCGATTCAAGGAGTGTCTCCATCAGACGCTCAACCTCGTGAGCCGTCTCCAACACGGAGATCTCCCCGTGCTTGCCATCACTCTCATCGGACACCACTAGTAAAAACTCCTCAGACATCACTGCCTTACCGCCTTTCCGGTTCGTAGTGTTCCATCACCTGCCAATTGGTCTATAGCTCAGCCGCGTGAAGGTTCGTCGGTGAAGTCGTGCGGCGTTGGTGAACGACCGGTGAATATCCGGTGACGTGTGGCCGGCACGGGCTGTACGGACACTCGGGCCACATCGCCATCTGCCAGCACGCCACAGCCGCAATCGCCGCCGTCTATTGCCGAGGCTGTCTGGCGGGAGTACCCTTGAGCCCGGCCTACAGCCGAGACTTCTACTATGCCCTACGATGAACTGATCAAGCTCAGGCAGCGGATCTACCGCTGGCAACGCCGCCTCGGCCTTTTGGGCTGCAACGAAGTGATGGGTTCTTGTCGCGAGGTGTCTGGTGAGCGTCGTCACTGTTGCCACCCTTAATCTGTTCAACAATATCGGCCGCTGGGATGAAAGG
>CAZYOV010000189.1:0-3697 GCA_964649215.1 uncultured Dehalococcoidia bacterium
GCCGTCATCCGCCACGAGACCGCCCACTTCGAGTACGTGGCCGGGCAGGCGGCGGAGGGGATCCAGCGGGCGGCCCTGGACACCGGCGTCCCCTGCCTGTTCGGTGTCCTCACCTGCGATAGCGAGGAGCAGGCGCTGGAGCGCGCCGGCGGCGTGCACGGCAACAAGGGCTTCGAGGCCGTGGAGGCGGCCGTCCGCGTCGCGAACCTGTTGCGCAAGTTGCCAGTGGACTGATCACGGCCTGCCCGGTTGAAGAAGCGGTCGGGCTTTCGCGCCCGCTAGAAAGGAGCACGGGAGGAAGATGGGAGCTTTCAGCACCGAGATTCGAATTAACGCACCCAAGGAGAAGGTCTGGGAGGTGCTCGCAGACCTGGGCGGCATCTACAAGTGGAACCCCGGTGTGTCCCACTCGCGCTCTACCTCGGAAGCCAGCGGGGGCGAGGGGGCGACCAGGCACTGCGATCTCGCCAACCCCAAGGGTTATCTGGAAGAACGAGCCTTCGATTGGCGAGACGGAGAAGGCTACAAGATCGACATCTACGAGAGCAGCTTCCCGATCGAGAGGAACATCGTCGAGTTCACCGTGACGGCGGACGGGGACGGCACAATCGTTAGCGTTTCCCCGGACTACCGGTTGAAGTTTGGCCCTATCGGTGCGTTGATTGATCGACTGATACTCGGGCGGCAGATGAGGAAGGGGATGGAGGACCTCCTGGCCGGGTTGAAGTACCACGTGGAGACTGGCGAGATGGTAGGCGACAAAGTCCCCACGCTCGAGACCGCTTAGCTTCGGATTCGCTCTAGGTATTTAGCCGCTTCAGGTAGTCCCGCTTGACGGCCACCGGCCGGAACCCCAGCGCCGCGTACATCCGCTTCGGCGTGTCCATGGTGTCGGCGCCTATGACGATTGGGCCTGCGCCCTCTCGGCGCGCTTCCGACACACCGTGGTGGATCAGAGCCGTGGCCAGACCCCGGTGCCGGAAGTCAGGATGGGTGAACACGTCCTCGACGGAGCCGGCGCCGTCCACACCCCCCCACGACGATAGGTACGCGCGCGGCTGCCCGTCCAGGCAGGCTAGCCAATGCCGCACCGGCGGCGATTGCGACCGCCTTGATCGCATTATCTGCTCGGCGGTCTTCTCGTCGAAGCCGCTCGTGCCCGGTATCCTCTCCTTGTACTCTCGCCAGTCTAGGTCGTGCAGGGCGGTGTAGGCTTCCCAGCCAGCCTCATCAGTGACCTCCCGGATCTCGTGCGGCTTCGCCTGGTTGGCCAGCTCCCCTTCGACCAGCATTACCAGCGTCTCGCTGCCCCGGTATCCCTCCAACGCCAGGCGCGCCTCCAGCGCCGGCGGCGTCGTGAAGTCCACTCGGAACTGGCGGTGGTTGAACCCCGCGTACTCCAGCTCAACGCGCTCAAGCAGCCGGTCGATCTCCCCCGGTGTCGATGCGGTGATGTGCGCGAGGTGATTGGCGTCCCAGATGTCCGCTATCTCGCGGTTGCGGATGAACGTGGCGCCCTCGGCCTCGAACCGCTCGTTGCCCAGGGCCTGGTACGCTTCGTTGACGGCCAGGGCGCTCTGAGCGGCGTCAGTCATCGCCGCCTACAGCCCCCGATACCACTCCGCGATCGCCTCCCCGATCGCGTGGGGCTGGTCCTCCTGAACGTAGTGGGATCCGGCGCCGATGTCCACCGTCTTCAGGTTGCGCATGTTGTTCCGGCACCACTCCAGCAGCGGCCCCCGCATGAGCGCCCCCGGCTGCGCGTACAGCAGCAGCTTCGGCACGTCCGACTTCCCGAACCACTCGCTATACGCCCTCGCAATCTCCACCACGTCCGCCGGCTCTCCCTCGATGGGGACCTCGTTGGGCCAGCGCCAGGTGGGCTTGCGGCTCTGCGGGTCCGGGTACGGCTCGCGGTAGCGGTTCATCTCCTCGTCCGTGAGCTTGCGAAGGATCGAAAACGGCAGCAGTTGCTCCACGAACGCGTTGTTCTCCAGGATCATCTGCTCGCCTACGCCCGGCGTCCGGAAACTCTGGAAAATCTGCCGCCCCTCCTCCGGGAACTCGTCCCAGGTGAAAGGTCGGACTATCGCCTCCATGAACGCCAGCCCCTTCACGTTCTCCTCGTGCCGGCGGGCGTAGTGAAACCCCAGGGCGGACCCCCAATCGTGGATCACGAACGTGATGTTGCGCAGCCCCAGCGCCTCGATGAAACCTTCAACGTACTTGGAGTGGTCAACGAACCGGTACTCGATGTCCGGCTTGTCAGACTTCCCCATGCCGATCAGGTCCGGGGCGATGCACCTGGCCAGCGGCGAGACGTGGGGGATCACGTTGCGCCAGAGGTAGGATGAGGTCGGGTTGCCATGCAGGAACAGCACCGGGTCGCCGGCGCCCTCCTCCACGTAGTGCATGCGGGAGCCGTGTACCTCGATAAACTTAGACTCAAAGGGAAAGTCCGGGGAGATCTCCTGAGTAGCCATTCTTGACTCCTTTCATAGGAACCGTCCGGGGCTGAATGCTCTGATTCTACCATGCCGCCGCAGCCCCCGAACGCGCTCCAGCAGCGGCAGTATTTCGCCGATGCGCCTGTCGGTCTCCGTGAGGGCGGCGTGGATTGCCTAGTGATGGGCCCGTAGTCGTGTCCCACGGCGTCGGTGGCTGACGCAGCCGCCGGCCGCTTGACCGGCGCCCACGCCCCCAATTAAGATTCAACTCGCTATCAACCGCCAACCAGAAGGAGGCCTCCAATGCCTGCAGGTTCGCCCCAACAGCTCGACGAACTCTTCGGCGAAGCTATCAGCAGAGGCGACCTCGATGCCGCCATGGCCCTGTACGAACCTGGAGCCGTCCTCCCGAACCAGGCCGGCGAACTCCGCACCGGAACCGACGCCATCCGCCAGGAGTTGGCTCCCTTAGCGGCCATGAAGCCCGACATGAAGACTCGCACCACCAAGGTCATAGAGGCGGGCGATATCGCTGTCGTCTACACTCAGTGGAGCATGACCACGCCCGCCCAGATGTCTGGCCGGGCCGTGGAGGTCTCCCGCCGCCAGCCCGACGGCACCTGGCTCCTCGTCATCGACGACCCTTTTACACTCGGCCCCGCCTAAGCCGTGTTACAGAGGCTAGCTCGCCCCGCTGGCAGCCGGTCGAATAGGTCTGCCGCCTCCCTAAAGCGCGCCGTCAGAGCCTGACACGAGGCCACGGCGCCATGCCGGGGCGTTCTTGGTCCCCGGTTCTAGGTTTCGGGATTCCTCTCGCCGTAGTCGCCGAAGGGCGCGTCGCGGTGGCGCACCGCCTCCCGGAACCCCTCCTTCATCGCCAGGTCCCGCCAGGCGATCCCCTCCGGCGTGTGGCGCGCCGCCCCATCGAACAGCGTGCCGATGAGCTGGTTCGTACGCAGCCCCATGTTCTCGTACGCTTGGTTCACCAGCAGCTTGCTCATGGCTAGCTGGTTGGTCGGGATCGTCGCCAGCTTGCGGGCCATCTCGTCGACGACGCCGGCCAGCTCCTCGGTCGGCACGGCCTTCGAGGCCAGGCCCAGCCGCTCCGCTTCGACCCCGCTAAGCGCTTCGCCCGTAAGCATCAGCCTTTTCGCATGCTCCAGCCCCAGGCGGTAGACCCACAACGCCGTCGTCGGCTCGCCCCAGACCCGCGCCGGCGGATAGCCGATCTGGGCGTCCTCCGCCATGTA
>CAZYOV010000190.1:0-3696 GCA_964649215.1 uncultured Dehalococcoidia bacterium
AAATAAGAGCCCTTATTTTCGATTCGCTTCTGGGCTCTCCGGCTAAGACCTGGACCGTAGCTACGCCGCCAACTCGAACTTGTAGCTGAAGGTTCTTGCTTTTATTTTGTTTGGCTCCCCGGCAGGAGTCCGGGCACCCCGACTACGAAACCCGCAGACCGGTGAGCCGTTTGCGATCCCCGCTCTCGTGCGCGCCCAGGACACCTTCTTCACCTTCGTGCGGTCTGAGCTCCGGGCGAGCCGCCTCCGCATCAGGAGGAAGGAGGTAAAGGAGACGGCTATCCCCTCCCACTCCACCCCCGATAAGGGCTGCTCCCCCTGCGCGATGCACCAGTCTACAGCAGAGGCCTACTTGCTGCTGCTAGGGCTCGCCTACACCTATCAAGAGGAAGGGCAAATCCCCCCAGGCGTCAGCGGCACCATACACCGCGCCTGCTCCCTTTTCCAGGATGCGGAAGCCGGTGCTGCTACCGTGGGGGCCAAAGAACCAAGGCTGCGAGCTGAGGCCCTGCCCCTCCAGGGCCACATAGCGGGCCTGACGGCCTAGATTGCCGCCGACGCCATGGCCGACTCACTCCACGAAGTGGTTAGCCGGTTCGAACGAGCGCAGCAGAGGCTGGCCACGCTGCGGGGCGCAGTACCATCGTATGGAGCTCATCCTCAAGTTCGGCTGGGCACATTGAGCTGAACTCTAGAAGGCTACTTAGGCGGGTGCTCCTTTCGGCCTTGGCGCGCTGGGAACGGGACCGCGACTCGCAGTGTTGGTACCCCCCTAACCTTGCTCTCCTCCGGGGCCGGAGGCCTCCGTGCTCCCGCGGTCAGAGGGCTCTCCGTCGGCCCTGGCACGGGGGCGAGGGTTGCTTTTCGCCGAAAGCGTGCTCCCTAGGAGGGACGGGCACGTAGGTCCCGAGGGCCACTTTTGCTCGGCGAATATAATCTCTCTCGACGGCGTCGACGCTGCCGGCCCAGCCGGGCTTCAGCTGCTTACGGATGTGGAGCTCTAGTAGAGCCTCATCGCCAGCGTACCTGTCTGCTAGGCCGCTAGCCCTCGCCGCCGCCAACAAGAGCGTCCGTCGCTTATCGTCCGTGAGCACGTCCGCTGTCGTCACTAGCACGGCCTCCGCCGGTCGCCTTTAGCGTTGGGAGAATCCGGGTCGACCTCACTTGAAGCCTGGGCCGTCGGGTCGCTTCTCGCCTTGCTGCAGGTGCCTGCGTGGTCGCCCTGATCTTCGACAGGAATCCCGTCGCAGCCATGCGGGGCGGCAGGGTGGCTCTCGGCAATCTCCGTCAAGATCATCGCCAGGCGCGATAGCGCCGCCAGGGCGGTGGCGTCCCCTTCGGTCCCGGCGCTGGCGTCCTGCCGCATTTGTGACATACGATAGGCAACACCGTAGAGCACAACGCCTACATCAAGTCACCACCGGCCCTATCACGGCCGTAACATCAAGACGCACCTCTGTATCTGCGAATCAACGGAAACGATGAAGACCGCCAACCCCGAGATAAAGTGGGGGAGAATCGCCGGTCGATTTCGCGAGCGGGCGGTGCATGACAAGCTAGGCAGGCGGCGGGACCGGACCCAGGGAGATGAGAAGACCGCTTTCTTCCAGGCGCACCAGGAACTTGGCTGGTCGCCTTCACAGTTAGGGCGGCTGTTTGGACGGGACGCGAGAATCATTGCGGCAGTCATCCAGGGGCAGGACCAGGCTCGGCAAAGGGAGAGGGAAAGAGAGCGTCTAGCCGCGATTACGTTGCCTGCCCGGCAGAGCCAAATGCGCAGCCACTACGGCAGGCTGGCGAACACGTGCAGAGCCGTCGCGTCCCAGTTGGCCGAATTCAACATCTTGTTTCTGTGGCAGATCGGAGAACTCACCGCGACGATTAGGGTTGAAGACGAGCCACTGTTCGAATGCCTGAGGCAGCACAAGCCCGCTTCGCCCGTTTGGAACAAACTTGCTGGCTGGAAACGGAAGGCGGCTTCGTTAATTTCGACCTGTGACAATCTTCTACGAGAGGTCGAACAGGCCGCACTTGCGGAGTCCGACCTTGGCCCCTTGCCCGACTTTCGCTCCGCAGGGCTTCACCCTAATTTCTGGGGAACCGTCTACACCCTCGCGCTGTACGAATCGAAGGGCCAACATCCGTGGGACTACGAAGAGGTCTACGTACCGGCTCGCGGCCTTACTGTTCTCAGGTGCGGCGCTTATGGCGTGGCCGCTGCGGACCCCAGGGGAATCAACCGACTGAGGGAGCTCCACATCACCCTCAGGCGCGAATTTGCCGGATCCGCGGAGGTCCAGGAGATCCTACGACAGGAAAGAGACCTAGTAGAGGCCCAGGCCAGGATCTCGTCTGCACTAGATGAGATGTTGCTGGTCGCCTTTTCAGAGAGCGCCTGTCACATTTGCAGTCAGTGGTTAACCTAGGTTCTGACCGTTTTCACCCTGGCGGCGATGCGCCGAGCCGTCTCGTGGGAAATGCTGTATTCCTTAGCGACGGTGCGAAGGCTGCCGGCGGACAATCGACCGGCGAGCTCCGACCACAACGAGATGGGCACCTTAGACCGCGATTGGGTCACGGTCCTTACACAGACGGGATATAGACCTGCTTCCAGTAATGAACCTGCGAACTCGATCCCGATCGGGGTCGCCATACACCTCGCACGTTCCTCTGCGCCGGCCAGCGCTCCTTCAGACGCCTATCGCTCAACCACCCAGCCATCGTCCTCCCACTGGAGACGGATCGCGCCCGCATCGGCGAATAGCGGCCCCACCTCCAGCTCCAGTTGGCGGTAGAGGGAGGGCGGGACGCTCAGGTCCGCCAGGTACAGCTCTCCCAGACGCTCTCGCACTTCGGGAGCTCCCAGGCCGGTCTTCGGCAGGGCCAGGGTCAGGGTGGCGACTGCCTTGATGGACGACCCGTATACCGTACCCGAGCCGGCGTCGACGCCCGACGGCACGTCGAGCGACACGATCTGCTTGCCGCTGCCGTTAGCGCCATCAATCAGAGCGGCGAATCGTCCGCGCGGCGCCCCCGTCAGGCTGTAGCCGATGAGCGCGTCGACGATGAGGTCAGCCTCGCTGAAGAGGCGTTCGAGACGCGTTTGCGGAGTGTCTTCGGCCTCCAGCAGCTCCACCCCCATCCGCCGCAGGGTGGAGGCCTGGTGCGCGGGGACATCCACCAGCTCGCGGACCGCCACTGGGAGGACGACGCAGACGCGGCCGCCCATATTGCTCAGGTGGCGGGCTGCCACCATACCCCCACCGCCGTTGTTCCCCTTGCCTGCCAGCACGAGAACGCTCCGGTCGCAGGCCCCGGCCGCCAGGGTCGCTGCCAGCCGCGCCAGGTTTCGTCCGGCGTTCTCCATCATCTGCAGGAGGACGATACCGTACTCCTCAACCATCAGCCGGTCCACCTCTCGCATCTGCTCCGTAGTGATGGACGGCACTCTAGCCCTCTCGCGAGCCCTCATCACTTGGGCCACCACGGCGGCAGCTCCGAGACGACCGCCGGCTCCATCTCCACCGCCAGGGGCGTGAGGAGCCTGGCCATCGCGTTCCAGTTCGCGATGCAGAAGGTGAGCTCCACCAGATCACGCTCCGCGAGGTGGTTGAGCAGCTCACGGGCCAGCTCGGCGGAGTCTGCCCGCATGGCGGTGACCGAGTCTGTGTAGCGCAGCACCAGACGCTCAAGCTC
>CAZYOV010000191.1:0-3626 GCA_964649215.1 uncultured Dehalococcoidia bacterium
GTGCAGAAGTTCGACGCCGATCTCACCTTCATCACTGCCTGGGGCGGGCCGACGAAGGATCTGGTGAACCCGGGCGACTTCGAGATGTGGGGCCCTCGCTCCATCGCCGTGGACGGCGAGGGCAACGTTTGGGTCGTCGACACGGGCACGCAGCGCGTGCGAAAGTTCTCGCCGGATGGCGAGCTGTTGGGCACCGTGGGCGAGCGCGGCGACGATCTGGGGCAGTTCCGCGAGCCGGTGGGAATCGCCTTCGACCCTGTTACGGGCGACTTCCTCGTGGCCGATGTCGGCAACGCCCGCATCCAGCGCTTCGATAGTGAGATGCGGGCTATCGCCGCCTACCCTATCGATGAATGGAAGGACCTGGACCCGCGCAATAAGCCGTACCTGGCGGCGCTCCCCGACGGGCGCATCCTGGCCAGCGACCCCGTCCACGGCCGTATCCTGTTGCTGGATCAGGCCGGTAGTGTGGTCGCCTCTCTGAGCTCCGTTGGCGGGGAGGCGCTCGCCTTCCCGCGCGGGATCGCCTACGACGCCGACGGCGAGTTCGTTTTCACCTCCGAGGGCGCGGCCGGCCGGGTGCGCCGGTTCCCCCTCAGCGACTTCGCTCTGCGCTAGCCGGCCTTGCCCGCGCGGTAGGCCCGATGTATCATGTGTGAAGCCTAACACAAAGTCTGAGCAGCACTAGGCTGGAGCCGCTGGGAACCGCGGTCAGAACATGACCAAGATCACCGCCGGACCGTCGCACCCCTCCCGCTACACCGCTCTTGACCCCCTTCCGGGGGACGCAGAGCTGCTGACGAAGGTGCGCGAGCTCATCGAGGACCTCTCGCCCGACAACGCCGAGCTGCTCACCGCCTTCCACCGCATCCAGCAGGCCTACGGCTACGTGCCCCGCGAGACGATTCCGGTCATCGCCACCAAGTTCCGCACTACGCCGGCGATGCTCTACGGCGCGCTCGACTTCTACTCCGAGATACGGACGGTACCACCCGCCGAGACGGTCGTCGAGTGGTGCAGCGGGCCCGCCTGCCTGCTCAAGGGCTCCATGAATATCCGTCGTGTCCTGGAATCGATTCTCGGCTGCGAGATGAGCCAGAACACCGACGACAGGGCGTTCGGCCTGCGACTCGTGCAGTGTGACGGCACCTGTCACCTGGCGCCGCTGGTGCGGCGCCAGGGCAGGTACATCGGCCCGTTGTCGGTCAGCGACACCATCAGGCTCGCACGCGAGCTCAAGGGCGAAGGCGAGTCTGAACTAGGTCCCGAGCCCGGCGGAGAGGAGGCCGGGGAAGGGGAGCCCTCCGTAGAAGCGGCCGATGAGCAGAAGGGCGGCGGAGCGTAATCGGCCGATGCCAACATACGAGGAGCTGAGAGGACAGGCCGAACAGGCCCGGCGGCCCACGCCGGGTCCGCAGCGCCCCCTGATTAAGGTCGGTGTCACCACCTGTTCGCGGGCCGTCGGCGCCCAGGAGACGCTGGACGCCTTGCGCAAGGAGCTGGCGGCCCGGGCCCTGGAGGCGGACGTGATGGTCACCGGTTGTTGGGGTCTGTGCTACGCGGAGCCTATCGTGGAGGTGGCGTACCTCGGGCGGCCGGCTGTCCTCTACGGCAGGCTCACCGCCGACAAGGTGCCTCAGCTCATCGAAGGGGCGGTGGCCCCCGACCAGGACGGGGTCGTGCCCGAGCTTGCGCTCGCGGTGGTCAGTGATGAGCCGCTGGAAGGTGTGGCGCCGCTACAGTCGCTGGAGTTCTTCGCCGGCCAGGAGCGTCGCCTCATGGTGAACTGCGGCGTTACCGACCCCGATAACATCGACCAGTACATCGCCCGCGGCGGCTACGAAGGGCTCGCCAAGGCGCTGGGAATGACGGACGAGCAGGTGATCAACGAGGTGCTGGAGTCCGGTCTGTGGGGTCGCGGCGGCGCCGCCTTTTCGACCGGCCGCAAGTGGGAATTCCTGCGGGGGGCGAAGGTCACGCCCAAGTACATGATCTGCAACGCCGATGAGGGCGACCCCGGCTCGTTCGTGAACCGCAACCTGATGGAGAGTGACCCCCATCTCATCGTTGAGGGGATGGCGATCGGAGGTTACGCCACCGGCGCCTCCTACGGCTACATCTACATCCGCGACGAGTACCCCCTCCCTGTGGAGCGAATGGAGAATGCCGTGCAGCAGGCGCGCGAGCGGGGCCTTCTGGGTGACAACGTTCTCGGCTCCGGGTTGGCGTTCGACCTGGCGGTGATACGCGGCGCTGGCAGCTACGTCTGCGGCGAGGAGACGGGGCTCATCGCCTCCATAGAGGACGCGCGCGGCATGCCCAAGATAAGGCCGCCGTTCCCGGCGCAGGCCGGCGTGTTCGACATGCCGTCCAACGTCAACAACGTGGAGTCGTACGCCAACGTCCCCATGATCCTGCGCGAGGGGGCCGCGTGGTACGCATCCGTCGGCTCCGAGAACCACAAGGGGACGAAGATGTTCTCGCTGTCCGGCCAGGTGCAGCGGGTGGGCATCCTGGAGGTGCCTCTGGGCACCGCGATGAGCGACGTCGTGATGGGCGCCGGGGGCGGCCCGCCGGAGGGCCGCGCCCTCAAGGCGGTGCAGCCGGGCGGGCCGCTGTCAGGGATCGTCCCCGCCAGCGACGTCGGCATCGCGCTGGAGCCGGAGCCGTTCAAGGAGCGCGGCATGTTCATGGGTTCCGGCGGCCTGGTGGTGATGGATGACTCCAACTGCGTCGTCGACCTGGCAATCTACTTCGAGTGGTTCGCGGAGGACGAGTCCTGCGGCCGCTGCACGACCTGTTTTGCGGGGACACGACGGCTGCTGGAGATCCTGAAGCGCATCTCCTCCGGCCGCGGCCGCGGCTCCGATCCGGAGATCATGCGCCTGCTGGCCGATACGATGCGCTACGCCAACTGCGTGCACGGGCAGGCCGCCCCCACGGTGGTGATGTCCATGTTCAGCTTCTTTGAGGAGGAGCTGAACGAGCACCTGTACAACAAGCGCTGCCCGGCGAAGGTCTGCCGGGATCTCGTCCGCTACGAGGTGGTCCACCACTCGGACCGGCTGCCGGAGGCGGAGGCGATCTGCCCGACGCAGGCGGTGGTGCGGGACCCTTCGACGAGCTCAGGGCAGGCTGGGAGCTACCGGATCGACCAGGGGAAGTGCATCAAGTGCGACGCCTGCCGGGAGCAGGCGCCGTACGCCATCGCCCTGGTGGACGAGTTCGGGCCGTAGGCGCGCAGCGTGCGCGCTACCCCATCGTAAACGTTGGGGCATCAGGCCCCTCATCTTCCTCCCCGGCGACCCAAAGCCTGCCTGCCGGTAGGCAGGGTAGCCGTTATGCGTCTGATGCCCCAGCCTTCAGGCTGGGGTCGTTGTTTATCGGCCCTCGCTGTATAATACCCCTCGATAGCGCGCACGCGAGCCCTTGGGAGGAGCCCCGCCCGTGACCACGCCCCTCAGGCGGCAGTACCTCGACATAAAGCGTCGCTACCCGCACGCCATCCTCTTCTTCCGCCTGGGCGACTTCTACGAGACGTTCGACCAGGACGCCGAGACGGTTGCCCGCGAGCTGGAGATCGTCCTCACCTCGCGGCCGGTGGGGAAGGAGCGGGTGCCGCTGGC
>CAZYOV010000192.1:0-3565 GCA_964649215.1 uncultured Dehalococcoidia bacterium
GCGATCCTCGCTATCAGCCTGGTGTTCAGCACCAGCGGTCTCTTCTTCAACCCGGCGATAGTATCGCTAATCCCATCTCTGGTGAGCCGGGAACGGCTCGTCAGCGCCAACAGCCTGTACAACTTCACTCTCACCGGCTCTCAACTAGCTGGATTGGTATTCCTGGCGCCTGTGATCCTGAAGCTGGGCGACGAGCGGGCGATGTTCGTGGTGGCGGGCGGCCTGTTCACCGTGGCCGCTGGGCTGGCCGTGTGGCTGGACACGCTGCTTGAGCCTCGGAAGATCGAACCGCGACGGGGGCCGCAGTTCGCCGGCATACTGGAGGAGTTCCGCAAGGGATGGCGCGCTCTGACCTCAGATTCCGCATCCGCCCTAGCGATGGCGCAACTGACTATGAGCAGCACCTTAGTCCTCCTGTTCGCCATACTCATCCCCCGGTATATGGAAGAGGTGCTGAACGTCTCTCCGGACAACGCCGCCTTCCTGTTCGCGCCCACCGGGGTGGGGGCGCTGGTGGGGCTTCGCTTCGTCCCCTGGTTTACCCGCAAGGGAAAGAACAGAGCGGTCGTCATCGGCCTTGTGGGTGTCGCGGTGTCGTTGGTGCTGCTGGCGACGGTGCGTGGTCTGACGGAGATTATGGAGACGACACCGGGGCCGCTGAACCCCGGCCGTTTCCTGGGCCTTTCGCTATTGCAATCGTTAACGATGCTGTTCGCTGCGCCTATGGGTTTCTGCTATGCGCTGCTGAACGCCCCCGCCCAGACCGTACTCCACGAGCGGGCGCCACCGGAGATGAGAGGCCGAATCTTCGCCACTCAGGTGGTATCGGCAAACTTCATCTCGCTGCTGCCGCTGCTGGTGGTGGGAGGCATGATCGACATCACTAGCGTCACGGCGGTGCTGGTGGGTATAGCGGTCTTTCTGTTGCTGTTCGCCTACGCAAGCGCCCGCATAGGCGGCATGACGAAGGTGGACGAGACGCCGGAGGGAGCGCGGGAAGGCGTATCCAGTTCGGTTGACACGCCTAGTAGGCTGAGCTAGACTTGCCATGTATTGAACCTGGAGGTGGGAGTGTGGTCGAGCTCACTATAGAGAGCATCCGCGTCAGCCTCATGAACTATCAGCGGGTGGTCATTCTCAAGGAGAAGGAGACCGACCGCTATCTACCGATCTGGATTGGGCCGGCAGAGGCGGACGCGATAGCCGTGCGGCTGCAAGATGTGGCGGTGGCGCGGCCCCTGACTCACGACCTGCTGCGGACGCTCATCGATAGCCTCGGGGCGACGGTGAACCACATTCTGGTGAGCGACTTAGAGAACGATACGTTCTTCGCCCGCATCGCCTTGACGGTCGACGGCAAGGATATGGAGATAGACTCCCGTCCCAGCGACGCGATCGCCCTGGCTGTGCGCGCCCAGGTGCCTATCTACGCGAACGAGGCTGTGCTGGAGAAGGCGGGGGTCCGTCTGGACCAGGAGGGTCAACCTCTGGAGAAGGGCGAGGGGCCGGAGATTGAGCCGACCAGCGAGGCGAAGGCGGATGAACTGAAGAAGCTATCGCCCTTCCGCGATGTGATAGAAGGGCTGGATATGGAGGGCTTCGAGAAGAAGTAGGCGAAGATCCAACGGCGGCGGCGCCTCAGGCTTTACGGCCTGGGGCTTTTGTGTTGCTGGAGGGATTGAATTGGATTGTAGTGGGCGGTTGTGATAAAGTGCGCAATCGGAGAGGCTTGTGGAGTCGGAGTGTGCTGCCGTGATGGATCGGCTGCCGCCAACGGTACGGCTTACCGGCCTCGGGTTCTATCTGGCGCTGTGCATCGTCGGCGGCGTGTTCGGCGGGGTGCAGTTGGATGGGTTGCTGAATACGGGACGCCTGTTCGCCGTCCTGGGCTTGTTCGCGGGGCTGGCTCTGGGTTTGGGAGGCAGTGTTGTTCTCCTGCTGGAAGTGCTCAAGACGAACGATGATAAGAAGGAAGGACAGTAGATGAGGCTCAGCCGGGGCCGGCTGATCGCCGCTGGGCTCGTCGCACTTTTTCTGGTGGGCTTCGTTTTCCTGCGCGGTCCCACACCGGCTATCTCGATCAAGGCGGAGACGCTCCAGTCGGTCGGCCCTATCGACATCACGAACACGATGATGACCTCGTGGATCGTGGTCATCATGATTGTGGCGATAGTGTATGTGGGAACGCGGCGGCGTGACCTTGTACCCAGAGGCTTCCAGAACATGTTTGAGGCGGCGTTTGAGGCGTTCTACAACCTCATTGTGGGCGTAGCCGGCGAGGTCAACGGTCGGCGGTTCTTCCCGGTCGTGGCGACGATCTTTTTCTTCGTGTTGTTATCCAATTGGCTGTCCCTGTTCCCGGTATTCAGCGTAATCGGTCTGGTCCGAGAGGAGGAGCACGGGTTCGTGATGGAGCAGGCGGAGGTTGGCCCCCTTTCGGTGGGGTGGGTAAGCCTCTCTGGTCCGGACGACCTTAGACTGACCGGTGGCGGCACGATCGACGAAGACGATGCGGATGCCGAGGAGCAGCTCGAGGAGGCTAAGGAGGGCGGCAAGCTGGTGGGCGAGCTGGTCCCTCTGTTGCGCGGCCCAAATACGGACCTGAACACCCCTCTGGCGCTGGCGATCGTCTCCGCGATAGCGGTGGAGAGCTGGGCGATCGCCTCTCTGGGGATCGGCTACGGCAGGAAGTTCTTCAACTTCGGGGGCATGTTTCGGGGGCTATTCCGGCTCAACTTCGGCCAGTTCTTCAATGGGGCGATAGACGCCTTCGTGGGTATTCTGGAGCTAATCTCGGAGCTGGTGCGTCTGGTCAGCTTCACCTTCCGTCTGTTCGGCAACATGTTTGCGGGCGAGGTAGTGATACTGATGTTTATCTTCCTGACGCCGCTGATCTTGACCCTCCCCTTCTATGGCCTGGAGCTGTTCGTGGGGATCATACAGGCGTTTATCTTCGCTGTGCTTACCCTGGTGTTCGGCATGATGGCCGTTGCTCACGGGGAGGCGCATACAGGCGATGAAGAGCACGAAGAAGACACTGGGGCACTGGCCTCTGAGGCCCAGAGCTAGAATAAGGTAGACCAAGAATAAGGAGGTAGTACATGGAGACGCTTCTCACCCTGATCCCGCCCATAGTTGAGGGGGCGCGACTGGCGGCCCAGGAAGGCGAAGCAACCAAATTCGTCATCAGCGACGATGGCCTCAAGTTCATCGGCGCCGGTATCGCCATGGGGTTGGGCGCGTTTGGCCCCGCGATCGCCATCGGCAATCTGGTGGGCCGGGCGATGGAGGCGCTGGGACGCAACCCGGAGGCGCAGCCTGTGATCCAGACGAACATGATCCTGGGTCTGGCCTTCGCGGAGGCCATCGCCATCTACGCCCTGGTCACGGCGGTGATGATCGGCTTCGTCTTCTAGGCGGCCGGTCGCAGCTGTGGTCTAGAGAGGGCTATTGGTATGGTGTTTTTGGCAGAAGGTGGCATCGGGGCGCTTGGCATCAACCTGCCCAGCCTCATTGCCCAGTTCATTAACTTCACCATCCTCCTGATATTGGTTGGGTGGGCGTC
>CAZYOV010000193.1:0-3558 GCA_964649215.1 uncultured Dehalococcoidia bacterium
TGCCCAGCTTGCGGAAGGTCATCAGCTCTTCGGTCGGGAAGTAGCCGGCCTCCGCCAGCACGGAGTACATCGCGGGCGAGGCGTGGCCCTTGCTCATGACGAAGCGGTCGCGCTCCGGCCAGGCGGGTTTCTTGGGGTCGTGACGGAGGAGGCGGAAGTAAAGCGCAGTGAGGATGTCGGCGCTGGAAAGGGAGCCGCCGGGGTGACCGGAGTTGGCCTCGGTGGTCATGCGGACGATGTGCCTGCGAATGCGCCGGGCCGTCGTTTCCAGCTCGGGGACGCTGGCGCCGCTGATGGATGCCAAAGACGAGCCTTCCTTTCGAGGGAGAGAAGCGCCATAGACATTATAGGAACGGCTGCGCACGCCACGCAACCGGGGCGCCTGCTATCATGCCTCACGTGGTAATCGACTTTCACACCCATATCTTTCCGCCGCAGGTGCGGGAGAAGCGAGAGGAGTACCTTCGGCGCGACCCCACATTCGCGGAGATGTACGGCAGCGCGCGGGCAAAGTTGGCCACGGCGGAGGAGCTGCGGCGCAGCATGGAGGAGGCGGGGGTGAGCGTGAGCGTGGCGTTGGGGTTCGCCTGGCGAGAGCACGAAGATTGCGTCCGTCATAACGACTACCTGCTGGAGGCGGCGGCGAACAGCGGCGGCCGCATCGTGCCCTTCTGCAACGTAAGCCCTCTCGCCGGTGAGGCGACGGCGAAGGAGGTGGAGCGCTGCGCCCGCGGTGGGGCGCTCGGGCTGGGGGAGCTGCGACCGGAGAGCCAGGGGTGGTCGCTGGACGGAGAGAGAGGGGATGCGCTGGCGGAGCTTGCGTCGCGTCACGGCCTCATCCTGCTGTTCCATGTGACGGAGCCGGTTGGCCGCGAGTATCCGGGGAAGCGCGGGCTGAGGCTCGAATCATTCTACCGGTTCGTGGAGCGCGTCGGGGACTTGTCTGTGGTTGGGGCGCACCTCGCGGGAGGGCTACCGCTGTACGCTTCTATGCCGGGGGGGCGAAAGGTGCTGTCCGGCGCGTACGCTGATACGGCGGCGCTGCGCTATCTGTACGAGCCTGCGGTGCTTCCCGGCGTGGTGCAGGAGCTGGGGGCCGACCGTTTGCTGTTCGGCAGCGACTATCCGCTGGTGAAGCAGTCGACGGCGCTGAACGAAGTTCGCGCCAGCGGGCTGGATGACGCCGACTTGCGGTCCGTCCTGGGGGAGAGCGCTAGGCGCTTGCTTAGCCTGTGACGTTAATGGGCTGCCGGCATGGCGTGTCGCTATAATGAGGCTCGGGTGAGCATGCCTCTTGAGACCTGAAGACCAGCAACTGCGCCTGTTTGTGGCGGTAGACCTTTCGGAGGAGGTGCGAAAGGAGTTGGGCCGCCTGCAGGACGATCTGAGGGGACGCGATCTCTCCAGCCTGAGGTGGGTGAGGCCGGGGGGTATACACCTCACGCTGAAGTTCC
Organism: uncultured Dehalococcoidia bacterium; assembly: GCA_964649215.1. Lineage (GTDB taxonomy): Bacteria > Chloroflexota > Dehalococcoidia > SM23-28-2 > RBG-16-64-32 > JADFNQ01. The sequence goes on from CAZYOV010000193.1 coordinate 1,455, forward strand.
TGGGGGAGACGCCCGTCGAGAGGGTACCGGCTATCGAGGGGGCGCTGGATGTGGTCGCAAACGGAGCGGCGCCCTTCCGCTTGGCGCTGGGGAAGCTGGGGACGTTCGGCAACCGGCGCGGCCCGCGCGTGCTCTGGCTGGACATAGCCGGTGAGGCGCAGCGCCTTGAGGAGCTGCAGGCGATGGTGGAGAGGGCGTTGACAGAAGCGGGGTTTCCGCCGGAGGAGCGTGAGTACTCGCCACACCTTACGCTGGCGCGAGTACCTCAGCCTCCGCGGCCCGGGATGGCTGAGCGCGTATCGCGGGCGCTGGACGCGGTCGCAGCGCCGAGAGCGGAGTTTGAGGTGAGGGAGGTCGTGCTCATGCGCAGCACCTTACAGCCCGGTGGCGCCGTATACGAGTGTCTGGCTGGGTTCCCGCTGTCGTAGAATATATGGCTGTGGAAGAGGTAGCCGCGCAGAAACAGCTAGAGGAGGGGCCGCCAGCCGGCGCACGCAGGCGTCCGTTTCGCCTGCGCTATCTGGGGCCCAAGGCGGGGGTGGCGCTGGTGCTGTGGCGGGTCGAGGCCTACGCGGCGACGCCGCTGGCGCTGCTTCTGATCGCCACGCTGGGACGCTGGCCGGGCGCCCTGGTGATGGGCTCTGTGATGGCGGTCTTCGCCGCGGTGTTTCTCTACCTTCTGGAGGACGATCCTGTCCTGGACGATGTGCGCACATGGGCCAGCCGCCGTCGTATAGGGCGCGCGCTGGAGCGGCTGGCGGATCGCGACGATGGGGTGGGGAAGGCGCGCAGGGCGGTAGCGCTGGTGCCCGGCGTCATGGTCCTGGGGCCGTTCTGGCGGGCGGTGGCGTTTCACCTGTTCCGGATGCGGCGCTCGGCGGCGTACGTACTCTCCGTAGGCGGCAGCTTTCCTCATGCTCTCCTGTGGACGGGGCTCATCCTGGGCGGCATCTGGGAGGGGTTTGTCTGGCCCTGGATCAAGGGGCTCTAGCGGGCACCGAACTCTTGAGCGCACCAGCGATAGTCGCCGACGACGTAGCAGCCGACGCCAATCTCGGTAGCCTGATCGCTCAGGATGATGGCGAGATGAGCGGGACTGGCGGTCCACGCCTGAATGATGCTGGCTGGGGCTTCCGCGTAGAAGCCACGGTAGAGGTTCTCAGCTAGATAACCCGAGCCGGTGTAGCCCGCCGCCCTGGCGCGCGAGGCGAGTGTAGAGCCGTCCGGCCCTTCATGGGCGAACCAGTCGTTGGTCGCCATGGTCTCGGCGTAGGCTTGAGCGGCGGCGGCGAGGGCGCTGTTGGCCGCCAACGGCGGTAGGCTGTACTGAGCGCGCAGATCGTTGGTGAGGGTGAGTATGGCTGCAGCCGCTACGCCGTCAGCGTATTGCTGGAGTGGTGGTGGCGGCGGTGGGGTAGGCGGTGGCGGTGGGGGCGGTGGCGGTGAGGGCGCAGGGGCCGGTATGGTCTGAGATTCCGCAGGCGTTGGTATGGGTGTGGGTTTTGGCGTGGGGGCGGGGCTGGGCGAAGGTGCGGGGGTGGCGGTGATGATGGGTATGGATTGAGGCGGCCTAAAGTCTCGAAGCACACTCACCGGGCCGGCGTACACGCTGGAGGCCACTGCCTCCGGCTCGGCCGCGCTGGGGGTTGTTATGCCGCCGATGGAGGCGAGCAGGAGCAGGCTCAGGCACCAGCTTGCCCAGCGTATGAGATGAGATGCGGGAATACGTGACATTGACGAATCATTAGACGCATACTGATACGCATTTGTTGCGTACCCGGATAGCAGGGACAGCAAGGGCTTGTTACAGGCTGCGGCCGACATGGGACGGCGGCTGCTCTGGCTGGTGGGGGAGGGTTCCTGGGACAGGGTAGCGTGGGAGCGTGTCGGGGCTACCCTGGGGCAACTCAGGAGGTATACCCCTTGGGGTGAGACTGGTGCCAACGCCAGGCGCTGTCGATGATGGCTTCAAGGCCGGTAACCGCGGGCAGCCAGCCCAGGTCCTGTTTGGCTTTCTCGTTAGAGGCGACGAGCTGCGCTGGGTCGCCAGGCCTCCGCGGCTCCTCTCTGACGGTGATCGGCTTTCCTGTCACCTTGCCAGCGG
>CAZYOV010000194.1:0-3539 GCA_964649215.1 uncultured Dehalococcoidia bacterium
CGGCCGACCCCGTCACCATCGCCGGACGCATCACCGCCATGCGCCACATGGGCAAGGCCACGTTCCTCGACCTGCGCGACGGTTCAGGCCGCATTCAGACCTACCTCAAGCAGGACATCCTCGGCCCTGAGACCTACGAGACCCTGCATGACCTTGACATCGGTGACTTCCTCGGCGTCCGCGGACCTCTCTTCCGCACTAAGACCGGCGAGCCTTCCGTGCAGGTGGAAGCGCTAACCGTCCTCGCCAAGGCGCTACGAGCGCCCCCGGAGAAGTGGCACGGCCTCCAGGACGTTGAGGTGCGCTACCGCCAGCGCTACCTGGACCTCACGGCCAACACCGAAGTCCGCGATGTGTTCCTGGCCCGCTCCCGCATCATCACCGCCATACGCCGCTTCCTGGACGACCGCGGCTTCCTGGAGGTGGAGACGCCCGTCCTCCAGCCCGCCGCCGGCGGCGCCGCCGCCAAACCCTTCGTCACCTACCACAACGCCCTTGACCGCCAGCTCTACCTCCGCATAGCCCTGGAGCTCTACCTCAAGCGGCTCGTTATCGGCGGCTACGACCGTGTTTACGAGATCGGCCGCATCTTCCGCAACGAGGGCGTCTCCGCTAAGTGGAACCCCGAGTTCACGATGCTGGAGTCCTACCAGGCCTACGCCGACTACAACGACGTAATGGACATGGTGGAGGAGATGATCTCCACCGTCGCCGGCGAGGCGCTGGGCGACACTACGGTCGCCCACGCCGACACAAAAATCGACTTCGCCCCACCCTGGCCCCGCCTCACCCTGCGCGACGCCATCAAGCACTACAGCGGCGTCGACTTCGAGGAGCACCCGGACGTGGAGTCCATGCGGGAGGCCGCCGCCTCCTGCGGCGTCGCCGTGGAAGAGACCTGGGGCCGCGGCAAACTCATCGATGAGCTCCTCTCCGCCAAAGTGGAGCCCAACCTCATCCAGCCCACCTTCTTGACGGACTACCCCCTGGAGCTCTCCCCCCTGGCCAAGCGCATGCCCGACAACCCCCGCCTCGTGGAGCGCTTCGAGCTGTTCATCGCCGGCCGTGAGGTCGGCAACGCCTACTCCGAGCTCAACGACCCCCAGGAGCAGCGCGAGCGCATGCTCCAGCAGTCCCGCCTGCACGCCGCCGGCGACGAGGAGGCGGAGCTGGCGGACGAGGAGTTCCTCGTCGCCCTGGAGTACGGCATGCCGCCCTGCGGCGGCCTCGGCATCGGCATCGACCGCCTCGTCATGGCCCTCACCGGCCAGCCCTCCATCCGCGAGGTCATCCTCTTCCCCCACCTGCGGGAGAGAGGTCAGGGATGAGCGAACAACCGGATACGGTGGCCAGCTGGGAAGCGGCAGCCGAGGCGTTCGCCCAGCGTGTACGAAACAACGAGGATATCTGGAGGCCTGCCATCCTCGACCCTGCACATTTGGAGTTGGTGGGCGATGTCAGGGGCCTAGACGTTCTGGACCTTGGCTGTGGCGAAGGCCGGTTCGCCCGCATGCTGGCAGAGCGCGGCGCCGCCGTCACCGCCGTTGATGTCGCCCCAACTATGGTGAGGCTGGCTCAGGAGATGGAAGACCAGTCGTCACTGGGCGTTCGTTATCTGGTGAGGGACGCCGCACGTCTGGACGGGCTGCGGGACGGCAGCTTCCACCTCGTCGTCGCCTACATGTCCCTCATGGACGTGGAGGACTACCGCTCCGCCGTCACGGAGGTCGCTCGTGTCCTCAAAGGCGGCGGCCGGTTCATCTTCTCCCTCGTCCACCCCTGCTACGACGTCCTCCCGCCCATGGGCTGGGAGAGGAGCGAGACCGGCGAGGCGTTGTACTTCAAGGTGGACGACTGCCTCACGCCGCGGCGCCTTCTCTTCCCGCTCTGGCTCGACAGGCCCGATCCGGTGGTCATCAGCTTCCACCGCAGCCTCAGCGACTATGCCGGTGCCGTGCGCGACGCCAGGCTCTTCATCCGGGACCTGGTGGAACCTGTCCCAACCCAGGAAGCCCTGACGGCCAATCCGGACCTGAAGAAGCGGTTTCGCATCCCCGGTCCCCTGATCTTTGAATGCGTCAAGATCGACGGGGAGCCCGCATGACCCGCCTCACCTTCCGCGCCGCCATCTTCGACCTCGACGGCGTCCTTTGGGACGGCGAGCCGCTCTATCATGAGGCGTTCAACATCGTCCTCGCCCCCTACGGCCACAGCGTCAGCGATGACGACTACGCCCAGATCATCGGCTTATCCGTGGAGGCGTGCTGGGACTGGCTGCGAGACTGCTTCAACCTCAGCGAACCGCTGGCTCGCTTCCTGCGCGCCTACAATGAGACCGTCCTGCGGCTTCTGAAGCGGCCCGTAGAACCCCTGCCCGGCGCCCGTCCCCTTATCGAGGAGCTTCGGCGCCGCGGCGTCCCCATAGCCGTCGCCTCCGCCTCCCTCCGCCAGTGGGTGGACGTCACCCTCCGAGGCCTCGGCCTCCAGGACGCCTTCGACACCACCGTCTCCGCCAGCGACGTGAACAACGGCAAACCCGCGCCGGACCTATTTCTCGCCGCCGCCCGGCGCCTCGGTGTCGCTCCACTGGACTGCCTCGCCGTGGAGGACACACTGGCCGGCGTCCGCTCCGCCAAGGCCGCCGGCATGTTCGCCATCCAGCTCCGCGCCGCCTCCACCGCCCTGCCGCCCCTGGACGAGGCCGACCTGGTGCTGGACAGCTTCGCCGATTTCGACCTGTCGCTCCTCGCTTCCGTCGCCCGCGAGGCGCAGCCGTGAGACGCCACTTCACCGCCACCGGCTTCGTTGTGCAAACCTCCCGCACCCTCCTCCACTGGCACAAGCGCCTCCAGCAATGGATGCCCCCCGGCGGCCACATCGAGCCGGACGAGGACCCAGTCCAGGCTGTCCTCCGCGAGATCCAGGAGGAGACCGGCGCGACCGCCGAGGTCATCCCCTCCGTCCCTGTCCTGCCCTTCCCCTACCCGGGCCAGGTGCAGCCGCCTTACACCATATTACTGGAGGACAGCGCAGAAGCCGGCGAGCCCCACCAGCACATCGACCTCATTTACTTCTGTCGCCTCGCCGACTCAGTCCGGGCCGCCCCCAATCCGTCCCTCGGCGATTTCCATTGGGTGGACGAGGACACCCTCCGCTCCGACCAGCCGCTCGACCTCGCTGCCTGTGGCGTCGCCGTCCCCATCGCTGAGGACGTGCGCCTCCTCGCCATCAAGGCGATCCAGACGGCCCGACAGGTTCTAAGTTCTAAGTTCTAGGTTTGTAGGTTCTCGGATTGCTCTCCATCCAGCTCATCCGCGAAAACCCTGACGAAGTCCGCCGCGGCCTCGCCCGGCGCGGCGCCGACGACATCCCCCTGGACGACATCCTCGCCCTGGACGCGGAGCGCCGCCGCAACCTCCAGGAGGTCGAGCCGCTTCGTTCCGAGCGCAACGCCATCTCCAAAGAGATCGGCCGGCTTGCCCGAGAGATGAAGACCGCCGAGACCAAAGAGGCGAAGCACGCCGAGCACCGCCGCTCCG
>CAZYOV010000195.1:0-3516 GCA_964649215.1 uncultured Dehalococcoidia bacterium
CTTGAGGATCTTGAGGCAGCCGGGGCTCTTCTCCAGCAGCTCAGTGCACCAGCGGTCGACCTCTTCGTCCAGCCTGTCCAGGGGCACGACGGCGTTGACCAGCCCCATCTCCAACGCTTCCCGGGCGGAGTAGCGTCGGCAAAGCATCCACATCTCCTTCGCCTTTTTAGCGCCGACGACGTGCGTCAGGTAGGCGACGAAGTAGCCGGCGGCGGGGCTGCCGACGCGCGGCCCCACCTGGGCGAAGGTGGCGTTCTCCGAGGCGATGGTGAAGTCGCTGAAGTAGGCGAGGTGGTTGCCGCCGCCGATGGCGTAGCCGTTGACGCGGGCGATCACCGGCTTCATGCAGTCCTCGATACCGGCGTGCGGGTCCACGGGCGCGGGGCCCTCGGCTCCCTCCCGCTGAATCTCTTGGAGCCAGCGGACGTCGCCGCCGGCGCAGAAGGCGCGGTCGCCGGCGCCGGTGATGACGATGACCCCCACCTCGGGGTCGGCGCAGGCGTCCTCGACGGCCTGACGCATCTCGGTGAGGGTCTGGCCGGTGAAGGCGTTCATCACGTCGGGACGGTTGATGGTGATCCAGGCGGCGCCGCGGATGCGGCCGTGCTTCTGGAAGAGGATGTCCTGGAATTCGCTCATGAGGTCTCCTTGCGTAGTTCGGCGGGCGAAAGGCTTGTGGTGCCCCCAGCGGGATTCGAACCCGCGGTCTCCACCTTGAAAGGGTGGCGTCCTAGGCCGCTAGACTATGGGGGCATCGGTCAGGGCGCGTGCGGCGAGCCCGATGGCATTCTACGGGATGGGGAGCGCGACTGACAAACGGCAGACGAGCGCACCTCCGTTGACACCCGCCTAACGCGGGGGCACAATTGCGGCGGCGGGCAACAAGGTCGCATCTTCCTCAGTGCGCCCCTTCCGCAATAACACGGCGTCCTGCTGCCCGCGCAGCGACTCAGACTTCGGTGAAAGGTGACGCCCATGGGTGATCAGCAATCAACCGAGGATCGGAACAAACGGCGGCGGCTACTCTTGGTAATCGTCGCCGCGCTCGCGCTGCTGGTGGTCATCCTAGTCCTCATCCTCACCCGGGGTGACGGTGACGATGGTGAGCAGGTCGCCCAGACCGATACGCCGTCGACCCCGACGGTTGCACCCGCGGTGGCGGAGACGCCTTCAGCGCCTTCGGTATCGGAAGGCTCGGGACCTATCGCGCAGTGGAAGTTCGACGGCGACGCGCTCGACGCGACCGGTAACGGTCACGATGCGGACGCGCTCGGCGGAGTTGAATACGTGGGCGGAGCTGCCGCGATGGACGGGATAGACGATGCATTCGGGGTCGCCAACGCCGACGCCCTTAATCCGAAGGACGCGATCACGGTCGCGGCGTGGTGGAACGCCGTTGATTTCGTCGGCGTCGGGAATAACGGCCTCGTGGACAAAGGGTTTACCAGCCATACGGCGTCGCATTATCAGTATCACCTCGGGGTCACCGGGACTGGGTATACTCCAGGGGGTCAGTTCGGTTTTCGGTCGCGCTTGACGGTGCGTCCGTCGGAACGGGGGGCATAGAGTGGACGGCCGGCCAGTTGTATCACTTGGTCGGAACGTATCACGGGTCGGAAGTTCGTTTATACGTCAACGGAGCGCTGGAGGCGAGCCGGGCGGCCAGCGGCTCGATGACCGACTACGGCCAGGACCTGTTTATCGGGACGTTTACCAATCTCCACGACCAGCAGGCTCAGTTCTTCCTGGAGCGCTTGATGAGGTGACGATTTGGGACCGGGCATTGAGTGCTGACGAGATCGCCGAGCTCCACAGCGCGGGCCCCCAATGACGGAGCACGCGACGTGGCAGGAGGCCTAAACGCCCGTCCCCGTTGACAACCGCGGCACCCAGGCGCACAATCGCGGCGGCGGGCGCAGAAGCCTAGGCTCACCCTAAGCGTGGCGGCGCTGCTGGCGCGAGGAGTAGAATCTTCCACAGACGAACCTCGGTCCAGGGCGTCTGCTAGAGAGAGGGCAATCAATGGATGGCGATCAGCAACCCGTTACGGCGGAGGAGCAGGAGCGGTTTCGGAAATTTTGCACGGGCCATGCGCAAGGGTGGTTCCGGCCCTACCGCCGCCTGAACCGGCTGATGCCGCATGGTCCGCGCTGTAAGCTCTGCCATGCACCGTTCGCTGGGTTTGGTGGGAAATTGTACGGGCTGACGGGCTTTGCCCCGTCTCGAAAGAACCCTGCGTACTGCAACCGGTGATTCGATCACGGTCCCGCCGGTGGCGTGGATATAGAGGTCGGGGTGCTCTTCGTAGACGTGCGCGGTTACACGCAGCTGGCAGAGAACAAGTCACCGGAGAAGGTCGTCGGCCTCCTCAACCGCTTCTACGCCGTCGCCACCGACGCTCTTTGCAAGCACGACGCGGTGATCGACAAGCTGATCGGCGACGAGGTGATGGCGCTATTTCTGACCGGCCTCACCGGGCACGGTTGCTGCGAGAAGATGGCCGCGGCGGCGGAAGGCATCTTGCGCGGGGTAGGTTACGGCTCCAGGGAGGGTCCCTGGCTCCCCCTGGGGATAGGCGTCGACTTCGGCCGGGCGTTCGTGGGCAACGTCGGCTCGGGCGAAGTCAAGGACTTCACGGCCATCGGTGATGTGGTCAACACGGCCTCTCGGCTCCAGGGCGAAGCGAAACCAGGGGAGATGGTAATGTCTGAGCGCGTCTACCAGGAGGTGGCCGAGCGCTACCCCTTCACACCACCGGTAGAACTTCAGCTGAAGGGCAAGAGCGAGCCGGTCTCTGCTCGGGTAGTACTGATAGACTGATGGTGGCGGGAGGAGCACTAGCCGCCCATCTCCGTTGACATCCGCCCCGCCCAGGCGCACAATCGCGGCGGCGGGCGCAGAAGCCCCTGAGAGGAGGTCAACCGATGCCCTTTGAGCTGACGAGCACGGCCTTTGCCAATGGAGACCCGATTCCGACGAAGTACACCTGCGACGACCAGGACATCTCGCCGCCGCTCCAGTGGCGAGACCCGCCCGAAGGCACTCGGAGTTTCGCCCTCATCTGCGATGATCCCGACGCGCCCGTTGGGACGTGGGTCCACTGGGTCCTGTACAATCTACCGGCCTCGACCCGTGACCTGCCCGAGGCGGTCCCGTCAGATGCCGACCTTTCCGACGGCGGCAGACACGGACAGAACAGCTGGCGACGGCCCGGCTACGGAGGCCCGTGTCCGCCCGGCGGCACCCACCGCTACTTCTTCAAGCTTTACGCCTTGGACGCTGAGCTCGAACTGGCCGCTGGCGCGAGCAAGGAACAGTTGGTCGCGGCCATGAACGGACACGTGCTTGCCTCGACGGAGACGATGGGGGTGTACAGCCGTCGGTAGGCTACGCTGAATAGTGCCCGGCAGCGGCGAGCTTTTGCGAGAGCTTCCGACTGTCTGATACAATCGGCGTGGTTCTGCGGGATTGTGTAACGGTAGCACGGCTGATTCTGGATTGCTGCGGACTAAACGC
>CAZYOV010000196.1:0-3506 GCA_964649215.1 uncultured Dehalococcoidia bacterium
GCGTGGGTTACGGAGCGGAAGCCCTATCGCTGGCCGCCGAGCTCAAGCCCAGCGTGGTGCTGGTGGGCGTCGAAGACCCGCCCGCCCGCGCCCTCCAGACCATCGAATCCCTGACGGAGCTCTTGCCGGACGCCCCTGTGTTGGCCTACTCATCCAATAAGGATGCGGAATCCGCACGGAGGACTGTGGTGGCCGGCGCCCGCGACTACCTCACGAAACCGCTCAAGACAGATGAGGTAATCAAGGCCGTAGAGACGGCTCTATCCCAGCAGGAGCGCCGGCGGGCGTTGACGTCGGGAGATCCGGTAGCTGGCCTGCGGAGCACGGGCATGGTGATCACGGTCTTTGGCGCCAAGGGCGGCATCGGCAAGACGACCGTGGCCACCAACCTGGCCACGGCATTCGTAGCGATGAACGCGGGCAGCGCCGTCATCGTGGACATGGATACCGTCTTCGGTGACGCCGCCATGATGCTTGATGTCCCCGTTGAGACCAGCCTCGTGGAGGCGGCCGAGAGGATTGACGAGCTCGACCGGGAGAAGGTCGGCGGCTACCTCGCCCAGCATGAGACTGGGGTCAAGGTACTGCCGGCGCCGTTTGAGCCTGTGGACTGGCGCAACGTTAGCGCGGAGGCGGTGGAGAAGGTGCTCACGCTGCTGGCGCAGACCCACGACTTCGTGGTTATCGACTGCCCAGCCGGGTTCACAGACCTGGTGGCGGTGGCCCTGGAAAAGGCTACCGTCGTGCTGCTGCTGACCAGTCTGGATATCACCAGCATCAAGGACACAACAACCGCTCTCAAGCTCCTGAGCAGCGGCATCAACAATGAAGACAAGATCAAGGTAATCGTAAACCACGCCACCAACGCCAACTCCCTGCGTGAGGAGGACGTGAGCAAGGTGCTTCGGCGCGAAGTGTTCTGGTCGATCCCGCATGATGAGGAGATCGCGGCAAGCGCCCAGCTTGGGGCACCGGTGGTGACAGACCGCCCGCTCTCCGCAGTGTCTGTGACGATCACGGAGCTAGCGTCGATGCTGGCAGGAGTTGAAGCCGGATACAGTGATAACAGTCACAGCGACAATGGGGGCGCCTCGAGCGGGCTGCTTACGAGGCTATTCAAGCGTTAACGCACACTTTCAGGGGAGGATAAGAAGTCATGACAACATGGCAAGAGAAGTTCAAGGAGATATCCAGGCCCAGCGATGGCAACGGTGGTAACGGCCGCCGCTATAACCAGGACGGCCTCGACGAATCCCAGTGGGAGACGGTGTTCGCCGTTCACCAACGCCTCATTGAGGACATGGATTCAGACACGATCGATAAGCTGCCCCCCGGTGAGGCGCGTGACGTTGTGGAGAAGGCCGCCCGCACGATCATGCGCGACATCGCCGCCGGAGTGGCAGGTGTCGAGCGCGACATACTAGTCTCTCACGTAGCCGACGAAGTGCTAGGTCTTGGGCCTATCGAAGTGATGATCGCCGACCCGTCGATTTCAGAGGTGATGGTAAACGCCCCCGACAACGTCTTCTATGAGCGCGACGGCGTCATCTACCTCAGCAACGCCCGCTTCCGCGACGACCGACACATCATGCGGATAGCGGAGCGCATACTGTCGCCGCTGGGCAGGCGCGTAGATGAGTCCTCACCGTACGTGGATGCCCGCCTTGAGGACGGCTCGCGCGTGAATATCATCATCCCGCCGGTGGCGCCGCGCAGCCCCACGATAACCATCCGAAAGTTCCGCACCGACAAATACACGATGGGCGACCTGATGGCTGGCGGAACCGTGACCCCGGAGCTGGCGGATTTCTTCAACGCCTGCGTCAAGGGCCGATTGAACACGATCGTCTCCGGCGGTACGGGTACAGGCAAAACCACTCTCCTCAACGCCCTCTCCGCCTACCTCCCCGCCACTGAGCGGATCGTGACTATCGAGGATCCGACGGAGCTGCGGCTGCAGCAGCCCCACGTAGTCTCACTTGAGTCACGACCGCCCAACCTGGAAGGGAAGAATGAAGTCACGCAGCGAGACCTGCTGCGAAACGCCCTGCGCATGCGTCCCGACCGGATCATAGTCGGCGAGGTCCGTGGTCCCGAGGCGTTCGACATGATGCAGGCGATGAACACCGGCCATGAGGGGTCTCTCACCACGGTGCACGCCAACTCGCCCCGCGATGCTCTAATGCGTGTGGAGAACATGATCCTCATGGCGGGCTTTGACCTGCCGGTGCGCGTGATTCGGGAGCAGATGGCGTCCGCCTTGCACATAATCTTCCACCTGGCCCGCTTCGTGGACGGCTCGCGCAAAGTGGTAGCTGTGAGCGAGATATCCGGCCTGGAGGGCCAGATAGTAACCATGCAGGATCTGTTCCGCTTCCACCATGAGGGCGTGGACGCCAACGGCCATGTGCTAGGGACCGTGGCGCCTACCGGCATCCAGCCGCGCTTCCTGGACCGGCTGGCGGAGATGGGCGTCAAGTTCTCCAGCGATCTATTTTCGCCGGTAAGGGGGTAGGATATGGCACTGGCATTACTAGGATCCACAGCCGCCTTTCTGGGCGTGCTCCTTCTCGTTATCGGCTTCTATCAGGCGCGGGGCGGCAAGTCGAGCGCACGGCGCCGGCTGGAGACTCTGGAACGCTACTCCGCCCCGCAAGCGGAGAGCGCGGTGCCGCTGGCGTTACGCGAACAGGGAAGCGCTTGGGCTGAGCGAACGCGCAGCCAGCTGGAACGCGCCGGGCTGGCTCTGAAGATCCACGAATACGTCGCCTTGCGTGTGCTGGTGGCGCTGGTCGCATTCGTCGTCGTCCTTACCTTGGGCAACGGACACGTCGTCGCCTTTCTCCTTGGCATCCTAGCCGGCGGCGTCGGCTACATGCTGCCCGCTTTCTACGTCCGCATGCGCATAGCTGGGCAAGTGCGGAAGTTCAACAACCAGTTGGCAGATATGCTGACCATGGTGTCCAACTCACTGCGCGCTGGCTTCGGTCTCCTGCAAGGGTTGGATCTGGCCGCTGAGCAATCTCAGCCGCCGATGTCCACGGAGCTTCACCATCTGCTCCGTGACACCCGAATGGGCGCTTCCATAGAGACAGCGCTGGAGAGCATGGGCGAGCGCGTCGGCAGCTACGATCTGGATGTGGTCATTACCGCGATCTTAATCCAGCGCAGCGTCGGCTCTAACCTCTCTGAGGTTCTCGAGACGGTTGCCCACACAATACGGGAGCGTGCCCGCATCCAGGGTGAGATCAACACGCTAACGGCGCAGAAGAAGCTCTCCGGCGTGGTCATCGCATTGATGCCCCCGGCGATCGTGCTGATGATGCTGGCTGTCAACTTCGAATACATGTCAGCGCTGTTCACCGATCCGTTGGGGCGTGTCCTGCTCGCCGTGGCGATAGCGCTGGACATCGCCGGCATCCTGATAATCAACCGCATCGTCTCAGTGGACATCTAGGAGGTGGAGTGATGGCACTAGCAACAATAGCAGCACTGACCGCGTTCCT
>CAZYOV010000197.1:0-3487 GCA_964649215.1 uncultured Dehalococcoidia bacterium
GGACCCTGATGACGTTCGCCATGATGTTGCCCACCAGCCTGCCGCTGGTGCAGCTATTCCAGCGGCTTACCCGGCAGCGGCCCAACCCTACTCGGCTGGTGGTCCTCCTTATCGCCGGCTACCTCAGCGTTTGGGTCATGTTCGGCGTCGTCGCCCACATCGGCGACCGCGGCCTGCACGAGCTGGTCGAGCTGAGCGCCTGGCTGGGGGCCAACGCCTGGATGCTGGGGGCGGGCACCCTTCTTCTGGCCGGGGTCTACCAGTTCACCCCCCTGAAGTACCACTGCCTCGACAAGTGCCGATCGCCCCTTAGCTTCATCACGGAACACTGGCTGGGCAACCGCGAGCAGGGGCAGGCCTTCCGGCTGGGCGTGCGTCACGGGATCTTCTGCGTCGGCTGCTGCTGGTCGCTGATGCTGCTGATGTTCGCCGTCGGCGTCGGCAACTTGGGGTGGATGCTGGTGCTGGGGACGGTTATGGCGGTGGAGAAGAATCTGCCCTGGGGCAGGCGGCTCAGCGCCCCCCTGGGCGTGGGCCTCCTCGCTGGTGCGCTGCTCGTGCTGTTGATAGCGACCCTATAGGCTCGTATGAATACCGTCCGAAGCTCATCTGCCTTCTACACGGCTGAGGCGCTCTGCGAACGCTGTCAACGCTCCCTTAACAGCGCCGTTTACGAGGTGCGGGTCCGGGGAGAGAGGTCTTCACGCTGCCTGCGCTGTGCCCTAACGCACGGGCCCCTGATGGTTCGGTCGTTTCTTATCTGCCTTGGCGTGGGGACCCTCCTGGTGGGGATCAACCAGGGTAACGTTATCCTTCAGGGTGACGCCTCGATGGCTCTGGCTTGGAAGATACCGCTGACCTACGCCGTGCCCTACAGCGTCGCTACCGTAGGCGCTATCCTGAACTCCCGCCTCAAACCGGCTCGGGGTGACGCCGGAAGCGCAGGCGCGATACAATAGTCTAGATATGGCCCGAACGACCAAGCGCGACTACTACGAAACCCTCGGCGTGTCGCGGAACGCCCCTACGGAGGAGATCAAGAAGGCGTTCCGCAAGCTCGCCATGCGCTACCACCCCGACCGCAATCGGGAGGACGGCGCCGAGGCCCGCTTCAAGGAGGTCGGCGAGGCCTACGAAGTCCTGTCCGACTCAGAGAAACGCACCGCCTACGACCGCTACGGCCACGCCGGCCTCCAGGGGTTTGACTTCGGGCAGCCGTTCGAGGGGTTCGACTTCGGTGGCTTCGGCGACATCTTCGACGCCTTCTTCAGCGGCACCACCGCCCGCCGCTCCCGCGACGCTCAGCGCGGCGCCGACCGGCGCATCGATATCGAGATCGACTTCGAGGAGGCCGCCTTCGGCTGCGAGAAGGAGATTGAGGTCTCCCGCAACGAGCGCTGTTCTCGCTGCGGCGGCAACCGCGCCGAACCCGGCTCGCAGCTGACCCGCTGCCCCTCCTGCGAGGGCAGCGGCCAGGTGCGGCGCGTCTCCCGCAGCTTCTTTGGACAGTTTGTTAACGTCACCATCTGCCCCCAGTGTCACGGCGAAGGCCGCCTCGTTAAAGAGCGTTGCAAGGACTGCAAGGGCGCCGGCCGCCAGCGCGAGACCCGCACGCTGATGGTCAAGATACCGGCCGGCGTCAGCGACGGCTCCCAGATGCGCCTCTCCGGCGAGGGCGATGTCGGGGCCAACGGCGGCGGTCCCGGCCATCTATACGTGGTCATCGGCGTACGGTCACACCCTCACTTCCAGCGCGACGAAGACGACCTCGTCTACAACCTGGAGCTCAACCTGCCCCAGGCGGCGCTGGGCTGCGAAGCGGAGATACCCACTCTGGGCGGCAAGCCACACACCCTCAAGATCCCGCCCGGCACCCAGAGCGGTCGCGTCTTCGTCCTCAGGGGCAAGGGCGTGCCGAGACTCCACGGCGGCGGCCGCGGCGATCTCCTGGTGCGCGCCGGCGTCATCGTGCCCACGGAGCTCACAGACGAGCAGCGGGCGCTCCTCCTCGAGCTGGCCGAGAGCTTCGGCACCGAAGTGTCCGACGATGAGAAGGGCATCCTGGGCAAGATAAAGGACGCCCTGGGATAGAGCGGTGCCGCCGCCTTCGCCCCACGCGGCGGACTGGCTGGAGATAGCCGTACAGGTGGCCGGCATCGATGCCGAGGCCGTCGCCGATACGTTTCGTCCCCACTGCCCCGGAGGCGTCGCCATAGAGCCCGCCACCCGCACTCAGGGCGACGAAGACGTGGTGGACGGCGATGCCCCCGCCTTGGTGAAAGGCTATCTGCCGCCCGGCCTGGACTCAGCCCGTGTTCGGCGCTCCCTTCGCCTCGCCCTCCGCTTCGCGCCCCTGGAGAGCCCGCCCCGCTGGCGCCGCGCCCGCCGCCTGCGCGAGGAGCGCTGGCGAGACTCTTGGAAACGCTACTTCAAACCCCAGCGGATCGGAGAGCGTCTCCTGGTCAAACCCTCCTGGGCCAAGTGCGAGGTCAAGGCCGGCGATGCGGTCATCGAGATCGATCCCGGCATGGCGTTCGGCACCGGCCAGCACCCGACCACCGTCATGTGCTTGCGGGCGCTTGAGAACCGTCTGCGCCCCGGCGAAGCCGTACTCGACCTCGGTGCCGGCACCGGCATCCTCGCCATCGCCGCCGCCAGGCTCGGCGCCGGGCGCGTCCTCGCCCTGGACATCGACCCGCAGGCCGTCAATGCCGCCCTGAAGAACGCCGCCGCCAACGGCGTCCAGGGCGAGGTGGAGGTGCGTGAGGGCACGCTGCCTGAGGGCGTGCGGGGCCAACACTTCGGTCTCATCGTCGCCAACATCAGCGGCCTCGCCATCGAACGGTTGGCCGCGAACCTGGCGGGCGCTCTGAGGCAGAGCGGGACGCTTATCGTCAGCGGCTTTCTGGAGGACACCGTGGAGGCGCTGGGTCGCGCCCTGGCTGCGGCCGGTCTTATAGTCGATCAGGTGGAGGCGGAAGGCGTCTGGCGGGCGATTACTGCCACCAGGACTGCCCGTGCGTAGGTTCTTCGTCCCGCCCGGCCTTCTCGCTGACCGCGAGGTCAACCTGCCGCCGGAGCTGGCCCGCCGCCTTGCCACCGTCCTCCGCCTCAAGCGCGGCGACCGTTTGATCCTGGCCGACGGCGCTGGCCGCGACTACGAGGTGGAGCTCACCGCCGTCTCGCCCCGTGCCGCCACCGCTGCCGTTGTCGCCGAGCGACCGTCGCCGCCGGAGCCCTCCCTGGAGCTGGTGCTGTATCAATCGCTGATTCGGCCCCAGCGGTTCGAGCTTGTCCTGGAGAAAGGTACGGAGCTCGGGGTGTCCCGGTTCGTGCCGTTGCTCAGCGGGCGCGCACGGATGAGAACGCCGGGCCTGGCTGGGGAAGGCGGGTCCCAGCGCATGCAGCGCTGGCGTCGTATCGTCACCGAGGCCGCCGAGCAGTCCGGCCGCGGCCGCGTCCCCGCCATCGACCCTCCCGCGCTCTT
>CAZYOV010000198.1:0-3400 GCA_964649215.1 uncultured Dehalococcoidia bacterium
GGATTGCGTATGGGGTTGTACGAGGTTCTAGCCAAGACGAGGCACAGAAGGAAGAGCGAAACGGCTGCAGTGGTCTACTTCCCGCCCACTTCGGACTACGACTTCCCGGTGGGAGAACTTGGCCTTGGGTTCTCGGACGGCAAAATCGTCCTCGAAGTCCGACAGCTTGAGGCGGAGGAGGATCAGGACCCCACTGTCATTCGCACCCAGTTCAAGCTCGAACAAGGAGCAACGCTCGCCACTCAGCTGGATGAGATCATCGCCGCGGGGCGGCCTGTTTGCTCTCTATGCAAGATTCCAATTGATCCCGAGGGCCACATATGCATCAAGTCGAACGGTCACTCTCGGCAACCAGTCCCGGGGGAGCGGACCGACCAGGAGTAGATGGCGCAGGCCAAGGATCGGGTCACTACGGCGCATTAGAGCAACGTCTGACGCCAAATCCAAGCAAGGTAGCCACGATTGACCGGAACCATGCAGAAGAGGCAACCTGATAAGGCATGGAGTCAACTGCATGAAAGTGCTCATTTTCCACTTCCGCTCCGCCCCGACGGGTGGTGAACGCAGCTACCGATTCAAACCAGATGTAACTGACTCGGCGGGCACCGACGGCGTATCCCTCGAAATCATGAAGCGCCGGGCTCTGCTTGAAGCGATGGGACATGAAGTCGCCATCTGCTCCGCCTACGAGTGGGCAGACCTCCCGATACCAGCCCTGGAGTTCGACCGCGAAGATGTGACAACAATGATGGGGAATCTTTTCGGTTCCGGCATCACCGACTTTGGCGGTGAGGCAGAGCTTGAGGAAGCTTTTGGACGGGCGGTTACGGAGCTGAAACAAGAGCTGGTCGCAGGGATCACAGCTCTTGCACCCGACATGCTTTTTGTGCACAACATGCTTTCGCTGCCCGTTCATCCCGTAGCCACGGTGACTCTCACAGAACTCCTTGCAGACCTCCGGCTGCCCTGTGTGGCGATCCACCACGATGTCCTCAGCGAAGGGGCTTATGAGTTCACCCCGACATGCAACTTCGCGTCGTCTCTACTTGAGGGATATTTCCCTCCGAACATGCCGAACCTCTCCCACTGGACGATCAACACGCGCAACCAGAGGGCACTCGGCGCGAGGGGTGTCCGGGCCGGAATCATCCACGATAGCATGGATTTTCATCACCGGCTCGATGCCTCAGATCACGCGACGATCCGTGAGGAACTTCGGGTCGAGCATGGTATCGAGAGGTCTGATGTCGTACTCTTTGTCGGAGCCCGCCTCGTGCCCAATAAGCAGATAGAATTGGCGGCTCGCTTGGCCGCCGAATTGCAAGGTCTTTGCCAGGACATGGTGGGTAGGATGCTCTACCACGGCGAGGTGTTCAACCCAAACAGCCGGATCGTGCTCGTTCTGGCGGGCAGACCGGAACGCGCCTTCGACGACTACCAAGAAAGACTCTTCGCGCTACTCGATGCACTCAAGGTCGACTGGATGTATGTCGGAGACGAGGTTCTCCCTCTGGCTGTGGCGGAGGAGGGGTTCCATGCCCTTTATCCCGACATGTATACGATGGCCGACTTTGTTCTCTACCCATCAGGCTGGGAGGGATTCGGCAATCAACTGCTGGAGGCCTTTGCAGCCGGCCTTCCCGTGGTGGTATTCGAATATCCTGTCTTCAAGGAGGATATAGCAGCAAAGGGCGTCCGGGTCATCTCGCTAGGGGACACCGTTCTTGAAGAGAGGGACCAGGCAGGACTCGCCCGTCTACGCTCTGAAACGTTGATCCGCGCTGCACAGAAGATGTCGATAATCCTCACGAATCAAGATGAGCGCAAGAGCGTCACCGATCACAACATTGCAGTCGGCAGGCGTTACTTCAGTTTCGACGTACTTCGATCGCATCTGTCGGAAGCAGTTCGTTGGGCCTCTGCGTTGGGTGCCTAGAGACGGTCAATCGCCCCACGCCAGGCTGCCGCCTAGAATCCTGACGCTACTCAGGGATCGCGGCTCCGCGTCCGACCGACCGCTCCAAACGTATCGACACTATGACCTGTTAGTGTCTGTTCCCACCTGTGCAGCGGTCAGCTCAAGATTACGATCTAGTACCGCCTACGGGCGACGTTGCGCATCGGCGCAAAAGGGTTCTCGTTCCGCAGCATCTCATCCAGTTCATCATCGGGTGCCCAAGGGGACTCTACGTAGCACTAGTTGATGATAAAATCCTTTCCCTCATGAGCAATCGATACACCCACTTGCCGCTCGAGGCGCTGCTCGTATTTCGCGACCAGCGTCATCGTGTTGAGCATATCCACGCGGCGGGCATGGGCTCGTGGGCCCGCAGGTCGTCCTCGCTCATCTCCAACGCCCCGGCGAAGGCGAGGAGAGCGTCCCTGGCCGCGGCCTCGCCCTGCAGCGCCCCGAGGAAGAATTCGCGGTTGGGGCCGTCGCCCTGGCGGCTGATCAGCAGGGCGACGCTGCGCAGGTCCGAGTTGATGATGTAGTATTGCTCGCCGGCGAAGAGGCGGAGCTTCTCCTTGGTGATCCGCCCCTCCTCGACGGCTGAAAGATAGGGGTGGGCAAAGAGCTTGTCCTCCACCGCCTTCAGTTGCGCTCGCGTCTGCGCAATCAGTTCACGGGCGTCGGCCACGGGCCACCTCCTCTACAGGGGCCAGTCTCTTGCCGGTGGCCTCCAGCTGGCTGAGGAACGGGTGACGGAAGATGGCCTCCCAGATGGGTCTCGCCGTAGCCCTCAGGCCGTGGGAACATCGCTCGGACATGTGCTTGACCTACGATACTTGGCCCTGTCCGGTCTCCTCAGGGATCACCAGGGCGATGCTGGCGGTGAAGCCGTGCAGGAAGTTCTGCTCACCCACCGGGCCGATCTCGCCGTTGCAGAAGAAGCCGGCCACGGGGATGGGGCCGAGCAGGTCCGCCAGGGTGCGCGCGTCATGGTCGGGCGTCCCGAACAGGCCGACGCCCCGACCGTTGCAGGAGCAGAGCAGCGCCCCAACGGGCCGGCGCGCGCCGAGATCCGTCCGCGCTCGCTCCAGTAACTCGCGCAGGTCCTCGTCCGCCGCGTCCGGGTCCCGGAGCTGGAACTGGATCGTCTGGCCCACGCGGGGCAGCGCTCCGACTGTCAGCGCGCCGCTCTCCTGGTCAACCCCCATCAGGTTGCGGATCAGGAAGTCGCCTCGGCGGAACTCGCCCCGATGCTCGTCCATCGCCAGCCCAACCAGGAGGTTGCCCTGCGCCCGCCGCTGCATCGTCGGCGGCAGGGCGCGCAGGGTGTCCACCAGCACCTGATATGCAGGGCGCTGGGCGATGGTCTCGATGATGTGGCCCTGAACGCCGGCCCACCTGGGACTGCGAGCCGTGGTTCTCCGGTGGGGTGTTGTATCATCGACATGA
>CAZYOV010000199.1:0-3395 GCA_964649215.1 uncultured Dehalococcoidia bacterium
GCGGGCCGGGCGGGTCAGATGACACCAGGGTGGGGCGGATGCTACTCGGAGCCGCCCTTCGGCTCCCGCGGTACGACCAACGCCATCACGAGGTAGAGTAAGATCCCCGGGAAGAACCCCGTCAGAATCGTGACGATGACGTAGACGATGCGTATCAGGGACGGGTCGAGGCCGGTGTAATCGGCCACGCCGCCTAGGACACCCAGCAGCCTCTTGTCGCTCCGGCTACGGTGCATTCGCTTCGGCTGATCGGCCACGGGCCACCTCCCACGCGCGTTATCGAATGACTTGACAGTCGTATTATAGCGCAATCGAGCTGTGGTGGATTTCACTAACCAGCCATGTCTGCTAGAATTACCGCGATGGCCACCACTACCAAACCCGCCGTCAAGCCCTTCCCGCCGCGCCTCTGGGCCCAGGCGCTATACACCATACCCCGCTTCGATCTGGCGGAAGTCGACCCCATCACCCGCTGGCTTGTCCTCTCCCGCGCCTCCGTCGTCGTCATGACCGCCACCTCCGCGGTCATCGGCGGCCTGCTCGCCCTCCGCGACGACGTCTTCGCTGCGCCGCTGCTCATCCTCACCGCCATCGGCTTGGTGCTGGCCCACGCCGGCTCCAACCTCGTCAACGACTTCTGGGACTTCCATCGCGGCGCCGATACCGAGGACTCGCCCCGAGTCAACTACGGCCCCCATCCCCTCACCGAGGAGTCCGCCCAGCGGCGCTCTTTCGTGGGCGTCACCATAGCCCTCCTCGCCGTCGCCGCCGCCATTGGCATCTACCTTACGGTCGTCGCCGGCCCGCTGCTCCTCGCCTTCGCCTTGACGGGGGCGTTTGTGCTCCTCCTCTACTCCGGCGGGCCGCTCCCCCTGAAGTACTTCGGCCTGGGCGAGATCGCGGTGTTTATCGTCTGGGGCCCCCTGATGATCGGCGGCACCTACTACGTGATGGCGGAGTCGCTCCCCGGCTGGGTCGTCCTCGCCTCCATCCCCTACGCCCTGGGCGTTACCACCGTCCTCTTCGGCAAGCACCTCGACAAGCTTGACTTCGATACAGAGCACGGCATTCGCACCCTGCCCATGCTGCTCGGCGAGGCGCGGGCGCGGCGCCTGACCCAGCTCCTGAGCCTGGCCATGTACGCCTCCGTCATCGCCCTCGCAATCTGGCAGACGATGCCCGGCCTGCTTCTGGTTGCCGGCGCCCTGCCGCTGCTGCTCTGGGTGTTCCGCATCTACAGCTCGCCCAAGCCGAAGGAGCCGCCGGATGACTATAAGGGCTGGCCTCTCTGGTTCGTGGGGATAGCTTTCATCCACAATCGCCGCTTCGGCGTCCTGTTCGTCGTCGGCCTCATCCTGCAGCTCGTCGGCGAAGAAGTCGTCGGCTGATCGCCGCTTGCCCTGATGGGATCGCGATAGCCTCGCGCCTCAGCCGGCCAGCCGTCAATCCCTTCACGCGACCAAGTGCGGGTGCCTGCACCGACCTGCTCTTGACTGCGTGTCATCTTGACGTTACGTTAATCACGTCGCATTTCGGCTAATAGGAGGGTCTCCATCACTACCGAGGTTCGCCCATCTCGCGTTGACGCCGATGTCCTGCGCGGCCAGATCCGCGACAAGTACACCGATGTCGCTCTGGCTCCTGATAAGGGGTTCCACTTTCACAACGGTCGCCCCCTGGCCCGCATGCTGGGCTACGACGACGCTCTCGTAGACTCTCTTCCCCAGGGCACCGTCGACTCCTTTGCCGGTACCGGCAACCCCTTCTCCTTCGGCGACCTGCGCCCCGGCGAGACCGTCCTCGACATCGGCTGCGGTGCCGGCTTCGATACCCTCATCGCCGCTCGCCAGGTCGGCCCCAGCGGACGCGTCATCGCTGTAGACATGACCCCCGCCATGCTGGAGAAGACCGCCGCCGGCGCCCGAGAGCTCGGCCTCGATAACGTCGACTGCCGCCGGGGCCTGGCCGAAGAGCTGCCGGTAGACGATGAGTCCGTCGATGTGGTCATCAGCAACGGCGTCATCAACCTCTGTCCGGACAAGGTGGCGGTGATGAAGGGGGTCCGGCGGGTGCTCAAGCCCGGCGGCCGCTTCCAGATCGCCGACATCGTCGTCCATAAAGAGGTCCCACAGGACGCGAAGGACGACATAGACCTCTGGTCCGGCTGAATCGCCGGTGCTCTGCTGGAGGCAGAGTGGAACTGGGTGCTGGAGCACGTGGGCTTCACGGACGTGCGCTGGGGACCGCAGGTGGATGTCTTCTCGGGCTCCAAGCACGAGTCCGACGCAAAAGAGTTCGATACCCGCGGCGTGACCTTCGCTGGGGTAAACCCCTAGCGGACGGTAGACCGTCGCTGGCATAGCCAACTATAGCCTGGAGGGAGGTGACGATTCGAGACAGCGCCCCATCGTCAATCCGCGGTAACCTTTTCCGAGCAGAAGGAGGTCAGAAATGGCGTACCAGTTGGAAGGCACCCTCTTGGAGGTGTGCACTTGCGAGATTCTTTGCCCCTGCTGGGTGGGTGAGGACCCGGACAACCCCACCTGCGATTCGATAATGGCCTACCACATCGATTCCGGCAGCGTCAACGGCACCGACGTCTCAGGCCGCACCCTCGCCCTCTGTGTTCATATACCCGGCAACGTCCTAAAGGGCAACTGGAAGGCCGCCGTGTTCGTGGATGATGGGGCCAGCGATCAGCAGCACCAGGCCATCATTGACGTATGGACTGGCAAGCTGGGCGGCCCTGTCGCGGACGTGGCCTCGCTCATAGGCGAAGTCGTCTCAGTCGAGAGCGTTCCCATCACCTACGAGATCGTGGAGGGCAAGGGCAAAATCAGGATCGGCTCCGTCGCCGAGGCGGATATGGAGCCCTACCGTGGCCCCACCGGCGAAGTGACTACGCTAGGCGAGAGCATCTTCACGACCATACCAGGCGCGCCCGCCTGGGTAGCGAAGGCGTCCAATTACAAGCGCAATACCTCGAAGTACGGTCTGAAAGACATCGACCTCCAGGGCCACAACGCTATCCAGGGCAGCTTCCGCTTCGTCGCCTAACGCACGAGGTTTCCCTGGCATAGCCCGCCGGTGGCCGACTGCGCGCGGCTTTGCGTGAGGCCGGCCACCGGCACGGAGAACGTATCCATGTTCTGGCCCAGAGTACACGATCGAAAACTGTTCACGGCGCTGCTGGTGGCGCTCGTCGTCCTCGCCTGGCTGACTCTGTGGGTCTGGGATCTTTCCCCCTACGGCCGCTTCCTTAGCCACGAGCAGCTCGCCGGCGTCGAGATCGGCTTCGACGGCGATGCTCTACTGTTTGGCCTCGTCTTCGTCGCTGGCTGGACCCTGATGACGTTCGCCATGATGTTGCCCACCAGCCTGCCGCTGGTGCAGCT
>CAZYOV010000200.1:0-3387 GCA_964649215.1 uncultured Dehalococcoidia bacterium
GAGTGCAGGAACCGTAACTATGCGACGACAAAGAACCGCCGCAACGACCCCGACCGCATGGAGCTGCGAAAGTTCTGTCCCCGTTGCCGCAACCACCGCCAGCACAGGGAGGCGCGATGAGCCGCGCTCTGAGACGCCACCCGGCTAGCAAGGCTAAGGGCAGCCGGAGCAGGGCCGGAGCCCGGCCGCTACCACGTACCGGCACCACCCGCGCCGCTCCCCGTGGCGAGGGCCGGTCCGGCCTCAGCGCTGTCGCCTCCTGGCGCCCACGCTTCGTCATGGACATTATTAGCGAGCTGCGCAAGGTGGTATGGCCCAGCCGCCAGGACACCACCTATCTCACCATCGTTGTCTTAATCGTCGCCGCCATTGTAGGCGCCGCCCTCGGCGGCATCGACATCGCCTTCGGCTGGCTCATCGATAACGCGCTTCTGACTTAGGTTGGTAAAGGTGGCTAGAAGGAAAAAGAGCGCGGAGCCCGCGCTGAAAGAGAGCCCCCCAGAGGACACCTCTGAACTCCAGGCGGAAGCAGCGGAGGAATCCGAACAGCGTCCCGTCATCACAGATGAGGAGATGTTCCGGCCGGGACGTGCCTGGTACGTCATCCACACCTACTCCGGCTATGAGGACAAGGCACGCACCAACCTGGAGCAGCGCATCAAGTCCATGGACGCGGAGGACCTCATCCACCATGTCGTCGTTCCCTCTGTAGACGAGATAGAGATCCGTGACGGGGCCCGCCGTACAGTGCCGCGCAAGATATTCCCCGGCTACGTCCTCGTACAGATGATCCAGATGCGCCAGGACGACCCGGCCGCAGGGGAGCAGGACAAAGCCCGTTCCAGCAAGGCCTGGACCGTCGTCCGAAACACGCCCGGAGTGACCGGTTTCGTCGGCTCTGGCACCTCGCCCACCCCGCTGGACGAGCCCGAAGTGAAATCCATCCTCCGCCAGATGCGCGCCGAGGAGCCCCGCATCAAAGTCGGCTTCCAGACGGGGCAGAGCGTCCGCGTCACAGACGGCCCCTTCGTCGACTTCATCGGCACGGTGGATGAGATCAACCCGGAGAAGGGTAAGGTGCGGGTGCTGGTCTCCTTCTTTGGCCGCGAGACGCCCGTGGAGCTGGACTTCCTCCAAGTGGAGAGGCTCTAGCGACATGGCGAAAAAGATCCGCACCGTTATCAAGCTTCAACTGGAAGCGGGCAAGGCCACACCGGCGCCCCCTGTGGGGCCCGCGCTCGGCCAGCACGGCGCCAATATCATGGCCTTCTGCAAGGAGTACAACGAGCGCACCTCCTCCCAAGCCGGCAGCATCATCCCCGTCGAGATCCTCGTCTATGCGGACCGCTCCTTCACCTTCTCCCTCAAGACACCGCCCGCGTCCGACCTGATCAAGAAGGCCCTGGGGCTGGAGAAGGGTAGCACCGCCCAGGTTCGGGAGAAGGTCGGCACTATCAGCCGCGACCAGTTGCGCCAGATCGCCGAGGTCAAGATGAAGGACCTCAACGCCAACGACATCGACGCCGCCGTACGCATGGTTGAAGGCACCGCCCGCAGCATGGGCGTGGAGGTCGGCGGCTAACGATGGCCAAACGCGGAAAGAACTACCGCGCCGTCCTGGAGCAGCTTGACCGTGACCGCGCCTATGAACCGCAGGAAGCGGTGAAGCTCCTCAAGGAGAACGCCTTCGCCAAGTTCGACGAGACGGTGGAGCTACACGTCCGCACCGGCCTGGACACCCGCCACGCGGACCAGCAGCTCCGCGGCACCATCCTCCTTCCCAACGGTCTGGGCAAAAGCCAGCGCGTCATCGTCTTCGCTGAAGGTGAGGCCGCCCGCATTGCCGAGCAGGCCGGAGCCGACGAGGTCGGCGCCGACGACCTGGTCAAGAAGATCGAAGGCGGCTGGCTGGAGTTCGACATCGCCCTCGCTAACCGTGAGATGATGGGCAAGGTCGGCCGCCTCGGCCGCGTGCTCGGCCCGCGCGGCCTCATGCCCAACCCTCGCACCAACACCGTCGTCGACGCCGATGACCTCCCCAAGGCCATACAGGAGGCGAAGCAGGGCCGCGTGGAGTTCCGAACCGACCGCACCGCCCTGGTGCACGTGCCCATCGGCAAAGTCAGCTTCACCGAGGAGGCGCTCCTGGAAAATCTCAGCGCCCTTGTCGATGCCATCGTGCGGGAGAGGCCGGGCGGGGCCAAAGGCCAGTTCGTTAAGTCCGTGATCCTCACCTCAACGATGGGGCCCAGCATCAAACTGGACGTCGCCCCCACCCTGGCGCTTGGCGCCGTCACTGACGTATAATCAGCTTTCGGTAGCCCGAGACAGCGGGTGGCCCGACAAGTCGGGCCTTAAACCACCGGCCCGCCGAGGCAATACCGGACGAAGCGAACACCGGGGTCCCAGGCTAAGCCTGAGTCCAGTCGAACTGTTCGTCCCTTGCCTCCGGGCAAGGGATTTTTTGTTATAGCGGAAGCCCTCAGGCCTCCAAGCCAGGAGCGGCCACATGCCAACCCAGCGAAAGATGGACCTGGTCGAAGAGCTAAAGCAGATCATAGGGCGGGCCACCATCACCGTGGGCGCCGATTTCCGCGGTCTGCGCGTCCAGGAGATGGATCAGATGCGGCGACGTCTGCGCGCCTCCAGAGTGGAGGTCCGCGTGATCAAGAACAGCATCCTCCGCCTGGCCGCCGACCAGGCCGGAATCCCTGACCTGATGCAGATCATCGAGGGGCCCACCGCCCTCGTCCTCAGCTATAACGACCCGACCGAGGCCGCCAAAGCGGTCATAGAGTACGCGCAGTCGGCGCCGCCCACCTTCACCATCAGGGGCGCCTTTATGGACGGCCACGTGGTATCCGCGGACGATCTGAAGGCGCTGGTGCTCCTGCCGCCCAGACCGGTCATGCTTGCCCAGCTCGCTGGACAGCTCCAGTCGCCGCTCGCCACGTTCGCCGGCCTGCTGGAATCGCCGCTTCAGGAGCTGTCGTCGCTTCTCCAGTCGGCCCTGAGCGAGCTGCCCGGCCTCATTGAGGCCCGCGCCAAGCAGTTGGAATCAGCCCAAGGACAGTCGTAAAAGGAGGATAGAACAATGGCTAAAGCGTCCGCAGATGGGAAGCGCGTAGACCAGGTGCTGGACATCATCAAGGAGATGACCATGCTGGAGCTGCGCGACCTCAACGAGCGCATTCAGGACGAGTTCGGCATCACCGCCGCCGCGCCCGTCGCCGTCGCCGCGCCCGCGGCCCCCGGCGCCCCTGCCGAGGCCGCCGCCGCCGAAGAGGAAAAGACGGAGTTCACCGTGCACCTCAAGGACATCGGCGCCAACAAGATCAACGTGATCAAGGCCGTCCGCGAGGTCACCACCCTGGGCCTGAAGGAGGC
>CAZYOV010000201.1:0-3381 GCA_964649215.1 uncultured Dehalococcoidia bacterium
TCGAAGGTGAGTGTGCGACCGTCCACTTCGCGCCGGAAGATCTGTCCCGTCTGGGAGCGCTCTTCGAACACGACCAGCAGCTCGCGTTCGGCGAAGGTGTCGTTGATCACCGGCGTCTCCAGGAGGGTTCGGAAGGGGTAGCCCTTGGCGCGCCCGCCGAAGATGTAGCCCAGCACCAGGTCCTTGGGCGGCAGGCGGTCATCGCTTCGGGACTGGCCCAGGGGGCCGGCGCCGGGATTATTGTAGTAGGACTCGTACTGATCGCGGTCGTAGCCGCCCCGTTTGTCCAGCACCAGGGTGTCCGGGTGCATCTCTTTCCAGGCGGCCCAGGTGGTCTGCACGTGCGGGACTTTGACGAGGCCGACGCCCTTGAAGCGGCCATCGATACCCTCGCCGCTTATCTGGAGCCAGAGAGAATCTGTCTGGCGGTCGTACATCACCAGGTTGTTCATGATCAGCTTCCCGGACACGCCGAAGGTAAGCTCCCGGCCCTCTACCTGCCGGTCAAACACGAGACCGGTGAAGCATAGCGGTCAGAACGTGACGGCGATGGCGACGCCACCCACGCTGTCGTTCGCGATCTCATGGCGGCTTAGGACGTTGACCGGATACGCTTTGCTCTCTCCGTTTAGGCTGATCCCGATAACGAACTCCGTGGGCACCATCTCGCCGCGCTCCTCCGCCTCCTGGGCGGTCAGGAAGCTGGGGCTATCGATGGAGCGGATGCCGTCGCGGGCGGTGAAGGTGAACGCTTCGACGCTGCGGCCCTCGGAGCCCGTTGGGACCAGCACCGAGCTCCCCGGCAGCTCGATCTTCTGGCCGAAGATGCCGAACCGCTGAGCGAAGACGATGACGATGATGAGCGCCATGCCCAGGGCCAGCAGCCAGGGCAGCAGCCCTGCCATCGTCCCGAAGACCAGCCCTAACCTCCGCACCATGACGCCCGCTTAGGTCAGCTTGAAGAGCAACGCCGCCGCGCCTAGCGTCGCCGCCACAACGAGCCATATCTGACCAGTCACTACCGCCTCCCGATCCAGGGCCGGCCCGCGCCGCCAGCCGAACCCGCGCGTCTCCTTCGAGACCAGGCCGCGCAGGCCCATGTAGGCGAACCAGGTGGCGACGACAGCGAGATAGATGCTGTAGTACGACTCTCGCTGGACGGTCTCCAACGCCAGCTCAAACCAGGCCTGGAACGGGTTCATGCCATCTTACCTACCTCTTGCCGGGCCACGGCCCCTGAGCCCTGACCACTAGGAGTTACGCGCTAGCAAGGCCGGAGGATTCGGTATGCCATCGATGGGCGCCGCATTGACAGCCTGAGCCCGGTGAGCCTATCCTAGCGGCACTGTGGCCTCGTGCATTCCTATCGGCATGATTTAGGAAGGTGGCTGTCTGTCTATGGCCCGTGGGAGCGTAGCTGGAAGTGAGTAAGGGCGCCACGTCCCGGGCGGTGGTGCAGGAGGGGCCTCGCCGCCTGCGCAGTGCGGAGTTTCCGCTGCCGGAGATAGGGGCTGAAGACGCTCTCCTGCGCGTGGAGGCCTGCGGCATCTGCGGCAGCGACTATGAACAGTACGCGGGGGCGCTGCCCGCCCCGTTTCCCGTTATCCCCGGCCACGAGCCTGTGGGCGTCATTGAGGAGATCGGCGACGTGGCGGCTGGGCGCTGGGGCGTCAAGCAAGGGGATCGTGTCGCGGTTGAGGCGTTGCTCCCCTGCGGCTATTGCCGGGAGTGCGTCGCCGGACGCTACCGGCTGTGTCGGGGCCGCGGTTTCATATCCGGTTATGGCTACATCTCCACAAGCACGCCACCCTCCCTTTGGGGGGGCTACGCCCAGTACATGTACCTGGACCCGCACTCCCTGATTCATCGCATTTCCCCGGATATCCCCGTTGAGCTGGCCGTGCTGTTCAACCCGCTGGGCGCCGGTTTCCGCTGGGCGGTGGAGCTGCCGGGCACCAGGGTGGGCGATACGGTGGTGATTCTGGGCCCGGGGCAGCGGGGGCTGGCCAGCGTCATCGCCTGCCGGGAGGCCGGCGCCGGCTGCGTGATCGTGACCGGCCTCGCCGCCGACGAGAGGAAGCTGGCCCTGGCGCGGAGGTTCGGCGCTCACCACACGATCGATGTCGAGGCGGAGGACGTCCGTAGCCGGGTGCGTGAGATCACCGACGGCCGCATGGCCGACGTGGTGGTGGACGTGACGGCCTACGCTGTGGAGGCGGTCACCCAGGCGGTGGACCTGGCGCGGCGTGGCGGCACGGTCGTTCTTGCCGGCACCAAGGGGCCGAACCCGGTTCCGGACTTCCTGAGCGATAAGGTCGTAGCCAAGGAGCTGACGCTAAAGGGCGCCCTCGGTGTGGACTACCCGGCCTACGAGACAGCCGTTCGCCTGATTGAATCCGGCCGTTACCCGCTGGCGGAGATGCACACTCATACCCTGCCCCTGGATCAGGCCGAGTACGCCCTGCGCCTCTTGGCGCGTGAGATTGAGGGCGAGGAGGCGATCCACATAGCGCTGGTGCCCTAATACGCGAGAGGGAGGATACCCCAATGCCTGACAGCAAGGCGGACACGAATAATGAACGCATGGCGAAGGTGATAGCCATAACGCCCTACATGAAGCAGCTTGGCATGGAATTTATCGAGGGCCGCGAGGGGTACGCCAAGCTGCGCCTGCGCTTTCAGAAGGAGAACACCACCGCCGGCGATGCCCTTCACGGCGGTGCTATCGCCTCCCTGATTGACACGACGGGCGCTATGGCCGCCTGGACTACGGCGGAGATCCTCTCGCCACGCTACTTCGGCTCCACGGTCGGCGTTAACGTCAACTACCTATCCGGCGTCATCGGCGAGGATGTCTTCGCCGAGGGGCAAGTGCTGAAGCGGGGCAAGGAGATCATCTACTCCGATGTGCGGGTGACCAACGCCGATGGCAAGCTTTTGGCCCAGGGCACCGTCGTCTATCGCATTATCGAGCGGGGAGCTAAGTGATGGCCGTTGTATCGCAGGTGGACACCCCCAACTCGTCGCAACTCCAGGAGTTCTACGAGCTTATCGAGCGAACGAGCCGCGGACTGGGCGTCCTGAACGTGTTCAAGGTGATGGCCCACTCGCCGGACCTGCTGCGCGTTTGGTGGGAGATGATGACGGCGCTGTTTACGCGCTTGAGCCTTGACCCGCGGCTGAGAGAGCTGGCCGTATTGCGCCTGTTTCATGTCCTGCGCTGCGACTACGGCTTCGCCCACCACGTCCGCATCGGCGGGCAGGTCGGCCTAACTGCTGCGGAGATAGAGGCGCTGGCCGAATACGAGTCTGCGTCGGACTTCTCGGAGCTTGAGCGTCTGGTGCTGCGCTACACAGACTCGGTCACCGCCATGCGGGCAG
>CAZYOV010000202.1:0-3312 GCA_964649215.1 uncultured Dehalococcoidia bacterium
CGTAGACCTCCACTGCACGCAGGAGGGGGAAGGGTTACCGCTGATTGTGCATCACGGTGGGCCAGGCTTGGACCAGACAGTCATCGCTCCCCACCTGAGTCCGCTGGCCCAGCACATGCAGCTTATCTGCTATGACCACCGGGGCAGCGGCCGTTCCGCCTCCCCCCAGGGGCCGGACCCGTTTAAGATCGACCGATTCGTCGGC
This sequence comes from uncultured Dehalococcoidia bacterium, assembly GCA_964649215.1. Taxonomy (GTDB): domain Bacteria; phylum Chloroflexota; class Dehalococcoidia; order SM23-28-2; family RBG-16-64-32; genus JADFNQ01. The sequence goes on from CAZYOV010000202.1 coordinate 206, forward strand.
GATTTAGACGCCCTGGCGAAGACGCTGGATGTGAGGCCGTTCGCCCTTTTGGGGCACAGCTTCGGCGGTATCGTCGCCCTTCATTTTGCCCTCGCTCACCCAGAACTCCTTACTCACCTGATACTGGTCTGCGCCTCCGCCAGCCATGACTTCATCCAGGACGTGGAGGAGGCCCTGCCGAGCCAGCTGGAGCAGGAGGCACTCGCCGAGCTGAGCTCGCTCCAGGAGAGCGAGCCGTCCGACCATGTAATGCGGAGAAGCCTGGAGCTGCTGGCGCCTATCTATTTCCACGACCCAGCGCGAGTATCGGAGTTGAGACTGGATTCGGTGCGGTTCGGGCCGAAGACGCAAGCGGTCTGGGACAGCTTAGAGGGTTTCGACCTGCGGCCCCGGCTGAGCGAGATTCAGGTTCCCACCCTGGTGATAGCGGGGGACAGCGACCTCAGCGTTACTCCAGAGCGGGCCCGCGAGACGGCGGACGCACTGCCCCACGGCAAACTCCTGGTGATCGAGAACAGCGGCCACTACCCCTTTATTGAGCAGCCGGAGGCGTTCCTTTCCGGCGTGCTGCAGTTCCTGGGGCTGAAGAAGAAGAAGGGGCTGTTCGGGCGTGGCTCTTCATGAGCGCGGCCAAGCGGGCAGCAGCCGGCGGGCGAACGTCGCCAGGAGCGGCAGGCTAGGAGAGGCCTACCTTCTCGCGCAGGCCCTTCAGGATCTCAACGTTGCGCTGGTCCGGACCCTGATTATCGAAGCCCGGCGTCTCCAGCAGGAAGGGCACGTCTCTGAACGCCGCGTGAGACATGATGTTCTGGAAACCTTCCAACCCGATGTGTCCCTCACCGATGTTCTCGTGCCGGTCCAAGGCGCCTGCCAGCGGGCACTTGGAGTCGTTGGCGTGGACAGCCACCAGCCGGTCTAAGCCCACCTCAGCCTCGAATTCCGACATCGCCGCCGCAAGGCCGTCCTTCGTCTTCAAGTCGTAGCCGGCGGCGAAGGTGTGCTGCGTGTCCAGGCAGACCTTCACCCGCGGGTTGCCCACCTCGCGGATGATCCTGCCCAGCTCTTCGAACTTGGAGCCGATAGCGCCGCCCATGCCGGCGCTGTTCTCCAGTATGAGCCAGGTGTCCTCCGGCGTCGCGTCAACGATCTTGCGGACGGACTCCACGACCTGGCGAAACACTTGCTCATAGCCAGCACCGCGGTGGCTGCCGATATGGAAGATGACGCCCTTTACGCCCAACAGGTGGCAAACGTTCATGTCGTGCACAAGGGCGTCCAGGGACTTCGCCAGGTTCTCCTCCTTATCGGTCGCCAAGTTCACGAGGTAGACGCCGTGAACGAACGCGGGCCCGATTCCCTTCTCTGCCGCGCCCGCCTTGTACGCCTCCACCTCCTCCGGTCGGTACTCCTTTCGCCGCCAGGCCTGTGGAGCGCCGCTGAATATCTGGATCGTCTCCGCGCCGATATCCTCCGCGCGGCCGATCGCCTTGTCCACGCCGCCGCTGGCCTTAACGTGCGCTCCAACTTTCATCGATCCACCAATCTAGGGTGAGCCAAGAGAACCCTGGCCCACGATAGGATTACTTTACCTTCCACGGCCTTCACCAGCTCCTCATTGGTCATCTCGCCGCCGACGTCTACGACCGCCTCGCCCGAGGCCAGATCCACCTCGACCCTGTCCACGCCCTCGAGCCCCTCCAGGGCACGTCTCACGCGGCCCGCTCAGACATCGCACACCATCCCGTCCACCTGGAGAGTCACAGTCCGCTCTCCGTACTCGGCGGGACGCTCTCCCGCCACCCGCGCCTGCGGGCGCTCGAACAGCTTCCGAAGCATGATACGCATTTCGATCGGGCCTACCCCAGAAGCCTCTCCGCCTCCCGGGTCAGTTCAGCACGGAAGTCAGGATGGGCGACGGCGATGAGCTCACGCGCCCGCTGGCGGTGACTCTTCCCCATCAGCCGCGCGATCCCGTGCTCCGTCACCACCGTGTCGGCGAAGAAGCGAGGGATGGTCACGATGGACCCGGCTTCATGCTGAGCGACGATACGGGAGACCCCGCCCTCCAGCGCCGTAGAGGGCAGAAGAGTGATGGCCCGGCCGCCCTTGGACAGGATGGCTCCGATGTGCGTCTCCGGCTGGCCGCCGGTGCCGTTGATCAGGCGGGGGCCGAACACGCTCTCCGAGTTGATCTGGCCGATGAGGTCCACGGACAGGGCGTTGTTCATGGCGTAGAAGTTATCGTTCTGCGCGAGGGTACGCACGTCCAGCAGGTACTCCGGGTCGTACACCTCGAAGGCCGGATTCTCGGTGATAATCTTCAGGTCTTCCCCGTCCGATCCGGACCAGGCGACGGCTACCGCCTTTCCGGGGTGCAGCGTCTTGCGGCTGCCGTTGATGACGCCGGCCTGCACCAGCTTGGCCAGCCCCGGCGTCGCCATCTCCGTATGAATCCCCAGGTCGGACTTCCCATCGAAGGCGCCGGCGCGGGCCAGATACATGCTGGGTTCGCCGACTCCGATCTGCAATGTAGCGCCGTCCGGCACCAGCTCGCTCACGTAACCGGCGATCGTTTGCGCCGCCGGCGGCGGCTCCGCCAGGCCGAGAACGCGGCGCACCTGCTCCGGCGGCACCCGCGTCATCACCGGCCCGATTAGGATGAGCCGCTCCAAGTCCTTGAGCTCGTCCACAATCGATTCGTACTCCGCCCGCAACGCCTCGTCCTCAACGCGGCTGAGCCACGCCTTCACCATCTCCCGTGTGATCTGAAGCGGCGGCACCTCCACGAAGTGCTCGAACTCCGTCACGTGCACGCGGTTGTCGCCGCACACCGGACGCAGCCCGGCGTCGACCTCGGCGATGGTCTTGCGCGAGCGCCGGACGTAGCCGCGCTTGTTCCAGTTGTGCGCCCCGAAGCTGACGTAGCCCTCGTCATCCGGGGGCGTCACGGCGGTCATGAACACGTCAGGCCGGCGGGCCTCCGGGCGGCCGTCGTCAAGGGGTTTGTGGGCCAGCGAGAAGAGGCTGGGCTGGTACGTGGCCCGGCCCTCGTCCATCACCGGCCGCGCGAAGTCGCCGATGAACAGCTCGAACTCCAGCCGGAACAC
>CAZYOV010000203.1:0-3305 GCA_964649215.1 uncultured Dehalococcoidia bacterium
ACGGTCAGCATGGAAGCCTCCCTCCTGACATGCCAGCAGCACGGCGCGAGGGCGCTACCAGCCCTAACGGCTCGGCTTATGCTTGGAGAAGCAGTCGCTGCAGTAGACGGGCCGGTCCTGGGTCGGCTGGAACGGGACCTGGCAGGCGTTGCCGCAGTCGGCGCAGGTCGCGTCGTGCATTTGGCGGGAACCGCCGCCGCCGTAGCCGCCTCCTCCATAGCCACCTCCTCCTCCGCCGCCGCGCCGGGCCTGCCGACAGGAAGGGCAACGCTTGGGTTCCTGGTATTCGCGCTCCGCGTGGAACTGCTGGTCGTCCGCGCTGAAGACGAACTCTGAGTTACACTCCACACAGGTTAGGTTGCGGTCTTCGTAGGCCACTCGATGACCTCCTCTCTACTCTTCGGTTAATGTCCGGTCATCGAGCTGACACCAGTTGCGGGGGAGCCGACGCAGAACTTTAACCTCGTCTACAACATAGACGGCCCCGACAGATCGGGGCCACCGTGTCATAGAAGGTACCAACCATCGCGACAATGCTAGCACGGCTATCAAGCGCCGACAAGGGGCCAACTAGCCCCGCAGATGGCGGCGTCCGTTGGCGAATCCCGGGGCTGACGTACGGTTGTTCGAGGTGAGGTGGCGGGAGGAAGATTAGGCTCGCATTCTGACCCGTTCGCGATCATTTCCGCAATCCGCAGAGAACGTAGCATTAAATTGGCATTCCCGCAGTCAGTAATGGACGCCGCCTGGAAACGGGCTGGCGGCAAATGTGAGTGTACCCGTAAGACGTGCGGCCATAGTGGACGCTGCAACAAGAAGATGCCTCCCTGGAACGCTCATCATCGAACGGCTGTCAGCTCAGGTGGTGACGACACCCTCTCGAACTGTGAGGCCATGTGTGTCCCTTGTCACCAGAATACGGGGTCATATGGAGGGTAGGTCATAGTCGATAAAGAGGCAGTTATGCGGGCACACCGGCGAAGGGAATCTCTACCTAGAAAGGGATACGGTTATGGGACGTAAAATCATCGTCCGCAGGCCAGTCCGCGTGACAGTACATCGCCGGATCACCTGTAGGACGAGAGTCACCGTTCGGGTACGGCGTATCCGTAGATAAGTAGAGGTCGCCCACAATCGCCCCCATCGGCAAGCAAACCTTTCGCCAGTGTGCCCGCATAACTGCCTTAATGGAGTAACGCATGTCCGAGAAGGAGGTTTCACGCCAGACGGCCACAAAAGAACGGGCGCAGCGGCCCAGTTGCTCAAAACCGCTGCGCTCTATGCCTCACGGCCGCTAACGACCGCGAGACATGATTATACCACCAGACGGCCATAAGAAGTGGCGCAGCGGAGATTAGGCTATGGAGTGTGGAATGGACCGCTGCGCCATCCCTCAGCCATGGAGAGCCGAGAGGCATGATTATACCACTAAATCATCAGTCGTTGGCAGTTCTAGCGGCGTCTCGTGGGGTGTGTCAACTTGGGAATCCCCAACCCAGGCGTCGGGTAGTGGGGGCCCACTACCCGCAGATCGCGGACTTGGCTCGCCTGGACCTAGGCGTCGTGCAGGGGGAGGAGCTCGGCGCCACTATGGCGGATATCGTCGACGAGACAGTATTTGTCACCGACGTTAGCGCCGTGATGGCGATCCTCGAGCCACTGTGGTGTGACAGCAATCTCCATTTAGTCTCAGCGGCAAGGTGGGACATGGCGGCTGGCAGCACACTAATCTGCCTTAGTGTGGCCTCTGCAACGCTAGGGAACGAACGCCTCGTTTGCCGAACGTCACGGACAGGCCAGCGGTCGGTCCAGCCGCAGGCGCGTAGATCGCGCCGCCAACCGCGGCAGCACCCATCCCATGCCGAGCGGTTGGTAGTGGCGAGAGCGTCCGCCACGTTGGTCACGCTCTGAGGACCGTGCTCTTAGCGGGCGCGGAAGGGATGGGCCGACGCTAACTGCTCTTAGTACGCCCAGACCGGATCGAATCTAGCCCCGGCAGCGAACGATCGCCGTGCTACTTGAGTGGCTGATACCTCGCCCGCTTCGCTTTTCGCATGGCCCCAAGGCCCTCTCGAACCGTCATTAAAGGAGTCGTCTTTATGGCCTTGATCGCTCCCCCGGCGGTGGCCGCGATCGCTATCCCAGCAGCGGCCTCGTTATCCGGCAGCTCTGCTATCACGACTGCATCATACTCGCCGAAGCTGTTGTAGAAGCTGATCACGCGGCCCTTCAGGTTCTTGACGATTGGCCGGATCGCTCGAGAGCGGTCCTGCGGCTGCTTGATCAGCCCTTCCCACGCCTCAGCGGTGTAGGCTGCTTGGATCATGTAGTGGGGCACAGTAGACCTCCTAACCAGTTCGCTATTCACCATTCGCCGTGGCGCGGTTATGACGGACGGGCCCTCCCGGCTACCTACGAAGGCGATCGCCGTTAACGGCCCGCCCTTCGGTAAACGGGCGTTATAAATTATAGTTAAGCTCCCGAGGATGTCAACAGCGGCCCGACGCTAACAACCCTTAGTGTCACCTAGCGATTCGCGGTAGGGCAAGCCTCGACATAACCTTAGTCCGTGATCCAATGTGCCTTCTGTCGCCGCCGCGCCGCAGGCGTCTTCGCCGCTACCGTCCTCGACGGGCACCGGGGGGACGAGGACTCCTGGCGGCGCGGACTCGCCCCGATGTGCAAGCAGTGCCAGCGCATGCTCCGCGAAGCTGGACAGCAAGGCCGGCAGCTCAAAGGCTCAGAGCAAAGGTGGTGGCTCGGACACGGAATTGGCAAGGTCGGCGGCCAGAAAGCCGGTCCTGGCTCTATGCTATAATCCCATCCTGTTGAAGCCGGATAATGAGGTGCGAATTCGGTTCCGGCCCGGCGTCCGCGGATGGGCCGTCTGGGCCGCTGCCCTTGCTATCGTGCTTCTGCTCAACGGGATCATGTGGACTCTGGTGGTAGCCTACTGACGGGCGCACCCCCAGGAAACAGATCGTATTTAGCACCCAAAATGTGCGGGCGCGATCCTGGAATGTCTTATGCAAAAGGCAATCTCGGAACCCGTCCCCGTGCGGGCGCCCGTCGTCCTCGGGCCATGAGCGGCCGATCGGTCAGCCGCTGCGGAGACCCACGGATTTCCTGAGCTTGTTGACGAGCTCAGCAGGAGGCTCTCCAGGCTCGATCGGACCCAACCGCTCCTTGAGCTGCTTCATGAGCTCCTCCAGCCGCACGCGGGCGTCCTGCAGCGCCTTGCGCGTTGCGGGCTTCAGCGGGTCCTCGCCGCTGAACTGCTCCACCATCTCCTCGACAACCTTCTC